>JAHJLI010000216.1 GCA_018821785.1 Pseudomonadota bacterium
ATTGAAAATAATTGAGGTAGAAACGTCAGGAAGAGCCGCACAGGTAAGAGACAGGCTGCCGGTGGCATAGTTGACGGTGCCGGTGCCGGTGCCTTCAATGTCAGGCACCAGAATGCCGGTGCCGTTATCTCTAACCCGGTACCATTTACCCTGCGCCATATAGTCGACCCAGACCGAGCCGGGGATCGGTAGAGGGTTGAGAATTGCCACATAATTGTAACCGCGATTAGCCAAAACTATTGATTGGCTGATACTCTCCGGCACCCGCACAACCTCAACGCCGACGATGGCCGTCATGGTAAAGCTTGTCGTGTAAGCGGCTGGCACATTGGTGAAGGTGACGCACCCGGTAGAATAGTCGACGGTGCCGACCTGGCTTAAACCCTCAAGCACAAGGCCCGCCGAGTTATCGGTGTACGTGTGACCAGATCCGGTAATGGACAGACTGCCAGGGGCAATACCCCGGCAAAAATTCATCTGCTTGCCGGTTGCCATAGCAAAACTTGGCACAGATATCGAGTGCGAGACACCCGCATCGATAACCGGCCCGGCTTCTCCGATCGACAGGTCAGTGACCGGGCTCTCGCCCTGGGCGGATGGTACCAAATGGGTGAAGATTGAGTTCACATTGATGGCGATGTCGCCTGCATTAATGGCCGCTGTCGGCAGCATGACGCCGTAATATTTTGAGGCGTCGGAGACAACGGTCGTATAGACAGAGGTGGCGAGCGCGTCATTTTTGCTGATCTCTTTACCGATAAAGGTGTACCGCAAAGGGTCACCAATATCGACACGCATGATCTCGCGGTTAAAGGTCTGGGCAATGCTGCTGTATTCACCGGCATCAACGGAAAACTCGGTGCTGGTCTTCTCAACCCCGGTGACTCTCACATATTGCGACTGTTCGGTACCGAGGCCCTTGTTGTTGAACAGGCAGAGGACAGAGCCGATATCAGGATTAGGAGTGCCTTTGATGCAGAAGAGAAGAATCGACCGCGAGCCCGCTGGCTGGTCGCCCCACATCCACCCTTGAAAACGCGGGCCTATAGTCACATAGGATTCAACACGGTTGCGGGCGGCGTCGCGCTCGTCATGCGGATCGCCGGTGGCAAACATGCACACCGAGACATTAGCGTCCTCAGCGGGTAATGAAAGAATGACATGCGCCCCTGAATAAGCGTCCTGGTTGTCGGTTTGTATCGAGACAAAGGCCTTGCGCAAACTGACCCGGCCATAAACGCGATCAAGCCGCGAGATATCCGGAAAAAGATTGTTGACATTGCCGTCGACGATCTCAACGCCGGTCATACGTCCGCCGCCGTCGTCATTGTCGGTCAGCCTTTGACTGGCCATGAGCTTGATATTTTCTGTTAAAATTGCCATGATTGCAAAAATCTCCTAAAGGTTTTCCGACAACATCAGAAAGCGCAGGGCCTTCAAAATATAATAATCGGTGGCGACAGGCGGGCTGATCCGCACCACCGGCACGGCGTCAAGCGGTTTGCCTTCATGGCGAAACATGACTTGAAAGCTGCGGGTATCAATGATCAGGGTCATGACCTTGCCGGGGTCGGCGGCCAGGGCCATAAGGGCAAGGGTCGTTGTCCTGGTTATCCAGGCGGTGGACTCGTCACCGACCAGGGTGATTGGTCGTCCGGCAAGTTTGGTTGCCAGGTCGATAAGCAAAGCCCCGGTGCAAGAATATTCGGTTGATTGCTCGACCGGGGTCCAGTCGGTTTCATCTTCCCACCAGAGGTCTGTCGGCAGGGTGATGGTGTCGAGGCTTATCATGCGGCACTCATCCCGGCTTGCGCCAAAAGGTTAAGGAGATTTTCGACATCGGTTTCGCTGCCGCGTAGAGATCCGCCGCTAAATTTTAATTCATGGACCTTGTCGACCCGCTGGCCGCCTGCTTTGCCTGCGCTTTTATCAGCAGCACCGGCAGCAACCGCCGCCAGCTGGCCACGAATGCGAGCCGACAGATCGCCCAGCAGATTGAGGCCGGACATTGACGACATGGCGGTTTTGGCCGTTGCCTGCTGCAGGGCGCGGGCTATCTCAACGCCTAAGCTGCCGGAGGACTTGACGCCGCTGTAGGCGGTGCGGTCGGCGGCCCTTTCGCCGATATTGCCAGCGCCGCCTCTTAAACCTTCATAGAGCCCGGATGCTTTATCGGCCAGGGCTTTGGCTTTTTCGGAGTCGCCGACCGCCATGGCAGCCTTGGCCGCTTTTTCGTATTCTTTGGCGTCTTTTAATTTTCTGCGCCATTGCGATTCCTCGGAGCCTTTTTTGTCAAAGCTGCTGAGTTTTTCGGCAAGGGAGTCTTCCCGGCCATTGATCTCGGCATAGATCGACTTGACCTTGTCGGCGTAGAGTTTCCAGGCGCTCTTTGTTTTCTCGACCGCCTGGACTTCGGCCTGGGCCAGATCGGCCGCTCCTCTTTTGGCATCGGCAATGCGGGTGTCGTTGGCTTTTTTGCGGTCGGCTGTATCTTTGGCGTGGGCCTTCTGCCTTGCTTCAAACTCTTCGGCGTCGGCTTTTTTACGGGCTTCAATCGCGGCGGGATCGGTTGCTTTCGGGCCGACCTGCTTTGGGGCATCTAATAATTTTTGCTGCTCTTCTCTTGTTTTCTGCAGGTCGGTGAGCATTTTGGCGAGGATCGCCATAAATTTAGATGTGTCGCCCACGCCCCGAAAACGGTCGCCGCTTTTCTTACTGAAATAATCGTATTCTTTTTTTGGAGTGGTGGCGATTTTCGTCAGCAAAGCCTTGTCTTCCTCGGACAGGCCCTGATATTCTTCGTCGGACAATTCGCCGCCATGCACAGAGGCCTGGGCGTTTTGCTTTGCACTCCGGCCACCTCGTGAACGTCGTTTGTGCCTGGTGGTTTTGATTTCGGTGACGGAATTATCTTGATTGTCCTGGACAGCCTGGACTTCGATGTTTGCCCTGGTTTCTGCGGCATCGGCGGCCCTGGTCGCCTCTTTTGCTTCCCTGGCATTTTCGCGGGCTGCGTCCGTTTTGGCCTTTTTGGCTACTCCGGCCGCTTCCCTTTCTGCGTCTTTGGCGGTTTGCTCTTCTTTCTTGGCAGCGTCTTTTGCTTCTTTCGATTCCGCCTCTTTCTTCTTGGCAATTTCGTCAGTGCTGTCGAGGCTACCGAGGCGATCTTGCCGCTCTTTCTTTTGATCCTCATTGAGCTGATCGGCAGACCATGTATCTATGGCTGCTTGCTCATTACTTAAGGGTTTTTCTTCCTTGTCTTTCTGTTTGTCATGGGGGCTGGGTACAGGGGCAACCTCCTCGCTTTTCTTTTTATGCGCTTCCAGTTCTTCAAAAGTGGATGGTCGAGACTGTTGTTCTTTTAAAACTTTAGCGGCAGCGGCAGCCGTATCGACTTTTTTCTTTTCTTCCGTCTCCGTGGCCTTTTGCTCCGGAGTCTTGGCGTTTTCAGAAACATCCCTGTCTATTTCAGCCAAACGTTCGTCATAAGCCTGCTTGGCTATGGCAATCTTTTGTTTGACGACGGCAACATCGCCACCCGTCAAGGCGGCCCACATCTTCTGAGCAGCAAGCTGCAGGCGGTCAAGAGAATAGATGATGCTGGTCATGGCCTTTTGTACCGGACCGAACTGGTTCAACCAGGTGCCGAAACTCCACCCGGCGAAAGCAGCGGTGGCAATACCACCCAGCCCTTTCATTACTGGACCAAGAGCGGTTATAGCCTTGCCGACTTTCCCCAGGGAGGCCAAAGACTCTCCTCCAAATGTGAGCATGGCTGCTTTGGCGATATTTACCACCTTGGTAATGGTGCTAAAGACCAGAGCACCGGTGCCAAGAGCGGCGATTCCGGCGGTCAGGTGCGGAAACTCCCGTGAGAGATCGGCAATCGGGGTGAGCAGCATCTTGAATCCATCTGCTGCAGCCTTAATTGCCGGAAGAAGTCCGGTACCGATATTGGTAAGGATTTCATTGAAGGCGTTTTTTAAGAGAATCAGCTGGTTGGCGGTGGTTTTCGACCGCTCGTCAAACTCCTTTTGCATCGCCCCGGCGTAGCTGGTTTTATCACCTACCTGGCCCAGGGCGTCGCGATAGGTCTGCATGCTGCCGACCAGAACACCGATGTCATCCTGAAATTCCTTGCCGAAAAGGCCGGTCAAAACCTCGGCCCGTTTCTGCCCGTCGAGTTTCTCCAAGGTATTCAGGAGATTCGACAGGGCCATTTGTGGATTTTTGGCAACCGCCGCCGCCATATCCTCGGCACTCATCCCTATCTTGCCGAGGGCATCCTTGAACTCCTTGCTGCCCATGGTGGCGGTCTGCATGTTATTCAACAGGGCGTTGATGCTGGTGCTTGCTACTTCCGGGGTCTTACCAAGAGACAGCATGGCAGTGGCCAGTGCTGCCGTCTGCTCCTTGGCAAGGCCAAATTGCTGGGAGGTGCCGCCGATCCGGAGCATGACATTGATGATATCTTTTTCCCTTGCCGCCGAGTTGTTGCCCAATTGGTTTATGGCGTCGCCAAAGGAGGTGATCTCCGGGATGCTCAACTTGAAAACGTTTTTCAGTTTGCCTATGGCGTTTCCGGCCTCGTCGGCGGTCATGTCGAAGGCGGTGGCCATCTTGGCGGTCACTTCGACAAAGGGACGAATATCGTCGGCGGCAATACCTAATTGCCCAGCGGAAGTGGCAATCTGCGCCAACTCTGCGGCGGTTTTGGGAATGCCCCTCGACATATCCTGCAGTTCTTGCCCAAGTTTTTTGATTTGTTCCGGGGTACCATCCACCACCTTGCGGACATCGGCCATTGATGACTCAAAACTGATCCCGGCCCTGGCGGCAGCAAAGAGAGCTGCACCGGCGGCGGCAGCCTCCAGCGCCCGGCCCTTTATCTGGCCAAGGGCATCGCGCCAATTGTTGGTCTTGTTTTTCAACTCATCGATCTTTTGCCCAAGCGCTACTTTCGCACGGGCGAGCTCAGCCATACTCGCCTTGCCGGAGGTTGTCAGGGTCTTATAGGCATCTCTGATTTTATCTATTTCCAGGGACACAGAGCGACCGGAATCGAGGCCGAGCATTTTCCTGGCCATATCGAGTTTCGGCGGATTGGCAATAGTGGCATGGAGTTCACGGGTTTTTGCCCGGAGGGCATCAAGAGCCCTGACCTGGTCGGCTGCCGATGTGCCGGCTGATCCGGCAAGAGCGCGATATGCCTGAACAGCTCCGGTGATTTCAGCCTTAACATCCCGAATCGACTTGATACCCAGGGTATCCCTGGCCGCCTTGGTGCTGGAAAGGCTACTTACCGACTGTTTTAACCGGTCATATTCGCCTGCCAGATTGGTGACATCAACACCAGCCTGCTTCAGCGATCCGCGATGCGTGTCGAGAGCGTTCTTTTGTTTGACAATCTCACCCGACAACGTCCTTACCGCCGCCACTGATTTTTCATAGTCGGCGGCCATCGCCTGGTTGCCCGGCTGCGCCATCTCGGTTCTGAGGGCGCGCATCTTGGTCTTGGCGTCGACAAATTCGCTGTTCAGCTGACGAAACGAGTCCTGAAGTTTCGAGAAGGATTCAACCTTCTTTACCGAGTTCAGATCGGAGGTCAGCTGTTGAATGTCGGCACGGCCTGAGTACTGGGCCTGCAGTTTAAAGACGATGGCGTTGGCGGTGGTCATGGATGTTTCCTATGCTTTTTGGCTAGCCTCTTCCAAGGCCGTCATAAAAAATGACCAGCCATACTGGGCGGCCCCACAATGTCCGGCCATGATCACTCGGCAGACGGAGCGGCGGAGGACAGTGCGGCTTTCATGGTTTCGCTTACCACCAGCAGGCGAGCCATGAGTTTTGACAAAAAACCGTTCACCTCGGCCACAGCCCCCCATATTTCCGCGAGTTCGCTCGGGGTGATATCTCCGGTCAACTGGTCGGCGGTCATCCCGGTGGCCATCATCACCGCTTCCTGCGGAATCTCCGGGTCCAACATGACCTCTGCCGGGTATAAGACTCTGGTTTCTTTAACGGCTGCCAGGAGCTCATCAACTTCCTCCATCGTTAATTCTCTGACGGTGATATCCTGGCCGTTGATATTGATTGCCTTTTTATTGCGCATTTTTTCACCAATAAAATTTAAGACCATCCCTGGACAGATAGATGCCGGCCAGGGATGAGAGAGGTGGCGGTTAGCTCAAGAAAAGCAGATCAAACGGTTCGCTCATTCCGTTCGGCGTTTCCAAGGAAGCTTCGAACTTGGCCTCCATAAAATTATCGCCTTGAACCGCAAGATCACCGGACGGAGCGAGACGAGCGCGGTGCACGGTAAGTCTGAAGTTCCGGCCGTCTGCGAAGTTGGTGCCGTCAACGACCATGCGGATTCTGATGTTGCTTTTTGTCATAGCCGACATCTTGATGCCGTTTACCTCTGCATAGCTGCAGGAGATGTTTACCGACTCAGCGGTGGCAATAGCCCCGGTTGAAAGGGCCATTATCATGCCCATCCTGGTGTTGATCTCGTAGTCCGTTCCGGCAACGTAGGTTACGGTACCGCCGGTGTTTTCCACCACGACTGAGCTGATCATGAGTTTGCCTATCTCGACAAAGCGATCGGCGATGGTTACCACAGGGGCATCGGTCAGGGTGCCGGAAGCCTGGGTCAGAACCGAATTCGTGCCGAAAAAGGCCATGGCAAACATGTCCTGATCGACCTGGTTCAGCGAAAACGACATGGATGCCGGTTTCGGGATGGTAACCGAGGCAATGACCTGGCCGAAATTGTCGCGACCGGAGCCGATCAGCTCCTTGCGCTCAGAGTCGGTCTTGATCGCCAGGTTTGGGCAGTTGCCCTTCAACTGCAACCCGGTCTGTGCGCCTTCGTCGGTAAGGAGATCGATATAGATGTTGGATGTACCCAGAAAAGAAAATGGTGCGTTCATAGTTGCCTCACGTTTTTAGGAATTCGAGATAGAGTTTGGAAAAATGATATGGGTGCGGCTGAAGGCCTTCGGCCCCCGCCTCGGTAAGACCGATTGTATATTCGACGGGGGTTCGCAAAACAAACGGTGGAAAACTGCGATTGGTAACGATACCCCCTATCGCCGTGGTCAATTCGGTGATGTCCGCGGTTCCGTCAAGCACGCTGCCTGGGGTGTAAATGCCGCAGACAATGACGACCTTATGCGGCTGCGGGGTGACTCCATCGAAGGCCCCCTGGTATATGGCAGCCCGGACATGGGGAAAGTCGGATGACTCCTGCCAGTCCATCTGCTTATCCGGCAGACAAGTGTTGATCACCATCGGCGCCGCCATCTCCCCGGTCGGTTTGTGGAGATAGCGCAGTTCGGCGGTCAGTGCCGTCAACCTGCCAAGTAGAAGATTCATGAGTCCGAACATCAGCCTTGTCCTTTAATGTTGACGAAGTAATTCAGCTCGCGAGCGAATATCTTTGAAAACTCTCCGGAAAACTCGCTTTCATGTTTTTCCAGAACCGCCTTTATCGTATAGTCGATGGGCACCGCTGCCCGAACGACCGGAAAACGGCCACGCAACCCGGTTAGGCCGCGATCCCCCGGGCGATACCTGGTTGGATACAGTTCGTCGGAATAATGTTTTGATCCCAGGCGGATCCAGACCTTGTCGCGAGCCGTATAAATCCGGGCCATAAAAGCCCCAGGATAGTTTCGTGAGCGACCGACCCGCACCCCTCCGGTTTTTCCAGGCACGCCATAGGCTGTCGGGGTGCCGATAGAAAATGGTGAGATGTTCCATGTCCCTATCCACAGCCGCAACTCTTCGTCACCCGGCTTGAGTGTTTCGGCAAAAAACCTGTGCTCTATGCCTCGTTGCGGTATCCGCAGTTCCTTGGCGGCATAGCGCTTGACCCTGGCCTCAACCAGGCGCCGCATTTTCCGCAGCGTTGACATCCTCGCTGCTTCAATCTGCATGTCAGTGGCATGGGCCAGACCGATCATTCGAATGATTTCCTGATGATCTATATCAAGCTCCAGCCTCATGCTATAAACCTCGTCAAGGTAATGAGCAGCAGATTGCCCTGGGTATTGACTGTCCGGATATCGTATGTCTGGCCGTCAACAGTCATTCTTCCCCCTGTCTGCGGAGAATAAGGCAACAGGCTTTTATCGATGGCAAGACGCACACCCTCGACAGCCAAACCGTCCTGGTTAAATCGGCCGCCACCAAAAGAGACAGCCTCCTCCTGCTTGAGACTGCTCTTGACGCATGTGACAACCACCCCGTTTATCTCGACCTGCCGGCCGAGATGTTCGGAGGTGGTTGCGGTGGCCAGATCGGCCAATGCCTCTTCGATACCCATGGTTCAGCTTTCCTAGATCAATCCTTGAACCAGGATGCCCGGACGCCTGCACATCGGCAGCGGGTTGGACTCGGTGTTGATGTCCACCCAACGGCCTTTCGGCTCCATGGTCTGCTTGGCGTAGATCGCCAGGCCCATGGTGTTGACCGTTTCCAGATAGTTGGCCGGGGCATAGTGGATCTTGAAGGTGTTCATGGTGCCTACCGGGAAAAACCGGGCATCATCGGCAGCAATAAACCGCCTGCCGGTTCCGGCTATCGGGTCGGTGGCAATTCCCCGATACTCCTCAAAGACTATGCCGCCGAAAGTGAAGCCCTTGCGCGGATCGGTACCTATTCCGGCATTCTGCAGGAAGGCAACGTGCCCGGCATAGAATTTCTCGACATTCGGATGACTGACCAGTGCATCGAAGAAGCTTTCCCCACACAAGCACCGCACCCCGGACATAACATCACCCAGGAGATTGTCTTCAATGTGCCGGACGATCTCGCGGCATTTGTCGAGGACTTCGGTGCTGTCGGTGTCAAGGGCGAAGTCGACGGTTTTGGCAGTGATACCAAAGGCTGTATACAGATTTTCAAGGGTTGTGCCGTCGGCGTCGAGAATGATCCCCTTAATTCCACCAACCATAAGAAATTCTTCGGTGATGGCGTGGGCAGCCCGCATTTCCATCAAGCGATTCATCATTACGACTTCAAGCGTCTTTGGATCGGTGGTTCCCGGCTGCCGTCCACCCTGAATATCTTCGGCCTTGATCTGGTCCTCGTAGGGGATATGAGGGATGATGAAGGATCGCATCTTGGCCTTGCCGTGTTTCTTACGCGGCGGCGGTCCGCCTACCGGCTGCGACTTCAGCAGGGTGAGGATGCCGTTGATTTCTTCGATAATGATCTGCCGGGTGCGTACCGGATCGGGGGTGAAGATGCCGAGCTGTCGAACGCGGCCGTACATGTTGGGGATGAGATTGACCGACTCGGTCAGGGTGGCCATGTTGTAGCCGCCGGTGTCGAACGGGTTGATAATAAGTTGATCGGGCATTGGGTGTCTCCTCTATGCGTCTGGGATCGTGGTATCTGCCGGTGTGGCGTGATATGTAATATGATTAAGCGAGGCTGACCGCCTTGATGCCCAGGGCGTCAAGTTCGGCGATGGCCTTGGCTTTGTCGTCCTCTGATATTCCCGACGGCCATACCAGATTGCCGGTAGCAACCAGGGCATCACCATTGATAATGACACCCTGGGTGTCGGCGCCGCTGGCATCGACTGCAGCAACCATTATCCCGGCGGCAACCTGCGAGCCGTCGACGGCTGTCGGGTCAAGGGCAACATATTTGCCCGAACCAGCGGTCACCGCGATGGTGAAAGAATCGCCGATAACAAAGTCGGTGGAACCGTCGGCCAGGGTGAAGTTCAGTTGCGGGTTGGCATAGGCCACCGCAACAGTGGCCTCCGGCATGCTGTTGCCTTCAGGGTCTTTGACGGCAAAGGTTCCGGCATTCGCGGCGGCGGCCTTACAGGTCAGGGTATAGGTGCCGAGCTTGGTCTGTGCACCTGCTGCCACCGAACCGCAGGTGCCGTTGCCGGTGTTGGTGCCGGCGGTGCCGGTGGAAGGTGTTGTTTTGGCGATCTTGCCCATTACTTCGGCAAGGGCAACGCTTTCGCCACTTTTGACGGTGATCGTTTTCCGGGAATAGTTATCGTCCTCTTCCCATTTGATCGCATCGCCCAGGGTTGCGGGTTCGGTTTTTACGGTCATGTGCTACCTCCTGTGGGGTTTATCCTTGGGCAGTGCGCCCTGTCTGGTAAAATTTTTGCTTATTTCTTTAACGCCTCGCAGGCGGTAATGAGGGGATGCTTGCCTTCGTTGGTAAAGACGGTGGTGGTCGATTTTATCGCCGCGGCCTTGGAGCTGTTGGCGCGCAGCTGCTGGATGGATTCACGCGCTTGCTCGGGGGTGAAATTCTCTTTCAGCATGGTAACGGTCTGGTCGAGTGAGGCCTGGCCAAGCTGACAGACTTCGGCAACAGCAATTGCTTGCTGGTGCTGCTGTTCGGCTTTATCGGTTGCGGTTTTCACAGCGGCTTCAAGGTTCCCTGTTGCGACAGCGGCGCTGATATAGCCAAGGTCGGCCAGGGCCTGGGGGCCGTCTTCAGCGGTCAGCAGAGCGGCAATGCGGTCTTTGGTGCTCATTGGTTCGGGCATATCGTTTTCTCCCTTAGATTGAAATGTTGAGGTGAATGAGGTTTTCTTGCGGGTCTTGATATCGTCGGCGAGCATGGCCACCGTCTCGTCAAAGGAGGCGATCTCATCGGCCAGGCCGATATCTATGGCCTGCTGCCCGGAGTAGGCCCCGGCCTCGGTGGCCAGGACATCGGCAAGCTTCATGTTGCGCAGTTCGGCAACCGTCTCGGCAAAGCGCATGCCGTGCACGGACACCGATTTCTGCAGGTCGGAATGTTCATTTTTTGCAAGAGGCCTGAGCGGCGAGAACTGATCCTTCTTGGCGCCAAAGGTCACCACCGTATAGTTCAGCCCTTCCTTTTCATTGGCCCCACTGATATCGCAATGGATGGCGATGCAGCCGATGGAGCCGACGCCTGCGGTCTGATCGGAAAGGATGATCTTGCTGCAGGCGGCGGCGATGGAATATCCGGCGGAATAGGCGTTCAGATCAACCACGGCATAGACCGGCTTGACGGCGTTCACCTCGGCAAGAAAACGGGTGAGCCGTTCGCAGCCTGCCGACATGCCGCCAAAGGTGTCCATATCGAGGAGGATGCCGCCGATCTCCGGATCCCTGGCGGCGGCGTTAATATCCGAAAACAAGCTGCGGTAACTGCGCAGGCCGGAGCCGTCGCCTTCGCCATAGCCGTGATTTCTTGCGACCATGCTGCCGAGAACCGGGATGACGGCGATGAGCGCCTCCGATACCTGATTGATCGGCCTGGCCTCGGCTTTTACCTCCTGGCCGGAAAGGGAATTCATGTGCATCAGCGCTGAAAAATCGGGGGCAATGGCCTGCTCGGAGCGGCGATTAAGGATGGAGAGAATGACCTCCAGCTTGGCCGGAGTGATCATCAGCGGGCGGTTGACGATTTCGGTGAGGATATGTTCGACGCTCATGGCTTTTCTTCTCTCTGCCTATTGGTTTTTCACAGAATCGAGAATCACTTGATCTTCGACATTCTGTAAAATTCCGGTTTTCGTAGTTTGTGCCGGATAACAGTCGTAACGGTTGCCGCCTGCTTCGGCCTGCTCGCGCTCATGGGTGTTCTGCTTGTCAACCCGGTTGATATTGCCGCCGCGCTTGGCGATCTTCTGGCCGCGGGTCTCGATGCCGTTTCTGATATCCATTTGCTCGGCGACACGGTCCTTGACCGGATCGGTGAAATCCCAGCCGTCGAGGTTCCAGTTGACGCGGTGGAAGATGCGCGGCTTCTTCAGGTATTCGCTGACAGAGATGGTCTCGAGGGCGCCGTTCAGCACGGCGGTATAAATCCAGCGGTTGATATAGGGGCGGCAATACTGAAAAACCAGGGTGCGGAGAATGATCGTTTCGCACAGGCGGCGAAACTCTATGAGCCCTGCACGAAGAGAGGTATAGGTGACGCCTGACAGATCGCCGGTCAGCTGCTCGTATGTGATGCCGAGGCCGCGGGCGATCATGCGGAACTGGTTCTTCATGAAGTCGAGATAGTTGTTGCCGACGTCGGCGGTTTTCGAGAACTCGATCTTCTGGCCGTTCGCGAGCACCGGGAAAGTTCCAGGCTTGAGAATAATTTCCCTTTTTGTCTGCGGCTCCTTGTCGGGGGCTGACAAGTTGCGATTGACCACAGGGGCATCGGAATAGATAAAACCACCCCACAGGGCAGCGGCTCCTTTACGTACTACCTCGGCGTCGTCATAGATGTCGATATCGTGCAGCTTGACGATGATCGGCGCCAGCCATGAGACCCCGCGGGCCTGGCCGGGCCGCAAAGGACGAAAGACGTGGGTCATGTCGGAGGCGGATACCGGCTGGCGGAAGATGTTCGCCCGGGTAAGAAAACTCTCGCCGGGGTGATCGTTCCACAGCCAGTATTTATAACGGCGGCCGTGCTTCCATTCGATGCCGAAGCGGATCTCGTTGCCTTCCGGACTGATGTCGTTATAGGCCAGGTCAAGGTGATCGGCCTCGAGGAGCTGGGTCTGCAGGGGGACAACGAGGCGGGCGGTCGGTTCGACGTCATGAAAGCGGCTGAGGACTTCGCCGTCGCGGACCACTGCCCGGGCGGCCAGTTCCTGGGTGCCGTAAAAATCGGAGATGCCGTAATAGTCGGCTTCGCTCTGGCTATCGTCCCACAGCTGTTCGAGTTCGTCTTTCTGCTCTTTATTATCAAGATTCCAGGAAGGGGAAATATCGGTACCGACAAGGTTGGCAACAAAGGAATCGATGCCGCCCTTGGCTGTTGGGTTGTTTCGTTCCGATTCGCGGGCTCGGTTACGCAGCGAGGCGATAGAAGTGGCGCTGCCGTTCGGTCCAGCCGAAGACATTCCCCAATTGCCGATGCGAGCGGCAACCGATGCGCCCTCGAAGTGCGGGGGGAGCGACTCCGAGTGCACAAGCGGCTGGCCGTGATGGTCGAGGATGGTTCCGGCAGGGTGAATCATAGGCCCTTGCCTCCGTAGACGACAAAGGAGCGTGAAGCGCCGGAGGTCGGGTCGGCGGCGGAGACTTCGGCGGCGATCTCATTACGCAGTGCCCGCAGTTGCGGCAGCTCGACGGCGGAGTATTCCACCACCTCACCATCGATCACGAACTTCACCGGCCGCCGATTGGTGGCCAGATCGATAATCGCCTTTTCTACGTTTGTTAAATCCGCCTGGGTGTAGGCCATGGGTTCTCCATTCTTCGAACGCTTCGAATACTGGTTTCGTTAGACGTTCAAATGATACACCCTGTTTTTAGGCTGTTCCGTGTATGGCGGTGTATGGCGGTGTATGGCGGTGGGTGGTGATAAAATGGCTATAACAGATATTGACAGGGGTATGGCTATGGCGTCGGGGATGATCTTTTTTACGACATCAGCGCGGTAAACATCCCCGGCAGGGAAAAAGGGCCCAGATTTAAAAAACCAAGAAGACTAAATGTCCGTCCCCTTCACCTTCCAACGGACAAACGTGAATGTCATGCTCCCGGATGACCGCCGAGCCGCTATGGAGTTTCTCAGCCCACGGCGACCGGATTAGCAAAATGAACGAAATAGCGATAGGTAACTTGCAGTTGAGCCTTTTCTTGTTACAACTAGGTCTTCTCATTTCTCAACACTCGGAAACAGTTCGTGACCACCTTGGACATGCACAGGAACTACCTTTGAGATTGCTATATTAAGATGACCAGTTTTCTCGAAATGCTGTGTAGATCTGACTGACCATTTTATTGTTTCTGGCAATATCCCTTTCAGTTTTGAAAATTCCCCAAATTGCTTCATCGCATCATATTAATAATAATGAGGAAAATTGATTTCCCCTTGTTATTTTGCACTTAGTGCCAACGCGGCATAACAAGCGATTTTTCCCAAAAAGCCGTGTAAAATAGCGTCAAATCGCGTTAGGTTCATCTTCGTTTGCGCATAGTTACAAACAAAATAGCCCTGATAGGCCAACGCGGCATAACTAGGCTATAGCCCCAAAAAGCTGCACAGGTACTCCTAACATATTTAGCTTGAAAGAATTCATCCACTCGTATAATATATTGAAATATTATTACATTTCTATAACATGCGGTAACCAACGAGTAGCCCTGAAAACAGGAATGCAGTTATTCATTTTGTTTTCAACCTATAGCACAAGAAGAAAAAACAGCCTCGATTGGCAAAATATTCCCCAAAAAGCCAACGCGGCATATTAAGAGTTATGTATGAGGATAAATAATGAGAATACTAATCTATTTTATAAAAAACCGATTTTACATTGTCTTTCTTTTACTATTAGCTCCTCTAATATTTTCATCAATAATTGAAAGTACGAATTTAACATGGAATGCTACAAAGAACCCTGAGGGTGACTATAGCGATAATACAAAAGTGGTAACCATTACTAAACGGTTCGCTGGAGATCCAGTGAAACACGTTACAACAAAAGGTGAAATTAAAAAATCTAAAGATCAAGCTTTTACTGGTGCATTCTCCTTGTTCTTTGGAATCCTCGGAATTGCTCTTTGTATCATTTTACTTAGGTTTTTTTTCTATTTATATAAAGCAATAGCTGCAGCAATAGCCTTAAGAAAAACCATAAAAACTACAAACTACAAACACTTTGATGATCACCTTAGTCAACCTGACCTAGATGATTGCATTTTCCCTGCACTTGTTAAAATGAAAAATGTTGAATTAGCAAAAGAGATAATCAATAGCCACTCTCTCGTTAAAAGGAGATTTGATGAATGGTGTTCTAAGTATGAATAAAAACTGCAAATAATCCTATTCAGAGGGGAACAGAGTAATGACCAATCTAAATGTGATATTGGTTACATATCTATTAGCATTTATGATTTTGTTAACCAATTGGACAGTGGGTGAAGCAGGAGTTGGTTTCTTAAAAGTTGGTGACACGGTGAATATCGCTGGGCAAGAGTATACACTCAAATATATTGACGGATTCATGGGTATATACGAATCTGTAGCAGGAAAATATTACGTAATTGAAACAGCGATCCGTAAAGATGAGGAATACAAAGTATTAACAGAAGTAACAATGAATCATGATAATACTGTTAGCGAATATTACTCTTCTTTCGAGTTTGGAAAAGATTTTCCTAATCCAGATGCTACATTACGAAAAGTAGCGCTTATACCTAAAATCAATGCTGGGAAGGTCATGGATAGAATTAAGTTTGTTGCAGATCCATTTGCGCCTAAATTAGTTACGGGTCTTCTTTTTTATTACGAAAAGGATTCTGCTACCTTTTCTGGTAAAGAAGTCACGTTAGATCATTTTGAAAATGAAAAAGCTATCTGGAAAGGTTCAGACAATAAGTATTACCTACTTGAAATATCGGAACAAAATGATCATTCAAAGTATGTTTTAAAAAAGAAAAAAAAGAAATGGTTCTTTTTTTAGTACTTATACTTCCGTTTCTTTCTTCATTATTTACACCTTAACCATATGTAATATAATCAAAAAACAGTACATAACGAATAAGGATAGATTGTGATCGCGTAGCGATCCACGATCTTATCCATGGTTGAACAAGCCCGGGGTAATAACAAGGAAATATCTTTTTCAGCGGTTTTTGCCAGAAGTGCAATCGAG
>JAHJLI010000217.1 GCA_018821785.1 Pseudomonadota bacterium
GCTGAACATGAACTGCTTTTCGGTAAAGGGAAAACAGAGATCTTGGAACTGATTGAACAAGAAGGATCGATTGCCAAGGCAGCTGAAAAGTTGGAGATGAGCTATAAAAAGGCTTGGACACACATTAAGATTCTGCAAAAAAACATCGCCGATGAGCTTGTAGTTCCGCAAAAGGGTGGCGGGGGAAAGGGCGGCACAACGCTGACCCCGAAAGCTCTAGAACTCATAAAGAATTATTCACAATTGCAAAAAGACATCGATTCTTACGCCAACAGGCGTTTTCTTGAGTTGTTTTTTCCTGATCAACCCCCTTTGAAATAGCTGTTTAGTCGGCGGTGGTCATTGTCTCCCACCCATATAACCATATAAGTAATCGTTTGAATTCAAATATGCAAATATTGCATATTTGAATTCTTTTGGCTGAATATTGGGTCATGAGTTGCTGCCCCTTCCCCTTTTGTCCGTCCAACACGTTTTGCTGGCAACTGTTTTCAGAAACCAGGCCGGGCGTCTACTGTTTTCGTTCAAGAAAGGGGAAGATGAGAGTATTTCCTACCATCACTTGGAGCCCATGTCATGACAGGGCAATATCCTCGAATTGGTTAAATTTCGAGAACAACCATTTGAAACAATAGCATATTTATTCTTGCTCGGCGTGTTACTTTAGAGTAAGCATTTGATGCTTTACGTCCGGGGGGACTTTCACAAATTCATAGAGTTACCTTCATTTTTATAGTTGGCAGGACTATTCGGAATGTGTTTGTCCCCCTTCCCCTCGGCCGAGATACTGTGGTTGTGGGCAAAAGGAGGCGTCATGCGCGTAGAGCTCCCTTGATTATGGGAGTTGAAAAGGATGGTTGGAGAAGCTGAAGCGAATTTGGCAAAGAGGATATGCCGCACTTAATCAATACAAAGACGGGTGCGATACTACTCGATGTCATGAAAATATTGATAACTTTGAAGAGTCCTCAAATTCCCATTGAAACATGAAATGTGATAATTCAAGGCCTGACCCTATGTTTTACGCTGCGGCCAATAAGCAACTGACGACAAAAGCGACCGATGGTAATGATGAGATTCATGGCTATGTGACCGATGATGATATCGATGGTTTGGCGGGGAACTACAGGGTGCCAACCGAAAATTGTTACGGCCATCAGACAATTGTAAGAATATTGTAATATTGGCATGGTAAACAGAACTAAGAGCGTTTTATCAATTGTCCCGCCAGCAAATCACCTCGTGCGTCGATGACAGCAGAAGTTCACAACCATTATCCAATCTCCGGAAGAGCTGCGGGATGATTGATAAAATGTTGTTGAACTGAGCCGCGGGCTTAAAGTGGTGCAGGACTTCTCCTAGCGTCTATGGAGTTAGTTTGTAACACACTGGATATACGATGTAAATAGCAAAATCCAGGAGGGGTGTGGTTGGTAGGAATGAAACAAATCGGCGAATTGCTGGTGCAAACTGATCATGATGTCTCACATTCATTAAGAATTAGCCCATCAATGTGAATTTCGAGGGCGCTGTTATAAAAACTGTGAATTTTGCACGCACCTCTGCTGTCAGATCGGAAAAAACATAAAATAATATATATTTACAGCAAGTTACTACTAGCTGCTATTGGCATGCAAGGGGGCGCCCCGCACCATTGTTCCCTGCCGACAATGCGGGCAGCGAAGGATGTCATTGCCGGTCAAGCGCAGCATTTTCTCCCGAATGGTTTCCTTGGTCAAGGAAATGACCACCATGATTTTTCCTATCAAACTGCGGATCAACAAAATTGCCTTCGCCTTGCAATTATTGGCGAGGAAGCCGAAATAGCGGATCTTCATGAAGCGATGCGGCAGGACATGGAGCAGGAATCGGCGGATGAATTCGATTGCCGAGATATTCATGGTTTTGCTGCGGTTTTCGTCACTGCGATCTTTGTAAGCAAAAGTCACCTGATGGTCATCAATGGCCTTTATCCGGTGGTTGGCGATAGCCACCCGGTGGGTGTAACGACCAAGGTACTTAAGAACCTGGTCCGGACCGGCAAAGGGCTTCTTGGCATAGACGATCCAATCCTTATTCCAGGCTTCCTGGAGTAAATTTGCAGTGTTTTCAGGCAGGACAAGGGAAGGGAGTGCATCTTTTATCAGCCCAAGATAGCGTTTCTTGAACTCCTTGGCCAATGAAACGACATGGAAAAGGAAATTCTCTTTGCTCGGCACCCAGCGTTTGCCATCCATGGAAAGCACTCCTGCCGGAACAAGGCAGTGGATATGAAAATGATCGATCAGAGTCTGGCTCCAGGTGTGGAGGATCGTTAATAAGCCGGGCTTGCCCTCAAGTCGCCACTGAGGATCGGCGGCAAAGGCGAACAGCGTATCGCGAACGGCCGAAAAGAGGAAGCTCAGTAGTTCTTTTTTGTTGCTCAGGACCAGCGCATTTAAGACATGGGGAACGGTGAAGACCATATGGAAATAGCCACAGGGGAGAAGTTCCTCTCGACGTTTTGCCAGCCAATCTTCTTTGGTCAAGGTCTGGCATTTCGGGCAGTGGCGGTTCCTGCAGGAGTTATAGTGGTTTCTTATAGTTCCACATTGATCGCAGACCTCCTGGTGACCGCCGAGTTCCGCTGTCCGGCAGGCCATGATCGCCGCCATGACCTTGCGCTGCTCACCTGTCATGGCATGGTTTTTCCGATATTCCTCGCCATACTTGCGAAAAATATCGGCTATTTCGTATTGTGGTTTCATAGACGGTCCTCCTGCAGCAAGAGATCGAGGGGGCTCGTTATGTTCCGCAACATTTCCGGCGAGGCATGCAGATACATGCAGGTGGTCTTGATCGAGGTGTGGCCAAGCCATCTTTTGATAATGAACAGATCAACCCCCTGTTCGAGGGCATGGGATGCAAAACAGTGGCGAAGGGTGTGTATGCCTCGCCCTCTGGTGACTCCTGCCTTCTGTTTGGCACGCATATAAACCTTCTGGGCGGTTGCCACGGGCATGGGCTGATTTTTGTCACCCGCGAAAAACAGCCACTTTCCGGGTTGATAGATTCGCCAGTACTGCCTGAGCAATATGAGACTTTTTTCCGACAAGATGGTATAGCGATCTTTCCTGCCTTTTCCCTGTTCAATGCGGAGCAACCTCTGTTCCGATTCAATATGTTCGACCCTTAGCCTGACGACCTCACTCACCCGAAGACCTGAACCATAGATGACCGAAAGCAGGGCCTGATGTTTCAGATTACCGGTGGCTGCGAGAATACTTCTGACTTCATCCCTGCTTAAAAACATCGGCAATTGGCGGGAACGCGGACGAGGAGGAATGGAGAATCCGGCAGTATCTCGCCTGAGGTAGCCATGATAGTATTTTTTCAGGCCACAGAAGAGAACATTGCAGCTTGCCCAGGCCAGCTTCCTTTCCTGGATGCAATAGAGCAGATAGTCTTGGATCTGCTCGTTGCTCAGTTGCTCGGCTGGTTGTTTGCAATACCGCGACAATCCCTGTACCGCTTGCAGATAGGCAATCCGGGTTTTCGTCGCAACTCTTTGCAGATACAGGTAGTTGGAAAAACCTTTTTGAGAATCCGATTCCATAACAATATCTCCTTAATAAATTGCCGGTCGCCGGATTGGCGACCGATTATGAGATATTGTACTGAAAATGAAGCTCGGTTTTCTTGGTCAGATTTGAGAATTACTGAAATAAGGGGGTGGAACGATATATTTGCTCAAGAGGGCACGGAGGGCGGCTTTTTCCGCGTAGCGGTTTAGTTCAAC
>JAHJLI010000218.1 GCA_018821785.1 Pseudomonadota bacterium
ATTATCACGCCTGAACATCAACAAAAGACTCCTCATAGTCAGGCCAACCATCATCATACGGCTCAATAATTGTCTCAACCGTTTGGGGAAGCGGTGTTATCCGTATTTCAGAAGATATAGATTTGCCATGGCAAGCATCGGCTTGTGAACATACCTCACGGTTGACCTTCTTCCTGTTATGCCCATCACTGCCGCAGCGATCAATCCTGCATTTTTATGGTATCATAAACGGTAACCCCTTTCCGCTTATCTCAAATTTACAGGAGGTGCACTATGAAAGTATCACAAGCAGTCGATTTCCATCTGCAGTATCACCGGGCCAACTCGAAAAAAAATACCGTCAAAACCTGTGAGTTTGTCCTCAATCGTTTTACGTCTAGATTTGGCAAACGTGATCTTGCGAGCATAAGGGCGTCGTCAATACTTGGGTCTATTGCTATTCCAGGATAAGTTTGGAGGAAAACCGTTTGCTGTCCGAGCGGCGGCCGGCAACCCGCCTAACTGCCAAAGTTATGGTCAACTGTTCACACTAATCAATGAATTGCTGAAAGAGATGTTTGAATTTTATATTAACTTATATATAGTGATAATAGGAAGCTTTCTCGTAAATATTCAAAATATACCTGACGTAAGGAGAGTTTAAAATGACCCAAGCACTTATTGTATATTCAACACGTAACGGTGAAACAAAGAAACTTGCTGAAATCATAGCAGAAGGTCTAAGGTTTTCAGCTATTAGCGTATCCTTAAAGGATGTTGCTGAGATAAAGCGGGAGACAGATCTTGAGGGTTATGATATCTATGTGTTCGGCTCGTCCACATATCATGGTGAGATGATGAACAGGATGAAGACTTTCCTGTTTCTCGCTGAACGTGCTGAACTTAAAAATAAGATAGGTGGTTCTTTTGGTTCTTTTGGTTGGAGTGGTGAAGCGGCAGAACGCATCTTCGACACCATGAAAAATATTTACTGCATGAATATGGTCAGTACCCCTCTGATGCTAAAAGCTAGTGGGGTCGACGGTGGCATTAAGGTAGCCCAAGCCTACGGCAAAGAATTAGCAGCAAAAGTCGAATAATGGCTGTATGCTCGACTAGGTGACTCCAACTGTCCTTCCGTATCCGGTCGTTTTTTAGAAGTTGACAGAAACTGGTCACCTAGCAGGATGAATTTACCCAATAAATTTCTTGATACAATTCAAACTAGTTACGATTAAAACTGAACAACCTTCCTCAAGTTTGCTACAATCCCCTCAATTGTATCTTATGCGAGAGGATCATTTTGAATTTATCACAGGTTGTCGTCCGCCCGGTAGAACCTCCAGAAGAAGCGAGATTCCAAGAATTGATGCAACAACATCATTATCTTGGAGCTTTGCCAAAAATCGGCAACACGATCTGGTATGTCATCACCATTAATAATGAATGGCTTGGCCTCCTCAGCTTTTCCGCTGCCGCTTTGAAGTGCGGGGCGCGCGATCGCTGGATCGGCTGGGGGCATCGGCTGCAGTACGATCGGCTTCATCTGGTTGCAAATAATTCACGATTCCTGATACTGCCAACCTGCCATTACAAAAATCTTACACCAAAGGTTCTTTCCTTGTGTCGGCGAAGAATCCAAAAAGACTGGCAAGATCGTTTTGGATTTCCCATCCTGATGATGGAAACATTTGTCGACCCCTCGCGTTTTATCGGCAACAGCAAAGGATACCAACGAACTCGAAATGGCTACAGTAACTCGCGGCAAGCATCGAAGCTTGTCTTCGTTCAACTCCTGCAGCGCAACGGTCGTTCATTGTTATCCGCTTCCCCACTTCCTCAATACCTTGTGTCAGGAGCACCAAGAATGAAACTTACCGCCAAACAAATGCGATCTCTTCCTGGTTTCTTCAAAACAATCCATGATCCTCGTCGCGCCCAAGGGAGGAACACCCCCCATTCATGTCGTCTTGGCCATTGCTGCTGGAGCAATTTTATGCGGCATGCACGGTTATAAGGCTATTTCTGATTGGGCTCAAAACTTATCTCCAAAAGCACGCGAGCGCTTTGACTGCCGTTTCAGTTGCAGAAAAGATAGCGTCCCCAGCGAGAGTACCATCCGAAATGTCTTGATTCGAATAGCTCCAGTGGAGCTGGACCGGGCACTCCAGCAATGGAATGCGCAATTGGTGCAATCGACGACAGTTTAGCCATCGACGGCAAAACCATGTGCAATGCCGTTGACGACAGTTGCTGGCAAATTCATATCATGGGTGTCGTTGGACATCAGAGCAACCAAAGTTACACCCAAAAAAGTAGGCACATTACCATTTCACCGCCAAGGACAACCAAAAGAAACTCCTCAAAAAAGTCACTTCATTATTCGAAAATGTTTCCTGGGATCCTGATTATACAACCACAAGGATAAGCCCAACCATGGCCGAAATGAGACCAGAAAAATCTGGGTAACCACGGAACTCAATAAGATCG
>JAHJLI010000018.1 GCA_018821785.1 Pseudomonadota bacterium
AAAACACCAGAACTACGAAACCATCTGTGGCGGCACCGGTGCCGGCCCCGATCATCCGGGGACCAGCGCAGTACATAGCCATATGACTAATACCAGAATGACCGATCCAGAGGTTGTTGAATGGCGCTTTCCTGTACGGGTTGAATCGTTTGCTATTCGACACGGTTCCGGTGGGAAAGGCAAATTTTCAGGTGGTGATGGCGTGGTCCGGAAAATTCGCTTTCTTGAACCGATGACTGCAACGGTCCTCTCCTCTCACCGGGAGACCGAACCTTATGGTCTCGCGGGAGGTGGTGCCGGAAAAAAAGGAGATAACAGTGTTCTGCACCCGGACGGTTCAATCACACTTTTAGCCGGTAACGATGAGGTTTTTTTGTCGCCCAACGACATTTTCATAATCAAAACCCCCGGAGGAGGCGGTTACGGAAAGCAAACAAAACCAGAATGTTAGGATTATTGATGTTTAACATCATTACTACTGATGAAAAAATAACTACTCAAAGGCTCCTTGAGCTGGATTCCTAATAAACATTATGGTATCTTTGCTTCTTCTTGTACTTAGCAAGATGTTTCTGTGATACACACGAACCCCTCTATAAGGAGAATCAAATGAAAACCCCAGTACGTGTCGCAATCACCGGTGCCGCCGGCCAAATCAGCTATTCCCTTATCTTTCGCGTCGCAGCGGGTGATATGCTTGGAAAAGACCAACCAGTCATTCTTCAACTCCTCGAAATCCCACCCGCGATGGGCGCTCTGGCAGGTGTTGTTATGGAAATCAATGACTGCGCATTCCCTCTGGTTGCCGGCATCGTAACCACCGACGATCCAAATGTTGCCTTTAAAGACGTTGAGTATGCACTTCTGGTTGGCTCTCGTCCACGTGGTCCAGGCATGGAGCGCTCAGATCTGCTGAAAGCAAATGGCGCTATCTTTACCGTTCAGGGAAAAGCCCTCAACGACAATGCCAATCCCAACGTTAAAGTCCTGGTTGTCGGTAACCCCGCCAACACCAACGCCCTTATCGCCATGAAAAATGCGCCGGACCTCAATCCACGCAACTTCACCGCGATGATGCGTCTTGACCACAACCGTTCATTGTCTCAGATCGCTACCAAAACAGGGAGCCACTCCACCAAGGTAGAAAAGATGGTAGTATGGGGCAATCACTCCGCCACTCAGTTCCCCGACATCAGCTTTGCAACCGTCGACGGTGTTCCGGTAAAAGAGAAAGTGAACAACGATTGGTATGTAAACGAATTCATCCCAACCGTACAGCAACGCGGCGCAGCAATCATCAAAGCCCGTGGTGCTTCCAGTGCAGCTTCTGCTGCATCTGCCGCCGTCGATCATATGCGCGACTGGGCACTCGGCACAAACGGCGCATGGGTCAGCATGGGTGTCTTCAGCGGTGGCAACAGCTACGGTATCAACGATGACATTATGTACGCCCTGCCTATCACCTGCGAGAAAGGCGAATGGAAAGAAGTTAAAGGTCTTGAAATAAGCGATTTCGCCCGTAAGATGATGAGTGCTACTGAAGCAGAATTGGTCTCCGAGAAAGAAGCCATCGCCGATCTGCTGTAAGATACTCACAGGACGTCAGCTCAAACAAAAAAGGCAGATTCCCGCTTGGCGGGGATCTGCCTTTTTCTTATTTTGTACAACCAGGGAAAGGTTTACTACTCGTCAACTCCCTGCAATGAGTGCCTGAATCCTCTTGCCATATTCCATTTTCAGACTGTCGAGATAGCTTTTATCGACCTGCCCTTTCCAGGTTTTGACCTGATAAAAACGTTTTGGAATAGCAAAGTTATCGGGATTAAAGCCGGTCTGCGCTCGAACTTTCCAGCGCAGGGTGCGTATATGCTCAGCAACTTTCGGAATAGATCCAGCCAGCGTGGTAAAACCAACTGCCTGCAGACACTCCGCCAACTGCTCTTCGGAATAGACGGATCTGGCAAAGAGACAGCCAACCATCGAGGTCAGAAAAGCACGACCAGGCTCATCGTCGATCAGAAAATCAACAGCGCGTACGATATCCTTGTCTGAATTTTTCTGATCATAACTGTAGGCCCCCGTATCCAGATGAGAATGTCTGAAACCGAGGGTCTGGGCAGCAAAGAACAGTTCTCCAGTCGCATAACCGGCCATCTCCTGACCAAGGACGCAGGCAAAATCGCCACCGCCATACACCGCTGCCGCCTTCAGCGTTCCCTGCCCAAGAAGGCGGTAAAAGTCGTTGGTTCCCCGGCCGAGATGACGGGCCGCCTGTTGGTAAGCTAAAGCATCGCCGAAAGCCAGGGGAACAAGGGTTTCTTTTTCGGAAATCAGACCCTGCTCGCTTGCCTCAGTTGCCCAGCCAAGGGCCACTCCACCCGACATCGCATCAAGGCCGACTTTCTCCATGACATCTAGGATTCGCAATACATCGAAACTGTTGGTCACTCCCAGCATAGTTCCTGCAGCAAAAATCGGCTCATAGTCATAGGCCACCTGGTGATAGTGATAGCGGTTGTCAACTGCCATCTTTTCACGGATAAAACCTATGTGAATACAACCAACAGGACAACCGGAACAAGCGCCGTTACGAAGAAGCGCCTGGTCGGCAAAACTTGTACCGGTAATAGTGGCAATACCCGGATCGCTGGTCTGTTGCAGATTTCTCCAGGGCAGCGATGAGATATCATTGAGCCCCTGTAGGTTGGCCGGAGTCCCAAGATTGTGGTACTTGCGCATCATTTCGGTGGAAGTAACCTTCTCATAAACCTCCTTGTACAAACTGG
>JAHJLI010000219.1 GCA_018821785.1 Pseudomonadota bacterium
AGGTAGGCCTTCTGCACGGCTTTGTTGCTTCTGAGGTTCACTGCCGAATCGGTGACGGTGATCTCTCCGGTCTGCAGGACATAGCCGCGATGGGCGATGGACAGGGCCATGAGGGCGTTCTGCTCGACGAGCAGGATGGTCGTGCCCTGATCGTTCAGCTTCTTGATGATATCAAAAATAAGCTCAACCAGGATCGGCGCAAGCCCCATTGACGGTTCGTCGAGCATTAAGAGGCGCGGGCTGAGCATCAGCCCCCTGGCAATGGCCAGCATCTGCTGTTCGCCGCCGGAGAGGGTTCCGCCGTACTGATCGATGCGCTCTTTTAAGCGGGGAAAGAGAGCAAAGCCGTTCTCCATCCGCTCTTCAATCACGTCTCTATCATCCACCGTAAAGGCACCCATTTCCAGGTTTTCCTTAACCGTCAGCGTCGGAAAGATACCCCTGCCCTCCGGTACATGCACCATGCCCAGGGCGACGATCTCGTGCGGTGCCATTTTCGAGATATCGCGGCCGTCAAAGACAACCCGACCCTTCTTGGGATGTATCATGCCGGAGATGGAGCGCAGCGCCGTGCTTTTCCCCGCCCCGTTGGAACCGATAAGGGTGACGATCTCGCCCTCATTGACTTCCACCGATATCCCTTTCAAGGCATGAATATGTCCATAATAACTATGGATAGTGTCTATTGTCAGAAGGCTCATTGCATTTTCTCCTCATGCTGTCCGGCAACGGCACCACGACCAAGGTAGGCCTCGATGACGCGGGTGTTGTTGCGTATTTCCGCAGGCGTGCCCTGGGCAATCTTCACCCCGTAATCCATAACGCAGATATCTTCGGATATGTTCATTACCACCCGCATATCGTGTTCGATCAGGAGGATGGTGATACCCATTTTATCCCTGATATTCCGGAACAGCTGGATTATGTCCTCGGTTTCCTGCGGATTCATGCCGGCCGCCGGTTCGTCAAGCAACAGCAACTGCGGATCAGCGGCCAGGGCCCGGGCAATTTCCAAGCGCCGCTGCGCCCCGTAGGGAAGGTTCTTGGCCAGTTCGTTTTCAACATTCTTCAGGCCGACATACTTCATCAGCCGCAGGGCCTTCTGCTCCGACTCCCGTTCCTCTTTCTTGAACGATTCCAGTCTGAAGAGGATTGCCAGGGCTGACTGCTTATAATGAACGTGCATCCCGACCATGATATTTTCAATAACCGTCATATCCGCAAAAAGACGGATATTCTGGAAGGTGCGCGATATGCCCCGGGCGGCTATCTGATCCGGCCTGAGGCCGAGAAGAGATTTGCCGTTAAAGGTGATGGCCCCACTATCCGGCTTGTATATCCCGGTGAGGGTATTGAAAAAGGAGGTTTTGCCGGCACCGTTCGGGCCGATAATCGAAACTATCCGACCTTTGTCCAAAGAAAAGGTGACGTCGCTGATCGCTTTCAGTCCGCCAAAGGTCTTGGTAATATTTGCAATTTCAAGTAATGCCATGATCGCAGTTCTCCTTATTTGCTCTCTTCCGGAGCCACTTGGCGTTTACGCCGCTTGGCGGGAATCAAACCGGCAGGCCGGAAGATCATCATCAAAATCAGAATGAGACCAAAGAACAGCTTCTGATATTTTGCCGGATCAAGCTGGGTAGACAGATCCTTCCAGGCAAAATTAATGACCGGAATAACCGCATCACTCTGGCGCAGTTCATTGAGATACAGGGAAAAGCCCTGGAGTACCTGGAGATTGAGGGTGGTCACCACCGCCGCCCCGAGAATAACCCCGGGAATACTTCCGGAACCGCCGAGGATAACCATCGTCAGTACCCCGATCGACTGCATGAAGGAAAAGGATTCCGGACTGATAAAGGTCCGGCTCGCGGCCAGCAACACGCCCATGACCCCGGCAAAAGAGGCGCCGACGGCAAAGGCGGTAAGCTTCATCCGTACCAGGGGGATGCCCTGGGCGATGGCTGCGGTTTCATCCTCGCGCACCGCCGTCCAGGCCCTGCCCAGTTTCGAGTCATCAAGCCGTCTGGTGACAAAAATGATGACGATAATCACAATAAGGGCGTAGATGTAGAACATCAGATTATACATATCCGCCGGACTTATGGGGTGGCCGACCAGGGGACTGAAAATGGTGTTGAACCAGTCAACTGCAAAATCCGGCATGGTGGGTCGCTGGATCGGGGTGATACCCTGCGGACCGTTGGTGAAATTAAGGGGTTTGTCGAGGTTGTTGGCAAGCACCCGGATAACCTCTCCGAAGCCTAAGGTAACGATGGCCAGGTAGTCGCCCTTCAGCCTCAGAACCGGAAGACCGAGGAGAATCCCGGTAAGACCGGCGATAACGACACCAACCAGAAGAAACATATAAAAGGCGTCACCCGGCAGCAAAAAAGGCAGATCCGACGGCTGGGTCCCGGGCGCGTAATGCAGAACGTAGAATTGCTGCGACCCGAAAAAGGCCCAGAGGTAGGCACCCACCGCATAAAAGGCAACATAACCGAGATCAAGCAGGCCAGCAAAACCGACAACGATATTCAGGCCAAGGGCTAAAGCGGCAAAGACACTGATCTGGAAAATGACCTCCAGATAAAAGATATTCCGCACTCCGACTACGGGAATGATAACAAGAGCGAGAACCGCCCCGACGAACAGCTTAAACCTCACGTCGGCCTGGAAAAAATAGAGCGACATAAATGAGGTGATGAGAACGAGAAAGGCCAGGTTCGAGCGCGGCTCAGTATATACCAGGTAGGTACCGGCGATGACGTGCACGGTAATAAGGATATACGCCAGTGGTCCCTGGTTTACTTTATCGAACAATTCCTTGAAATACGACGAAACCATGAGAATCTCCTATGCTTTCTGGCCAACATTTTTACCCATCAGCCCCTGTGGCCTAAAAATCAGCACAAGGATGAGGATACCGAAGGCGAAGATATCCTTGTATTCTGAACCTGCCGCACCCATGGTGAATATTCCCATATACGATCCAGCGAAGGTCTCCAGCATACCAAGTATAATTCCCCCGAGGAGCGCCCCGGTCATATTGCCGATACCACCGAGAACCGCCGCGGTGAATGCCTTGAGGCCTGGAAAAAAACCGACAAAGGGATCAATCCTGGTGAATTTCAGGGCGTACAGCACACCGGCCGCGCCACCCAGGAGCCCACCGACTAAAAAGGTAAGAGAGATGATCCTGTTGACGTTGATGCCCATGAGGCTGGCGGTCGGCATGTCCTGCGCAACCGCGCGAATGGCCTTGCCCACCCTCGTGGCGTTCACCAGGTAATTGAGGCAGACCAGCATGAGAACGGCGACGACAATAACGATAATCGATTTGATGGAGATCCCGAGCACAAGTTTTGAAGCACCCATGCTCAGTTTGCCGAAAATTATCCGCTCATCGAAATTGCCAAACGTCGGCATGATCCGGTTGAACTGGCCGGTGGTCAAGCCTTCCACCAGACGGATAACGTCCTGGAGCAGAAAGGAGACACCGATCGCCGAAATCAATGGGACCAGACGAGATGCCCCGCGCAGGGGCCGATAGGCGATTCGTTCGACCGCCACCGCCAGGCCGCCGGCCGCCAGCATACCCATGATAATCGCCAAAAGCAGGTAGGCATACGCCATAAACAGCGAAGCACCGGCCAGAACGCCTGCCGACTGGAGAAAAATGAGCAGCTCCACGCCGACAAAGGCCCCGACCGCAAAAATTTCACTATGGGCAAAGTTGATGAACTGGAGAACCCCATACACCATGGTATAGCCGAGAGCGATGGCGGCGTATACAAAGCCGATGGTCAGCCCGTCGATTACTACCTGGGGCAGATTGGACAGGGTATAGTTGAACACAGTGACATTCAGCTTGTCCATGAGATGCACGCCGACGGCTGTCTGATCGAGAACCAGGGCAAGTGCCACAACAATTGCCGACATAAGCGCCGCGCTGCCGACGGAGAAGGTCAGCAGCTGGCCAATTGGCCGAATTAATTCATATACATTGATGTATCTCAGGAATCGTTTCATAAAGGCTCCCCGGAGTTGATAAAGAACCGGCCCTTTAAACAGCAAAGGGCCGGGGCAAAGAACTTAGGAAGTCTTATTTGGGAGGCGCAATCTCAAGGGTCTGAACGATTGCATTGGTGCTCCAGGCTGCAGGATCAGCAGATTTCACCTTAATAACGAAATACTGGGCTTTCTCCGGGTCGCCAATGGCATTGAAGGTATAGGTGCCGGTGATGCCTTTGAAATCTTTTAAGCCACGGATGGCCTTGGCAACTGCCTCGCGGGTCGGAACTTCATTTTTATTGGCGGCGGCGGCAATCTCGATGGCCTTCAGGCTGATTGCCATGGAATCAAATGCCTGGGCGGCAAACGGCTGCGGTGCGGCATTGTATTTGGCCTCGAAATCCTTGATGAACTTCGCAGTGCCGGGATATACGGAGGCAGGACCAGAGACGGTTGAGTAGAAGGTGCCGCCACCGGAAATCAGGGTTTTCCCACCGATTTTTGCGGCATCGGAGGCGTCGAATCCATCATCACTCAAAAACATGCCCTCATAGCCTCTCTCACGTGCCTGCTTGAAGAGAACCGCTGCCTGGAAAGCCATACCACCGAAGTACACCACGTCAGGGTTTCCGGCGATGACCGGGGACAACAGAGCGTCAAAGTTGGCCTTTTCTTCGGTTCCTTCAAAACCAAGAACCTTGATCTTGTTCTCTTCCGCCTTTTTCCTGAAAAATTCGGCAATACCCTGACCGTAGGCAGTTTTATCATGCACAACAAAGGCGGTCTTTGCGCCTTTGGCGGCGGCAAAGTCGGCACCGACTACGCCCTGCACGTCGTCACGTCCTACGATACGGTTTACTTCCAGATAGCCACGGGTGGTTACCTTAGGATTAGTGTTGGCCGGAGATACGTTGGCAAGACCCGAGGTATGATACACTTCCGAAGAAGGAATCTGCACGCCGGAGTTGTAATGGCCGACTATCGCTAAAATCGCCGGATCGGAAACGATGCGCTTGGCATTGGCAACACCGGTATCAGGATTGGCTTGATCGTCAAATGGGGCCAGATCAACCTTGAAACCCATGGCCGCCAGCGGGCCGCCCAACTGCTCCAAGGCCATCTCCGCACCACGCTTGATGTCAACACCTACTACCGACTGGTCGCCAGACAACGGTGACTGGGTGGCGATTTTGATGGCTTTATCCGCGGCACCCGCAGAACCAATTAACGCAAGTGTCATGCCTGCGGCTACCATCATTGAAAATACGGAATTCCTTCGCTTTGACATACTTTTCTCCTCTTGGGTTGTAACAACTTTTTGTTCGGTTGACCATGCCCGCTGGCAGGGAACTTTCCATTCACGCCCCGCCATTGCC
>JAHJLI010000220.1 GCA_018821785.1 Pseudomonadota bacterium
CAACATACCACAAGGAGCAACTTACCAATGCCGGTGTACGTCTCACCGGTGCTATCCTCAACAAGAAAAAGATGTTTATTCCCCGACTGCTCTATCGTCTCCTTCTGGCCGACTGATAGAGTCGGCGGGATGGTGTCGGATGTAAGCCGTTGTAAAAAGATAACATGGCCCAAGAAATGCTAGGAACGGCATAAGGAGCCGTAAGGAAATGGTTGTAAATAGCCTTGTTATTTCCTAACGGCTCCTAAATAATATCAATTTTTACAGGCGGGGCTAATCACTTGAATGAACGGACTCTCCTCCGCTATCTTCGCTACATAGTCTCAGGCCTTTTTCTTGGGGTGGTTTCACTCAAGGTGAGCTATCTGCCGACAAAGTACTATTATGGTATTGTTGGGGCTACCGCACTTTTGGCTCCAGCTGCGTATTTTTATCTCATCGTCTCAAGTCAGACCAAAACAAGACTGATTTGTTTGTTTATCGCAACATTCATTTTTGGTATCGCCTTTAATCTTGACTATAACCTTTTCTATAGGGATTACGTCGGGGTTACAAGTGTTGATATCTCTTCGAGCCTTCTGTCGCTTCTCATTGTTTTTGGATTTTTTGCCTATGACGCGAGAATGAGCTATGAAGGATCGTTTCATTTTCATATTAATGGCAAGATTTTCTCGACCTATCTGTTCTATATCGCCGCCGGTTGCTTGAGTCTTGTTACTGCCGAACATATTGATCTCTCTCTGCTGGAGCTTGTGCGTCTTCTGGAGCTGCTTTTCCTGCTGTTCGTAATCATGAATCTGCAGGATCGGAAATATATAGATGTGCTCCTTCTCTGTTTATCTATCGTTCTTGTTTTGGAGTCCTTTATCGGTATTTATCAGTTCAAGACAGGCAGCCTGCTCGGGTTGCAGGTCTTTGGAGAAAAAGAGATTATCCTGCAGGATATCGGTTTTGTGGTAAAACGGGCAACGGGGACCATTGGAGATCCGAATATATTCGGCTACTTTTTTGAAATGCTTATCCCGCTCATGTTTGGCATGTTTATAGCGGAGCGCAGAATACTCATCAAATGCTGGTATTTTTTTGCTGCATCCATAGGCTGTGCCGGGATCTATACAACCCTGTCGCGCGGTGCCTGGATGACAATTCCATTATCGATAACACTTGTCTTTCTCATCATGTTTAGAGGCCGTTTTCTGCGTATCTCGACCTTTATCTGGGTCTGGTGTGCGGCGTTTGTTTTCAGCGCTGTAATTGCTCTCAGTTTTCCAGTGGTATATAAGCGTTTTACCCATGATGATTATGGCTCGGCAGATACAAGAGGCCCTCTTAATGAAGCTGCATTTTCAGTTATTCGTCAATTTCCAGTGTTTGGAGTTGGTTTGAATAATATGGCGATGGTCTTCAAAAAATATGACACTACCGGGTATTCTCGAATGTTTGTTGGGAAAATTCACGTGGTGCACAATATGTATCTGCAGATCTGGACTGAAGTCGGCACTGTTGGGATTGCTGCATTCCTGCTAATGTTGATTATGGTAATATATACTGGTGTTAGCCTTCTCTTTCGCGTGCATTATTGGGACAGAGGAATTCTTGCCGGTCTTCTCGCCGGGATACTGGCCCAAGGAATACACGCCATGGTTGACCCAGGTTTCAAGACCATGATGAATATGTCCATGCTGTTTTACACCTATATTGGTCTGATAGGCGCTCTCTCAATTATTCACCGGAAAGAAAAAGCGGCAGGAATTGTCCAGGCAACACCACTCCAGATGGAAGGACAATAATGAGCTTAATGCCTATCAACGAACAAGATGATAATGTCGATGAATTTCTCCTCTCTGTCGTCATTGTCAATTATAACGGCCTGGCATTTCTGGAAACATGTTTGCGGGCCCTGTCCCTGAATGTGTCTTGTCCGCATGAGATTATTATTGTCGACAACAATTCTTCTGATGGCAGCAGAGAGTATCTCACAAAAGTTTGGCCTGATGTTCGGCTGATCTGCAGTCCACACAACAGTGGCTTTGCCCGGGGAAACAATCTTGGCGCGGAGAATGCGCGAGGAAGAATTCTATTGTTGTTGAACAATGATACCAAAATACTAGAGCCTCTCCAGCCACTTTTCAATTACCTTGAGGATCATCCGGACACTGCTGTCGTCGGTGGCAGGCTACGCAATCCTGACGGTTCGACCCAGGACTCCGTCGGCTATGACCATACGCCGTTGCGAATTCTCTTTTCCTGGATTCTGCCGCGCACTTTCACCTGTTGCAGCAGCTGGCAACTGTATGAAAAACGACCCGAATTCTACAAGCAAAACCATCATGATGTACATTGGGTGACAGGCGCCTTTCTCTGCATTAGGAGCTCCATATGGCAGGAGCTCAAAGGGTTTGACCAGGATATATTTATGTATGTCGAGGATGTGGATCTGTGTCGGCGTGTTCGGGAGCGCGGTGGTAAAATTGCATTCATTGCAGGAGCTGATACCTGCCATTTTGAAGGAGGAGGAAAAAAGGGGCTGAGCGGGCATGCCCTCATGGCAACCATCGATTCCTACCGGCTTCTTCTAGCAAAACAATATGGCAGTCTGATCCGCAATCTGACCTGTGTCGGACTGTCCGTTATTTTTCTTGTACGTGCCATTTTGTATGGACTATCCGGTGCGATACGTCGCGATCCTGTGAACAAAGGCAAGGCTGGATTTTTCTTTAAGGGAGCGCAACGACTTGTTACCGGCGGTGCCCTTTCTTTGCGATCTCATGGAGAACGTCACTTATGAAATATGTGGTGATCAGGGATGATGATATCTGTTTTTTTACCAAGCCGGAAATGCTGGAAACGCTCTACAAACCCCTGCTGGATTTGGGAAAACCGGTGACCTTGAGTGTTGTACCGGCAATTCATGGTGGTCAGTCCGCCGGCCCCTTGAACGGACCGTTCTGGGATAGATTCCAGCTTGATTATTCCCCCTGTCTTCCGCCCCATAAACGAGCAGAGGCACATGTTTCTCCCCTGACTGCAGACTGTGAGATTGTTAACTATATTCACAGCAGGCCTGAATATGAAATCGCCCAGCATGGTTACAATCATATTGCCATAGAAGGTATCCGTGAGGGGTTGCTCACAGACAGACATTTGATAACCGAAAGACTTGAAGCGAGTCGAGCAATTATGCAGGAATGCTTCGGCCGTCCAAGCGACTTTTTCGTTGTTCCCTGGGATGATGTGTCAGCCGAAACTATAACGATCCTGAAACACTATTTTAAAGGAATTTCTCTCCATCGACTTGGTCAACGTCATGTCTCCTGGTCGCGCAAACTGCAGGCGATCGGCCGGCGTTTCATGAATGACCGTATTCGTGCCCCATATTTTCAGGATGGTGACTTCCTCCTCTTGGAGTATCCCGGCCCAATTCTTTCCATGTTCAACGATTACAAGGGAATGAAAGAACTGACTGTTTCCTGGCTTAAAAACCATGATATCCTGGTCATGGTCAACCATTACTGGGAATATTTCTGGGATTGGGGTGAACCGAACCGCGAATTTCTCTCAGCCTGGCACGATATTGCAGCCTACCTTCTTGACCGTCCGGATGTCGAAATCATCAGTTTTTCAACCCTCTATGATCATCTTTATTCCTGAGTCATGAAATCTCTTACCCTCTTTTCCGCCAGCATGGGCTGCCAGTATGGTGGAACGGAGACGTATGTTCAGACACTTGCAAGGCAGCTTCTCGGTGAGATTGCGGATGTACGTTTAGTTACAGGTGGGAAACAGAATCAATATACCGAAGATTATAATGAACTGTTGCGCACCGGAAATTTTCACAGTTGTTGCTTTCCAATGTTGGACCGTCATTCTCTCTTGGGGAGAATGCTTAGCCGAAGCCGACTGGGAACCAAGATCGGGCCAACGGACATTGAAAGCTTCTCCGCTCTTGCTTCCTGGCGGAAAATAAAAGGGTTCGTCACCGACACACAACTTCTGGAGGCCCATTACCCCCTTGATGGCCTGCTCTTCCCCCTGCTCCCCCGAGAAGTAAAGAAAATTCTGCATTTTCACGGGGCCTGGCCGCCACCTTTGTTTAGAAAACTATGGAAGTATATCCTCCGACATACTGATTGTTGTATTGCCTGCTCTTCCTACGCCCGGGACGAACTTCTTAAGGTCATGCCCTCTGCCACCATTGAGGTGGTATACAATGGAGTCGATGTCGACAAATTTTCTCCTGGACACAGCAGTTTTAACCCGGCATGCACATATGATCCCGGTCATTTAAAAGTGGGAACGGTAGCCCGACTCAGCCATGACAAAGGCAGCGATCTTCTTTGCCGAGTTGCCGGAGAATTAAGGGGGGAGGTTGAGTTGTTTCTGGCGGGCCCCGCCGATTCAGGGTTTTCCGGGGAGCTTAAAAAAATGGCGGATGCCCCAAATATTCATCATCTCGGCCCTATTCCCCATAGTTCGATCCCTGATTTCTATCGGTTTCTTGACTGTTTTGTCTTGCCATCCCGGTTTGAGGCCTTTCCCTTGACCATTCTCGAAGCCATGGCGTCGGGATGTGCCGTGATTGCCACCAGGGTTGGTGGAATTCCTGAAATGATAGGTGTCGAGGACAAAGCGGGCCTCCTCTTCTCCGTCGGTGACACAGAGGCTTTGAAGGCGCATCTGCGACTGCTTCGTGCTGATCACAATATATGCCACCACCTGAGGGAACAGGGTCGTGCCAGGGTTGTCGGCAATTTTTCGTTACAACGGACTGTTGCCATGGCACTGGCCATTTACCAACAAACACTTGCAGGCAGTAGCGGAATTCGGTTGGGTCAGGGTAAGCCGTCGGTCCACAATAAGTAATCCGTTTCTATGCTATCAACGGCATAAGGGGCCGTAAAGAAATGAATGAAATGGTAGTAGCTATTTCTTAACGGCCCCTAAAAGGGTTTGATGAATTTAAAAAAAGATTATATTACCAACGCATCGGCCCAAGGTCTGGGAAGGATCTGTACCATGGGGGCGAACTTTATCGTCTTTATCCTGGCGGCACGTCTGCTTGGAATAGAACTTTTCGGACAGTATTCCTATATCACCGTTTTTCTAGGCCTTGCTATCCTTGTAGCCGAGTTCGGAACAACCAGTGTTCTGGCCGCAGACCTTGCTCAGGTCGGAAAGGATGCATCTGCCTATTGGGGCAATTTTCTGATCCTCCGTCTGACGCTTACCCTGATCGTAGCCATAGCCTCAGTACCGGTTGCCTGGCTGGTGCGACCTGATCTGTTTCCCAGTCTGCTCGTTGGTCTGTTGGGTTTGTTTTTTCTCGGATCAAGGTTTTTTGACCCACTTTTTCAAGTTTTTGGACACCCTTGGTACTCTCTCTGGGGATCAGTTGTATACTCTCTGGTCTTTGCAATTTTCTCAATTTGGGCGCTCATCTGGAAACGGTCTATGACCGAATTGATTGGCCTCTATGTTTTGGCCAATGTCATCTATACGCTCTTTGCAATATGGTTGAGCCTTTCCTTCTTGCGACCTGCATTTCGTCTTCAATGGAAAATTCAGAAATCTATTCTCTCAATAGCTGTTCCCGTAGGTATTTCAAGTATTCTTACCCTGATACATACCCGGGCCGATACCTTTATGCTGGCTTTTATGAAGGGAGACTATGCAGTGGGCATCTATAATGGTGCTTATCGGTTTCTGGATATGGCTGTCATCGCAGCGGTAATGCTATCCAATCCCATGGTTCCGATTTTTTCAAAACTGGCTCTTTTTGATAAAGATGGATTACGCAGGCGGTATGGACGCATACTTGTATTGTTGACCAGCCTTATCATTCCCATCGCCCTGATGGTTCCACTTATCTCGAGCCTGTTTGTTGATATCCTATTCGGTCCAGAATATCGGGAGGTTGCACCCTTACTGGACATCATGGCCTGGATTGGTGTCCTAACCTTCTATTCACTTTTTAATTTTGTCGTTCTCTTGGCGGTCAAGGTCGTGCGATTCCAAGTTTGGTTAGGTGGTGTGACCGCGGTCATGAATGTGGTCCTGAACTATTTTTTAATTCCAAACTTCAGTTTCTACGGGTCCGCCTGGGCGACCCTGTTGGTGGAGTGTATCTTTGTCCTAGTTTCCTTTTTGTATATAATCAAATCAATTGGCAATATCTTTGTTTTTTCGATATGGTGGCGTATTGGGGCCGCCTGTTTGATGATCTTCACAGTGGTCTATGGTTCAGCAACCCTCGACTTGCCTTGGCGACTGGCGCTGGCAATTGCTGCATGGCCTGGCGCACTGATGTTATTTAAGATTCCTTTAAAACAATCACTCTCCGGATGAATAAAAAAGCGTCTATTATCATACCCTGCTACAATACTGGGAAGACGATTAGCCGGACCCTGCGCGCTTTCTGTATGCAGGCCGTTCCAGTCGATGACTACGAGATTATTGTTGTCGATGACTGTTCAACCGACAATACCGCAGCTGAGATCCACAATGAACTTGGAGCTCCGCAGATCAAATTCTTACACAATTCGGTGAACAGTGGGCCGGCCTTGACACGAAACCGAGCCTTAGATGCGGCCTCTGGTGATATCGTCATTTTTTCTGATGGTGACACGATTCCCTGCCATGACTACCTGCAGAGACACCTTGAAAGCCACGAGCGCTATCCGGAAGACAAATACGTGGTTATTGGTGCGGCAGCAATGCCTGAAGATCTTGAGATTACACCGCTGATGTATCTGGGAAACGTTGTTCAGACTATGAATCGAGCCGAATATGTCAGTGATGATCCCTATGATTGGCTGCAATTCAGCACCCTCAACGTTTCTCTGAAAAGACGCTTTTTAGCCGAAATGCGTTTTAACGACGGGCGATTCAAAAGGCAGGCTGCAGGCGATACCGAGTTGGCCGGTTTTGAAGATACCGAGCTTGCCCAGCGGCTGGCAAAAAAAGGTATGAAGCTCGTCCATAACCCAGCGATCCGTGCCTTCCATTATCATTTTCGCAGTCCGCAGAACTACATCAATAAAGTCCGCGAATATGGCAAGAGGTTCGCCGTCTGGATCAGTCTCTGCGATCCGGCAGAAGCCAGGGAACTGAATCGGAGAATGAATTACCAGTTTGATCGTGAACACCCGTTTTCATTTGCAAACATCAAGGAATGCTTACGGCGGCTTATCGTTAATGACCTCAGTTTTCCTCTGATTTGTGGAGCTGGTAAGTTTTTTGAGAGCCGAAACGAAAAGATCAGCCTGTTCCTCTATCAAAAGCTTTACAAGTATCTGTTCCTCAAGGGATATAATTCAAAATAATTTAATTGTTTCTCCTGTAAAATTGCATTATGAAGCGTTTTTTCATGACATTCTTTTTTGGGCTTCTGCTTAATATCCTGTGGACAGGTCCCATTTTCGCTGAAAAATGTTATATGGCCAAGGAAGGTTTTGTGGTCGCGCAACCCTACATGGTCACCAAAAGCTGCTTCCTGTTCAGTCATGCCTCCAATGTCGATCTGGAAAATCAGAGCGATATGATTATTACCCGTGAAGAAGATTTACACCCGGATCCCATTCATTCGGAGTTCCTGCGTTTTGTCATTGAGCGGAAAATGATTAAACTCATAAAGGGCACACCCTTATTTTCCTGTGATTATAATCTGCAGACCATTGCCAAGGATTTTAAGACCTCAGGCAACAAGGGCGGCAGCACCCGCACTCTGGGATATGAATTACCGGAGTTCAATTGTGGCGGAACGACAATCACCTGGGCCCCGGCGCGGCCAGTGCATGAAAGTCATTGTTTCTGGGTTGCTGTGCCATTGATTCGTTGTGATGAATTCGGTGCTGAACTTACACCAATGAGTGTGACGGACCCAGAAACGGATGAATGATACACCTTACAGGAATACGCCCCGTGATACCCCCCGTGGCAAACGGGTGTTATTCGTGCATCAGAGCGCAGAGCTTTATGGCTCCGACAGGACATTCGAACAATCAGTCCGTGGGTTTCGCCGGGCAGCACCAGGTTGCCATATTACTATAGTCCTCCCTGCAGATGGGCCACTCATAAAGCTTCTTCAACTGCATACCGATGAAATAATTATATCCCCTCTTTTCGTCTTACGTAAACAGCTCCTCAAGCAAGGGACACTTCTAAATTTTCCGGCTCTGGTGCGGGCGATCAAGAAAGCGATGACGATGGTGGTCGGTTATGATGCGGTGTACATCAATACGGCGGTGATCATTGACTACATAGTGGCTTGCAGGCTGAAGAAAATCCCTGCCGTTCTCCATGTTCACGAACTGCCCATCGGATTTTCACGAATGCTGTTGCGCTTGATTGTGATAATTTCCGGCGCCACCATCATTTTCAATTCCCAGGCTACCAGGAAGGCTTTCGCAGTTGTGGAGGATCGACGTCATCTGGTTATACCTAATGGTACTGTCATTCGAGACCATGTGCCTCTGCAGGTTGATGATATTCTGCGGATTCTCCTGATAGGACGTTTCAACAGCTGGAAGGGGCAAGGACTGCTGGTAGCTGCCCTTGCCCGGATTGAGACGCCATTGCGCCAACAGATCCGCGTGATCATGGTCGGGGGCGTCTACCAGGGTCAATATCATTTCAGAGACGATGTGGTACATCAGGCGGGGGAATGCGGACTCGCGGCACTCATCGACTTTCATGAATTCGTTGACGATCCTACAGAACTGTACCACTGGTCCAGTCTGGTTGTGGTCCCTTCCCTACTTCCTGAACCCTTCGGACTCGTGGCCATAGAAGCCATGGGACATGGGCGTCCGGTAATTGCCGCCAACCACGGAGGGTTGGTAGATATCGTTGTCGATGGAAAAACCGGGGTTCGGTTTTGCCCCGGTGATCCGGAGGCCTTAGCGGCCGCCATTCGCATCTATGTTGAACATCCTGAGCTTCTGGCTGCTCATGGAATAGAGGGGAGAAAACGTTATACGGAACACTACCACGAAGATCGCTACATGGAGGCGGTTTCAGGGGTTATCAGAGATTTAATTCAACCCTGAACACATACGACGGCGTCATCATTTCATCCCAGTCATACTGGTCTTTTGGCCCGACCACAGAACACCAGTGCCAGCAGAGCACTCTTATCCAACACCAAACGACTGACAAGAATTGGTCCGAAAAACCCTGCCACAAAAGTGCAGGGGACGATCAATCGTGGCTCTATACCTATGTGGGTAAACGCGAAAAGAACCGGGAAAATAAAGTAATACTGCAGCAGATAGATTTCTAATGAGAGTTTTCCGCAATATTCCAGAAAACCGCTGATCTTTTCAGGAATTCGAAGAAAAGAAATCGATAAAACCAGCCAGATTCCTGTCAGTGCCGTCAATACCGGCAGCGGCCCATTATTGCTTTTTGCGCTGAGAAAAAAAAGCAACGGGAAAAGGATAATAACAATACCCCGCAGACTTCTATTACGAAGCAATTTGAAGAAGATGCTGTGGTACCCGGCAAGCAGCAGACCACAATTATAATAAAGCAGATGTTTCAGCAGCGACCAGATCCCCAAAAAATCGACAGAGCCGTACCAGCAGGCGGTGACCATGAAGATCGGCAGGAACAGGAGGGGCAGTCGACCACGAAACAGGGGTGAAAGAAGTTTCATGAGCAACAAGATATAGAGAAACCAGAGAAATAACGCTGGGTTGTCAAACGGGTAGAAAAGGATCTGGCCAAATAGTTCCTGGGGGATAATTGGACGTTTCAGGTCCGGCACAAAGAGCTTGATCAGACCGTAGGAAAGGCTGATGGTGAGGTAAGGCAAATAGAGTCGTGCAGTACGCGGCAGGATTTCCCGTAACCAAGGGCTGTTGACCAGCCGAAGTGAGAAAAACCCTGACATGAAGAAAAAGAGTGGCATATGAAAGCTATAAATGATTTCCCATAAGAGTGGAAAAGCCTGGGCTATAGGTTCACTGTGTCCAATTGTAACCAGGAGGATACCGACGCCCCTGGCGATCTGCATCTCCCGGACATACCCTGTGTCTGGTCTGGGATCAGTAGACATTTTTTCCGGTAAACCCCTGAAAAATGGTGCGCAGGATGATTTTCAGATCAAGACCGAGGGACCAGACCTGAAGATACTCAAGATCATATTGTACCCGGGCCTCCATTTTTTCCGGCGTTTCCGTTTCCCCACGGCAACCACTTATCTGGGCGAGACCGGTAATTCCTGGTTTTACCTTGTGGCGGAGCATATAGCCGGGGATGAGGACGCGATACTCCTCGTTATGGGAGACAGCGTGGGGGCGCGGACCGACGATCGACATGTCTCCTTTGAGGACATTGATGAACTGCGGTAGTTCATCAAGAGAATATTTCCGCAGGTATTTTCCAATTGAAGTGACACGTGGGTCATCCGCGGTTGCCTGTTTGATGACCGCACCGTCATCGGCAGTAGTCATGGAACGAAACTTAAGCATCTGAAATTCTTTTCCCGAGAGACCATACCGCCTCTGTCTAAACAGGATTGGTCCTGGTGAGCTCACCTTGATGGCAAGAGCAAGCATCAACATGGGAAGAGCGATGATCAGAAGAATGATACTTGCGAAAACAATGTCTTCGGCTCGCTTGAGTTGACTATTAAATCCTATATGAGGGCTTTCAAAGACACTGATTGCAGAATAACCGGCGACACTGTGCCAGGTCGGTTTTAGTGCGTTAAAAAAAAGATTGTGCGGCAGAAGGTAAAAAACAGACACGGTTGTATCCGAGAGCTTCTGGAGGAGGCCGGTGATCCGGAATTGCAAGTTGATCGGCATGCATAAATAGGCAAGATCAAATACATTGTTGTGCGCGTCTTCGACACATTGATTTATAGTACCCAGGTATTGAGCACGCAAGGGAGCATGCCGGTCTGTGCCTGGTGGTCGGTCATCATAGTAGCCGATAAGTTGAATGGTCAAATGCTGGGTGTCGTTGAGAAAGGCCGCGAGGTGGTGGGCGTTATCGCCAAGACCGATGATGACAGTGCGTGTCTTGATTGCCCTTTTCTCGTAGAATTCGGCCAACAGATAGATAAAGATAATACGCCAGACAAACATCAGAAGGGGTGCCGATATAAACCAGATGCTCACGATAACGCGCGAATAATGCAGGGTTACCTGGGCTCCACTGCCAACGATAAGCAGAACAAAAAGAGTGAGTACCCAGGATATGAGAAAAGGTGAGATGCAGGAGTGTATCTTGCTACAGAGACTACCCTTATAAACCTTGAGGAAAATCGAAAACAGGAAAAAGAGTGACAAGGTTGTTACCGAAAGGTTGGTGTAACCGGCAATCCAAACGTTAAGCCACCATTTGGCTTTGAAAAAGAAGGTGCCCTCTCTCATCATCTGCCAATAACAAAGACCGGTGACAAACAGGGAGAAGATGATGATCAACCCATCAATGAAGGGAACAATAAGCGGCAGTCTGGACTGATAATTGCCGACATCGTAGCTTTGGTGTTCAGGAATGATTGTTTTCATTCAGATACCTATTAAAACAGGTTTCATAGGCTTGCAACACCTTTTCCCAGGTAAATGCTTCAAGAAATCTTATTCGGCTAGCCTCCTTCATGCGAAAAACAGCTGCCGGAGAGGCCAGCATTTCATCCATCTGCGCCTGGCATTCCGACTGATTGAGGAAGAAGCGGGCAGCCTCGGGACCAGTTACCCAACGATTAAACTGATTGTCGTGGGCCAGAATGGCGTTTCCTGCTCCCATCGCCTCAACCAGGGAGGGGTTGGTCCCCCCGACCGTATGGCCATGCAGATAAAACATACAATGATATCGAAGTGATGCGACAATATTTTGGTCATAGATGGCACCACAGAAGATAACGTGGTCATTAGCAGCATCCAATATACGTTTTTGGTATGCATGGGTTCGAGAATAATTGCCAAGGATGACCAATCGTTGATCTCGCGGCCGAGCCGTGAACGCTTGTACAATTTCCAGGATAGAATTTTCCGGCTCAGGACGGGCAATGATTAACATATAGTCATTGCCGGCAAGATTATATTGAGCCAGAGGAGCCGTCGATATATCTGCAAGAAATGGCGCCCCATAGGGAATGGTGGTCAAGGGAGTGTGCTGAAACCTGCTCTGCAGATGTTCAGCAATTCCAGGATTATCGGCAATGAGGTGGTCGGAAAATTGCGTACCCGCCTTTTCATTGAGATAGAGCCAGAGCTTTGCCGGTTTGCTCCATTTCTCCCGCTTCCACTCAATTCCATCCATGTTTATAACGATGGGAAAACCTTTGAGACGCAGTCGCACATTAAAAAGAGCAGTGTTATAACCCAGACAGAGCACAAGTCCTTCTTCCTTACAGGCATGCCGGATGGCTCGCCAGTCGAAGATCATGGTGGATAACGGTCCACTCCGGTTCACCGGAATACTGATCCGCCTGATACCCTGCCAGGTGTCTTCGGTTATTGGACCGATTCCCGATTCCTGGCAATAGACTGTCACCCTCCATCCTCGTTTGCACATAAAGAGGGCGCATTCTTGGGCAAAGGTTTCGAAACCGCCATGTTGTGCGGGGATGCCTCGTGTTCCGAGGATCCGTAGATGTTTTATAGTCTTATTCATGGAGACTCTGTTTTCTTGATTTTTTTGTCGGATACGCTGCAAGAAACCCCCATGAATACAATTGATTAGCCATTGTTTCAAGAGAAAATTCATTCATTAGGGGAAACCAGAAAACATCAAGATAGGTCTCCATGACTGGCCATTTGCGGATGTCTGGATAACAGAAATTGCCGTATGATTGCAAAAGTTCGTTTTTAGCATCACCGATAAAAGAGAGATCGAGCGGACCCAAGACAGTGATCCCTGCTGGTGTGTTTTGGCCACTGATCCGAGCGTCGGGGTAATAGGGATGCTGCACCGCTGTGCTCCCCAACCCTGTGGTATAACTCAAATTGAGCGGGTTTGCCCCGAGTGTGAATTGCAGAGAGCGTTCCACTGCCTCTAGATATTGAGGCTTGCCGGTCAGAAGCCATGCCCGGATAACATCCCTGGTGAACGGGATGGTAAAAGCCCCAGCAAAGGGTGGCCGCCATGGGGCCTTGAGCCAGCTGAAACCGGCCTTTTCCTGGTCGGCTATCAGGGAATCGGCTGCAGCAAAAATGGCACCGCGACAGTTGGCTCGTATTTCTGCCTTGGCCATTTTGGCCGGTGCCTGCAGGTAGGACCAAGCCGCCTCGCCTTGGTCGTGGTGTTCATCGCGAGCTAGGGGAATGCCAGGAGCTAAAAAGGCCGTAGTGTCGAGGAAGACCTTATGCCAGGCAGAATCATTCGTTAATCTGAAGAGTTCAATTGCCGCAAGATTACGGGCGTCATTGACCTCGAGTGGTTGCTGCCGATCCTGGTCAAGGAGTTCTTCGGCCTTTCGCATGGCTAAAAGAGCACGTCGTCCATAGTCCTCCGCTCGCTCCGGCGCTAAGGAAGACAGTGTTCGTGCGGCATGGGCTGCTGTTGCCGCGAACAGGTATGTTGACCAAATATCCGGACTGTATGCCAGGAGTTGGTGTCTTTCCAGCCAGCTCGGTTCTCCGAAAAACGGATGACCAGTAGCTTCAATTCCACCGCGCATGCTTCCGTCAGCTTCTTGCAAGCGGCAGAAAAAATCAAGGGGCCAAAGCGCTTCATCAAGAGCATCCGGAAGATCGTTGCCGGAATCGGGGATATTGAGTTTCAAGGTGGAAAAGAATTCTGGAAACAGAGCGTACAGATCAAGCAGATTACGGGTTAAGAGAAGATGCTGAATGCGGCGGTCCCAGTCACCGGCGTCGTGATAGCCGCCCCAAGCGTTTTTTATTGGAATGGTTGAGGCCAGCTTATTGAGTTTTGAAAAATTGTCCAGTCCTTCAATAAATCCGTTTCCCGTATCCATCAAACGGGCCTTTGAGGTGAAGATCTGCAGACCATCGTCTGGGTGGAGTGCACGCGATCTTTGAAAGGTAGTGAAGGGTGCTGTAAGGGCAATCCCACTTCGTTGATGATAAAAAGACCTGAGAGCTTGATAAAGTGGGCGCCGCCAGATTCGGTCCTTGATCTCAAATGACGGGGACCGTCCTACGCCGTCAACAAAGATGTGATAGGTCCCAGGCACTGTAAATGAACTGAAATTAAGAAGGTAGATGTTCGCGCCGGTATAGTTTTTTCCATAGGCGTCTTCATTTTGATCGGACAGACTTTTCTTCAGAACAAGAGGCGCTGAAAACACCTTTGTCCCGTTGGTTTCATCAACCAGATAAAAAGGGGTTCCCGCAGTGAAATCAATTGGCCCGAGACTGCCGGCCCAGAGGGAGAGAAAGGTCTGCTTTACAGGAGCATCGGGCCGAAAGCCAAGCTGATTAATATGAAGGGCACTGCTTACCATATTCTCGGGCTGATAGACGAAGGTAACCGGGGCAACATTGAGCAAGGGGGGTAGCGTCAGGCGATAGGTCATCCCTGTTCGCAGAGGGGAGGATAAACGCATGTACATGGTATGTTCTATCCGTATCTGTAACCCGGTACTGTCCCAGACTGAGTCTATGGGCCTGCTTTTTCTGCCGATTTCTTCGACGGAGACAGGTTGGCGATATGTGAGATCATCTTCGGAAGAAAGCGTATAGGATGTGGCTTTGTCAAGGATCGATGGCACAGCGAGTTCGAGAGAATTTCCGGGAAAACGAAAGAGATGTTCCTGACGAGGACCAACGACGGCACCGATCTTCCTCCCGTTTTGGAGGAGCCAGATGTTGCCGTTACCATCTGTTTCGATATTATCTGCTGCTTTTCGAGTAAAAGAAACCAGTTTACCGTAGACAAGAGGGGGGGAGGTAAGAGAAAGTGAAATCAGGGAACTGCTAACGGGAAAGACCTCAGTGGATGTCATGGCGGCAGTGGCAGATGCTGCCTGTTGCGATATCAGGGCAACGAACCAAAGGGAAAAGAAAATAATCCGGGAAAAAACTTGAATACTATTTGCAATGCCGCATTTTTTCATGCCGATAACTGATAGCTGGAGTAATGGCTGCAAAAAATGATATGCCTGACACAGGTTTCGTTGCAGCTCGTAACGATTTAGGCAGGCAGTTGACCAGGTCTTTGAAGGTTTTTTGTTAAATATGATCGATATAGCTGTCGATAGCGACCAGCAAAAGGTGAATTTCCCCAAGTCCAAGTAAACTGTATCACATCCGGAAAGAAGGAACAAGGCGAGATGAAAAGCTGGTCAGCCCTCAGGAATACATGAAAGTAACATCCTGAATTAAAAACATTTTCGTGCTATTTTCCCTGTCTGTCACCATCCTGTTCGGCTGGCGGGAAGCACCGAGATGTCTCCTCTGTCTCCCATCAAAAAGAATAAGGGGAATGGCGCCCCAAAATACTAGGCCATCCCCCTTATTCGCTTGTAGAACTTACAACCCCTAAGCTTCCTTGCCGCAGCACC
>JAHJLI010000221.1 GCA_018821785.1 Pseudomonadota bacterium
TTTCTCGTATCGTGGTACCAGCTTGCGAAACCGGTTAAACCAAGAATGGGCGAGCTCGACTATCCACCTGCGTGCTTTGAAGGTGGGGTCTCTTTCGATCAACTTCTTTACCTCTCCCCTGGGACGGATATGGGGTACAAATCCATTAGATGTAACCACATCTTCTTTTCCGATATATGCTGCATCAAGACAAAGATTCAAAGGTGTGCTTCCGTCTTTCGGTTCAAAAATCCGCCCTTTCAGTAACGGTTCCAAGGAAATACTGTCATGCCGGTTGGCTCCGGTCACGACGAGCGACAAGGGGACGCCATGCTCGTCGACAAGCAGACTGCGTTTTGTTCCGTTTTTTTCCCTTATCCGTGGGGTTCGGTCCAATGGATTCCTGAGCGAGTGGCGCTTTAATGTTCGAGCCATCCGCAGCTTCCCAAAGCCAAGCGATCCCTTCAAGTTCATCGTATTCAATCAGTCCACGCCGCCAAATGTTGCGAAAGACTCCAGCCGAGGCCCATTGTTGAAATTTACGATGCACTGCCGCCGATCCGAGACCTTCAAACTTTTCACGAGGGAAAGCGTTCCAGATAATACCCGTTCGCAGCACATATACAATTGCGGCAAAATATTGTCTGTCTGAGTATTTACGCTTCCTGCCGCCTCCAGGTTTGCGCGTGTATGTTTTGCAGCTCACCCGAGGACTGTCGGGTATCAAGGGCTCGACCAAAACCCAAAATTCATCGGAAATCTCCCATGTCTGAATGCGTGCCATACGTTGCCTCCGTCAACAAGGTTATTATTGACGGATTATTAATATGTTGTAATTAATTTGCACTAATTTTATTTATAGATAAGCACTAAGTATCGACCGGCAAAGCTGGTGGTATTAAAAATGTGGGCCGCTCAAAGCGGCATGGTCAAAAGATTCACTGACCACCATTCGGCGGTCGGGTTGCAACGCCTTTCCTGGACATCGCTCTCTTTCTTTCGCGCCAAATCAATGAAAAAGGCCCATGTCACTATAAAATTTTACCATAGCATATCTTTTTTCTAGTTGCCGACCATTACTGGGTTGATTTCAAACTCTGATGCGATTTCGCTAATGGTCTTTACTCCCCTTATCGCCTCGATCGCCACTCTTGCCTTGAATGCTGCTGCGTGTTTTCTTCTTTGCTTTTTCATCGTTCCTCCTTGGCTTGTCAATTTTACCATAATTGAGGAACTTTGGGCACTTCTACAACTTAGCCTGTGGTCCTAATTATTGGCCCCCTCTCTCTCCTCGATGCAAGACAGAATCCTGCACCAAGCGCCTCCAAACCCCGCAATGATAGAGCAAACGGCAGATAAAAATAATCGGAACATGAAGACACCTCTTCCAATCTGATCTCATCAAGCCAATTCCCTGTGCCATGGTTAGGGCTGTAGCGTAGGGCAAAATAAGCAAGCAATACAACAAAGGAGTCCCCATATACACAGAAATCTTGGCAAGCCATGACATCTTCGAATAATACCTTTTCTGAACAATGAGACCACTCCGCTGTCCAGAGAAATAGGCATTTTTAACGATGTCAACAAAAGATTCCCGGCCATGGAAATGAACGACCTCGACTTCCGGAGTGAACAAGCATCTCCAACCCTCCTGCCGCAAACGAAGACTGAAATCCCAGTCTTCAGAAGCCGACAGTGACTCATCAAACCCATCCGTTGCCGCAAACGCTTGTCGTTTAACTACAATAGCCGCGGATCCCAGATCAATGAACATTTTCTTGTGGTATTGGTACGCAGCAAAGAGCGAATAATCTGCATTTACAGACCAAAACCCCTTATTGCCAGAGACAAGTCGGCAACCGATCATGCCAACATCAGGATACATGGAAATCTCTTCTAACAATTTCTCAAGCCACATATCTTCAGGGATACAATCATCATCAATGAAGGCAAGATACTTTCCGACAGCAGTCCTTGCTCCGACATTCCTCATCTTTCCCGGAGGATAGAGTTCCTCGACAGTTACAATAGTGACTTTAGATTTTTTGCTTAGCTCAGCAATCCTGCTATTATGTTCTGGGCTTACTACAAGAATCTCAATAATTTGTGCGGTGAATGTCTGAGACAAAAGACCATTGATCGTGTCAATTACTTTATCCGGCCTGGCTGAGGGGATTATGACACTTATTGTTTCGTCTGATGCAGACATAACCACCGGCTTTTTTATTCCAAACAATAATTGAAGCTTGTTTTCAAAATTTCCTCATGATTGTTTCGTCAGTTCAATATTTTTACTCCATTGAACAATTCCAAACAACCAACCACATACATAAGAAATATAGATTCTGGCATGGATTGTCTTGGTGACAGAAAAGCTAAGCCCGGTAGCATAAAAGATGTTACCTAATAAACGAGTCATCCGACTTTGAAAAGAATTTACAGGTAACTGAACTTCGTTTTCAACTGAACAATCATTAAGAAAAGTCTTTTTCATATAGCAATCAGTCACTCCTCCCCAAAAATACCTGCGATAGAACCACGAAGTCTTGACTCGAGCGGCAGGCACAAAATGACGCACAGTTACGTCAGGATGATAATATAACATACCTCCTGTTGCTTCGATCTTCTTCTTAATCTGTATCTCTTCACCGGAAAGCAGAGAAGAACCCTTGCGTCCCAACCTTTCATCAAAGCCGCCAAATTTTTCAAGACAGTCTTTTCTGAAACAACTATTGGCCCCAATCAACCATTCTGAGGCAGTGAGCGGCCGGGGAGAATCTCCCCAGTTCACCCACCCCAGAGGTGCACTTAATTCTTCATTTATCCAGACAGGTTTCTCAACCTCCCATTCAAGAGTTACAGGGCCACCAACCCAGTCGGGCTCAGGATTACTCCCTTGAAATGCCTCAAGTGCAGCCTCTAACCATCTTTCGCATGGTACAGCATCGTCGTCAATATATCCTACGTACAACGACTTTGCTTCCTTCAAACCGCGATTCCTAGCGCGCGATAGCCCCGCGATCGGTTCGGTGACAACATGAACAAGAGGATTATCTGCAAACTTGAAGAGAATTTCTGGGGTATTGTCTGTAGAACCATTATCTACAACGATAATTTCATAGCGATCGGAATTGAGCGTTTGCTTTATAAGACCACAAAGACATTTCTCCAAAAAAGCTGCCCGATTTCTGGTGCAAATAATTGCGGAAATTTCTACCGGCATGGGTTCACAAGCGTAAATCTGATTTATCAGATTCAGTCCAATCCAAGATATGATTCCTCTCGTTGCATGGCCCTTCCCAACAAATTGCCCCACTGCAACAGAGACACTCAGGGACTACATCCCGTCTACCCTTCATTGCATTTGTCCTCCGTAATTCCTGCCAGAATCGATTGTTCCAAAATTCTTTATAGTGCTCACGTAAGACATTACCGCTCTGGTATTGTCCTCCGTCTATCTTTGGACGAAAGAGTATTTCACTGGCAGGACAAGGATAAACATCTCCGTTGAAGTTAATGAATAAAGATCTCCAGGGTTCTGTACAGTCTCTCTTCTTAACGCTGTGCGTTTCTGAAAACAACGGGACTCGTTGAAATCGAATACCGCTCTGCTTTGCTTTTTTTCCGGCCTCCCCAACTAGCCTATCACTTTCTTTTTGGTGATAAAACAAGGAGTCATTTTCACTAATTGTCTGCTGTCTGCCATGCTTAAGTCGATAATTTTGTGGATATATCCGAGAATACAGAGTCTTTACCGAGTCAGCACCAAGATCTGACGCCAAATCGATAAATTCAGGGAGATCATGAATATTCCTCTTCATCAGGATCATCGACAAAGAAATGGTCGATACATGATTTTGTCTTTGACGAAACAGCCTTCGCAGATTACCAACCACATGTTCAAAACCATCAACGCCTGACACATCTTTATACGTTGCAGCGGTGGCCGCATTCACCGATACAAGAAAGTGAGTACCACTCTCAAGAAGAGCTTCAGTAATGTCTTCTTTGAGATCTATAGCGTTGGTGATCACTGTATGTTGAACGAAAGGATACTTATGTCGTGTAAATCGAGCAATTCTCCCAAGATCTGGATTGAGATATGGCTCGCCTCCTCCGCCATAGATAACATCAACAAGTCGTCCCATATCCAAATGACTGTATATCGTTTCGATATCGGTCAATGAGAGATAGTGGCTGCTGCCACAGGCTCGATAATCCTTACCGCACATGACACACTGTGAGTTGCAGGTGTCAGCCATCATCAGGTTCAATGATGATGGTGGAAACGAAACCTCTAGATATCCATTGTGTGCAGCAGATTGTATGCTTCGTTCTGCTCTATATAATCGAAAACGTGAGACCGCCCGTCTGGGGAGATCACTGTATCTAAACCTCACTCTTCTCTATCCTTTTTTGCCCCATATAACCTTAAGAAACTAACCGGCGGCATTGATGCCAGCCGATACTTGCCAAAAACCTTGCTACAGCTGCAAATGGTTGAGGAAAACCGATTGCAAGGGGAGAATTTCTCCACTTCTCATAAATCCATGGACCAAGAGGACCTGAATTGGCACATACTCGAAGCCAAACTACGGCGACAGCTCGACGGAATGAGATATCAGCGATTTGCTTTGATTCCCTATTTGCATTGCAAAGCCTTTGAAGCCATGCTTCAGCTTTATCAATCTCCTGCCTGTTGCTGATTCTGTAGCCACGCCCAACCCTGTGATGAAAAACGATCTCTCCAGAAGAAGGGGTCAGTCCTGCACGCTCCAACAATCGGCACTGGATGATTTCTGTCTGATCCGTAACTTCACCCCAGTTTGCCCGAGTTGCACTGCCGCCATGCTCACGAACCCAAACCAATACTTCGCCTATATTGGCCATGGGAAAATGTTGAATTGCTCTTGTCCATAAATCATAGTCTTCTGAACGTGAGAAAGATGAGTCGTACTGCAAATGAAACTTCTCCAGCAAGTCTTTCCTCATTATAACCGACATATGCCACAGAGGATTCTCGAAATGCATATACGCATGCACTTCCTGAGGGTCAATTGGTACACGAGCTATTGAAGACAACCCATTCCCAAAATGTTTCACCCACCCTCCCGCAATTCCAATCTCGGGATGGCTCTCCATGAAGCGAATTTGCCTTTCCAATCGTTTTGGGACGCTGATATCATCAGCATCCATCCGAGCAATATAACACCCTCTGGCTAACGACACTCCTCTATTTAATGTCCACGCAACCCCCATATTCATCTTATTTTCAACAAGAACTATTCGAGGATCTTCGTAGCTCTTTAAAATGTCTAAGCTATTATCTTTAGATGCATCATCTATGATAATGAATTCAAAGTTTCTATAAGTCTGATTTAAAATACTCTCGATGGCTTCGCTTAAATATTGACAGGCATTATAAACTGGCATTAGTATACTAATTTTTTGCATCGCCCGAACCCATTTTCTCAGCTTCCTTGCGTGCTGTATCCAAGCATTTTTTGCTTATTTCTAGTGCCGAAAAAACATCGTAAGCCACATCTGTTTTACTGGAAAAGAGAGGTGGCTCTGAGATGTCCACTATTTACGACCTCAATATGATATTAATCCGTAAGCTGACAAGCGGACATTCTATGTAACATGAGTAAATGCCATATCACTGATATAAAGTTATCTGATTACCCCTAAAGCTCAGCAAACATTTTAAGGGATAGAAACAATAATCGTCAACTTGCTGATTTCACATCGATACTGCCGAAAATACTATTGCAGCTGGTAGCTGCTATGCAATTTGTACAAATAGAGTCATTACAGTCGCTTGAGCCTTACATGTTTTCTCTTGCTGAGGATTAGGGGTAATCAGATAAAGTTATTTAGAAAAATGGTAATGTCCGGCAATCAATGGCCACATTAATAAATGCATCGCACAACCAGAGGTTCTCTCCGCTTTAGCATCTTGTTAATAATGTGTTTGTGTTTATCTACCCAAACTGAGCGATCAAATTTTTCAACCGCACGCATTCTTGCCGCTTGGGAAAAACGATCAAAAGAAGCAAACAATTTCAAAGTTGCATCAGCAAGTTCTTTCGGAGAAGGAACATTTATTGTTTCCCAATCTAATCTGGATGCTACACCTACTCCCGCTTCATCCCCCACAAGCTCTGGAGCGCCACCACTAGCAGAATAAACCACTGGCACCCCACAAGCCATCGCCTCAACGAGCAAACGCGGGCAAGAATCATTGTACTGTGTATGAAGCAAAACGTGGTGCTGTTGAAAAAGCCTTGGCGCCTCTGCTTGGGTGTAGGGACCGATGAAATCAATATGTGATGCCAACCCTAATACAGCAGCTAGCTGACATGCCTCATTTAAACATTCATCCTCTTTCTTACGCCATCTGTATCTACCTGCTATTGAAAGCTTTGCCTCTGGTGCATATGGCAGAAGATGACTGAGCATTTCAATTGCCGAACGTACGCGATAGAATTGATGATGACTTCCTGCAAGCAGGATTTTCATGCCTGGAGGGAAAGCGGTGTTGGGCACGAACACACTGGTATCCACTGGATTGTACAAAATTGACCATGGCACTCCAATTGGCCCCAGAAAGGTATCTGCTGCTATTTTACAAAACTCACTCTGGTAAATAACATAATCAGCCAACTGCAAAAGAGTCTGCATCGGTCTGTTAGTTTTTCCCCAACCTGGTCCATGCCACGCAGGATAGGCAACACCGTTTTGGTTTATGATAATGACAGCTCCCCTGCGCTTTGCCTCACGGGCCATCACGATAGGAAAGGAAGGAAGAGCACTACTCACGAGATAGAGTACGTTCGCACCACATACGGTGTTTGGGAAAAACTCGTTTAAATCCTGGAACTTAATAAAAGCCCCACTTGATTTCTCGAAACGAGATGGGATTGATTCATGGCCATAGTATACTCCAATATTATTTCTACCTGACGCCCCCCCCCTTTTCCATCTTCGCTTTTCAGCAAATATACGTCTCCCCAATACCCATGAGGAATATATAATGTGTTTAAAGTGATCGATTAATACCATGACATTGAATAGATAGAATATCCGTTAGGTAATAGATAACAGTGTGGGTATTTTGTTTGTCATTTTTAATTTTTCCGTCCAATGCAAATCCCCAAAGAATCTTGAATGCTTTGCCAAGAACCACATACGGGCGTCAGGGTTGAATAAAGGAATTCTAATGTTGCCGAACGTTCTTCTAGCCCTGCAAGAGTATCAAGGCCTTGAGCATCAGATTTAACATAGTCAAAGAATAAAAGACCGTTTTTGTTCAATCGATTGCACAGGTATTTTGCTATATGCAACGGCTTATGAAGATGTTCAAATACCTCCTGGATAATGATTATATCAAATTTGCTCTCAACATTTTTCAAAGGGTCATCAAATAAGTCTTCCGTAATTAGACAAGTGTTTACTTCAAAATCATTAGCATATTTATGTCTTGCGTAATGGAACGGGAAACTTGCAATATCTGCAAGTACCCAGTAACACTTCTTGTGACTACTAAACTGACGCCATGTTCCATACATCGGTGCAAGCGAACAACCAAACTCAAGAATTTTCAAACCAGGTCTTAACAAAGAAAGCAACTGGTGATTTCGAATAGGGTTAACAGCCTCTCGAGCGGCAAAAGAAAAAGTCAGAAAAAGATTATCTGGGGTTTGATAATTTGCAACATGTTGCGCAGAAGATTCCCAATTTTTCTTACTATTTGCATGAAATCTTTTGCGGTAGTCATACGACAGAAGGTGAAAATCAGTTACGGTAATTGGGCGTCCACCAAGACATTGGGTCCAATAGTTAGAAAAAGCATCAAACCAACCATGAAGTACACCTGTCATAACCATTGTGTCAAACAAACCAAGTCGCTTTAAACCACTAAAAAACAAACGAGTTTGACAATTATACATAAAGCTACGACAAATGCTTTTTTTCTTTTGGTCAGCCAGCCACTTATCCTGTATCTTATAAGAAGCTGGTAGGTTAATGCGAATATCGTCTAACCGGTTTCCTCCCGGTTGCCTCACAGCCAAACAAGAAACAACTTCTTGAGCCTCAATCATTAATTCTCCCAAAAAACTATTTGACTGTCATCATGTAAGATTTAAGACAATATAAACTAATACCGTCCAATCACACTTTGTAACAATCCCTACAAACATCTACCCAAAAGTCGCCAGCGAATAGCCTTCTTTTCGCCTCAACATATTTCTTTGAGGTCAGTATCGATTTAATACTATGTTCACGGACATTACCAAATTTAAGGATAGTATTAGGATCCCTACAACAAGAAATCACTTCTCCTTCCCAATTGATATTTACAGTGTGCATCATTGTGGGACATGATGGTCTTCCCCCAACAAATTGTAACTCTTCATGCTGCGGCTTTAATTTTTTCCGCAAATCTTCAATATTTTTAATAGCAGTTTGATCAGTATAGAAAGTTCGAGTTTTTTTTGTTCTCACTTCATCAACAAAGGGAATGACATTTTTGCGAATGTCATCCAAGTGTTCTTCATTTGAACTAAATAAGTGAATTTGGGCAACAAGGTAAGGATGACTAACACTTGCAGTTTCTCGAGCTTTCCGAATATTCCCCAGAAAGTCATGTACCACATCGAGCTTGCCATTCTTCCTATAATTCTCATAACTTTCCTGATTATGACCATCGACTGCACAGACAATCTCATCGATTCCAGAATCGACCAAATCTTTAAAATATTGGTCATCACCTTTTTTGTTACCATTCGTTGACAACGATATCCGCCATGTTTTTTTTCTTGCATACCGCATAAATTCAATAAACTTGGGGTGAATAATCGATTCACCCCACATTGCGGGAATCAAATCGCGTATATACGTATCATCTAATTCGTCAACAATTTTTTGAAAAACAACCTCATCCATAAATCCTGTTTTTCGCTGCAGGTCACCGTTTCCGCTGGGACATAATACACATTTCAGATTACACATGTTTGTCAGCTCAACCATGGCACCCATTGGACTTCCGCCAGGTAAACTCATCTTTAAAGCATGTTGCAACCGATAGTAGTTATGATTAATTGCTGATTGAATACGATGACCTAAGTTTCTATATATTCTTTTTTCCATGTTGCCAGTCTCACTCTTTAGTAAAAATATTGCATTGGGAGAAAAAAGCTTTCAGTACACATACTCAGGCAATCTTTCAGTTTCATATCTCATTATCTGAGACGCAACATTCAGCCCAAATATCACCCCAACGGATTTCCAGGGAATTAACTCCCAACCCAGCGCTGTTAATTTCTTCATGAAATTGATTCAATGTGTACTCAGTTTTATGATCCCGATCAATATAGCAAAATATTCCTAAATTTCGTTTCATCGCAGCATGAAAATGCTGCTCACATGTGGGCACCCGTATCAGGAAACCTTTTGGATGATAAGCTCTTATCAAGGCACTTAAAAAACCTGTTCGATCGGTGATATGTTCAAGAACACTTGAAAGGATTATTATATCAACCGATTGTTCAGGAAGATCTAGAGTGGCATCACCTTGAAAAAATTGAAGGTTAGGGATACTATAGCGCTCCTTAGCAAATTGAATATGTTCAGCATTATAATCAATACCGGTCACTTGTACTCTGTCCACACTTTGTGCTATTTCATTTGCTAGAGCCCCAATACCACAACCAACATCCAACACCATTGAACCGGGAGGCACTCTTTCGCAAAAAAAGTCATGAATTCCGTCCATGACTTTATGTTTCATATGAACTCCATTACCCCATGCAATAGCTTGACGATCAATACATTCTTCCGTGAAATCGTTTATTTCAAACAACCAGCGCAAAGATTGTTCCGGGTCTCTCTTTTCCTCTAAAAGAACGCACAGTTTGACAAGCAGCATTCGCAGTTTTGGCAACGGAGCCAAAATCGGTCGCACACATGGGAGGAGTACCCTTGGCAAAGAAAGAGGCAGCTTCATTGAACAAACCCATCAAAAAACTTTTTCCAAAGTTGCAATTGTGCATTATAACAATTACGCTCAGCTGTCGCTTTGCCAGCCTTAATCATGGGCAAGATTGCACTTCTGCTTTCAAAGATATGAGCAGTCAATTTTGCAAGATCATTGGCGTCTTCTACGTCGGCCAAAAACCCGTTTTCTCCATGCTTCATTAAATCGTTTGCTTGACCGACTCGAGTGCTTACCAGAGGAACGCCGCTCGCCATTGATTCCAATACCGACTTGGGGCCACCTTCCTCACGAGAGGCCACAACATACACATCTAACGCCTGATACAAGTACCCAACATCAGAGTATTTTTGCAACTGATGATGAATATAGGGCACCCCTGCTGCTTGTAATCCCCTCTTGATATATCCTCTCGCAGGTCCAGAAAGCAATACGACCAAAGATTTGACATTTTCCTTCAGCAAACGCATTGTTTCAATAAAAATATCGGGGCCTTTTATCATTTTAGGTTCTAGTCCTTCATCCCAGCCATTGCCATCTTTCTGGAACGAGCCCACCACAAAAGCATTCTGTGGCACGCCAAATTTTTCTCTTGCTGCAAAACGAGATTCAACTGTCTGCTGATGAAAATAGTCCAGGTTAACGCCAATTGGAATAAGGTGGACTTTCTCTGGATCTATACCACTTGCCAAAACTACCTGCTGCATTTCTTGACAAGAAACTTGTATTCGGTGGATGAATGAATGTCTTCTTTGAAGCGCATCAAAACATCGATCAAATTCTGCTATTCCTTGTCCAGGCTTCCCATGGAAGTATGCGGTTGCTAGTCTGTGATTTTGCTGGAACCAATTGTCTGAAAGAAGTAAATCAAAATGATTTCCAATAAACACAGCTTGACGTCTGCCATGGGCGGCGAACCAAGAAGGGCCAATCTTAATCCCAAGTTGACGAGCCAGGCAAGAAACTTCTCTCATTTCGTGTCCAATAACCCATTTTCCAGATCCACCTACGGGAAGCAAACAACTGAAAGGCCTCCAGTGCGCTGAATACATTGAAGCTATTGCACGCAAGCCTTTTTTAATGGCCAATCTAGCCAGCGTTCTATTCATGCAAGATCCTTTTGTTGAATTCCGATTTATTTGCACAGAGATGCTTCGAATTGCTGGACTCACTTGTAATGTTTACGTTTCTCTTCAACATGGACACTTGCTCCTACGAACTCCCCTGCTCGGCGCCACCCTGATTTTTTCGATCCATCACCCCATAAGATTTTATTAAACTGCATCCCAGGCCCGACCTTGCCAACCACTGCACGTTTACCTTGAGGAACTTTGCTTTGCCAGCGATTTGGGAATCGTGTTGCCAGTACGATGACATACACGTTCATTACTGGAAAATCATCGTTCCAATTCAAATAAACTACCTCAAATCCTCTTTTCCGAAACAACTCTTCCAGCAACATTGGAGTAAAGCGGGTATAATCACCATATGAACCATCCCTTCCATGGAAACACTGAATAAAAGGGACTACTGCTAACACACAATCACGAGATAGATTGCAAACATTATCAAATGCTATTGACAAAGGATGTACATGCTCTAAAACCGTGTGTGTGAAAACCAAATCATAAGTTTTAAAGTCTTGGTAAAGTGGCACAGAAAGATCGAGAAACAGTTCGTCAGGCAAATTAGCAAGACCGTCTTCTCCGCTATAGTTTGTTTTGGTATATGTTTTTGCATTGGAAAAATATAACTTATAGAAATTTCCCTCCTTGTCTTCATCTCTCCATGCACCAACATTTATAATATCACCAGTAAATAGACCTGACAATTTCAACAATTCCCGATTTGACCATTGCCGAGGACTCCAATCAGGTCTTGCCCTAACAACCATCCCCACCCAAAATTCAACTTGCTTTCTCGCCATTTGCAACAAAATATTTTGCAAGAATTTTTTAATTTTAACTATCACTGATTCGACCCTCAATTGAACCTCAAGAGCAAAAATCCGCCCCCGTAGTGGTCAGCATTTGGTTTATCCCATATGGCCACGGTTTGTTTTCTTAATACTAAGTGCTTATCTATAAATAACCATGACCTTGTTTAAGATGATCATAGCCGCTGCCAAAGCGTTTAACGCATTATATGAGAGATCTGCTTTCTCGTATCGTGGTACCAGCTTGCGAAACCGGTTAAACCAAGAATGGGCGAGCTCGACTATCCACCTGCGTGCTTTGAAGGTGGGGTCTCTTTCGATCAACTTCTTTACCTCTCCCCTGGGACGGATATGGGGTACAAA
>JAHJLI010000019.1 GCA_018821785.1 Pseudomonadota bacterium
AGATCAGGGAGAAGAAACCAATAAGATCATTGGCACAGGAAAGAGAGGTGTAGCCTCGCACTGCTTCAGGTGCGGTGGGAGGATGGCGCCGGTAATCAATACAGGAGACAGGAATGGGAAAAAACGTACTGCTAATTGACGATTCAAGCACCATGAGAAAAATCATCGGGCGTTCTCTTCGTCAAGCCGGACTCGAGTTTGATAATATATATGAAGCTGCCGATGGATTGGAAGCACTGGAAGTTCTTGAGAGCAATAAAGTCGATATCATCCTCAGTGATATTAATATGCCCAACATGGATGGTATTACTTTTCTTAGGGAAAAGGCCAATCGCCCAGCCATGAAAAACATTCCGGTTCTGATGATTTCCACCGAAACCGGCGATGACATCATCGGTGAAGCCAAATCCTTGGGTGCTGTTGGGGCGATAAAAAAGCCTTTTACTCCGGACAAGGTCAACGAAATACTTGGGCCACTTCTTAAATAACAAGGGGGTAGTGGAATTGCGTGAAAGAATAATTGAATCTGCCAAAGAGATATTTTCCACCATGCTGATGATGGAGATTTCCGCAACAGAGGATATAATGAGTGGAGATACCATTCCTCATATAGATAGCATTTCCGGGGTGATAGGTTTGGCCGGAACCCACAAAGGTGTCCTGGCAATTCATCTTCCTAACCGGGTGGCGATGGCTGTCACCAGCGGCTTTCTCGGCATGGATGTAGATGAAATCAATTCTGATGTTGAGGATGCGGTGGGAGAGCTGGCTAATATGCTTGGCGGCAATATCAAATCGATACTCTCCGAGAAAGGAAGGGATATCAACCTTTCGATGCCGACTACCATTTCCGGCAGGCATTACGATTATCAGTCGAATAAAGATGCCGAGAGAATCTTAATACAGTTTAGGTGCGAGGCCGGACATTTTACAGTCGAGTTGCAGTTGGAAAAATAGTTTTGCCAGAATAATAACAATGGAAAAGGCAGGATCGTCTTCTGGTACTGCCTTTTTTCTTTTTCAGTACCGAGGAATGTAATATGGCCGATGAATTTGATCTTGGAAGTGAAATAATCAAAGGCGCTCAGGATGTATTTTCAACCATGCTGATGGTTGAGCTCGAGAGTGAAGAAATTCTACTCAATAAACAGGGCAAAATACTGTCCAATCTCACCTCGATGATTGGTTTGGGTGGGGGAATTCGCGGGGTTTTGGCAATTCATTGTCCGGCAAAAGTAGCTAAAGCTATCACCAGCGGTTTTCTTGGCATGGAAGTTGAAGAACTCGACGATGACGTCAAAGACGCAATCGGTGAAATTGCCAATATGGTTGCTGGCAACCTCAAAGTTGCATATGCTGCGATTGCTGTCAATATTGAGCTGGCTATCCCTACCTCAATTGTCGGTGAATCATTTAATGTATGCGGAGCAACCAAAGCGCAGAGAATAATTGTTCCCCTGAAAATGGCTGGTGAACGGTTTTGGATAGAATTAATGTATGTTGCAAACTAATGAACAGCAACTTACCTGTTAAGTTGCCGGGCATTCCTGCCGATACAGAGAATATTCCCGGAGTATCGATCCGGTGTGTATCTATTCTCTCTTCCTGAATTTTTCGCATGGATCAACAAAAACAAATTGACAAGATACTGGAAGCTGTTGAGATCAGGATTCAAGACGAGGTCGGAACCCTGCTGGGGAGTGATTTTGCCATCATCAGCGGTAGCAGAGAACTTGCCAGTAAAGCTGAGGTCTTCGAACGGCTGACGGGGAAGCAGATTTGCGCCTGCCTTGACATTACAGGTGATATTACCGGTAAAGGCTGCATGCTGATTGGCATCAAGGATGCGATCCGCTTGGGTGGTACGCTTATCATGTTGCCGGATTTGGAATTGCAGGAAGTTGTCGGCAGGGAAGAATACCGCGAAGAAGTCGAGGATTCCTATGGGGAAATTGCTAATATTATAGCTGGATCCATCACCAAAGATTTTGAAGAGTTGTACCCGAAAGCCTGCCGCTTTGTCCGTAAGGAGCAGGAAGTTCTTGTGCCCGCAAAGGTGGATATCGATTCTGATAGTCCTGTTGCAAATCAGACCTTTTATGTGATGTCGAGCTCTATGCTCCTGGATGGTCGGCAAATGGGGGATCTGGTGGTTCTTTTCCCCGCTCTGACCTTCGAACTTGAGCAAAAAACAGCTGTACAGGAACCGCAGATGCAACAATCTGAAGCTGCATCAGCACCGAGTTCAGTAAAAATTGCAGAACAGAAAGATACCACAACCAGTCAAGGGGTTGTTTCTGGACAGGAACAAAAGAGAGAACAACAACCGAAGGTTGATGTAGAAAAACAAAAGAAGAAAGTTGATCGGCTTCTAGCCGATTGCGAGAAAAAACTTGCTGGAGAAATTAGCTCCCTCCTTGGCGTCGACATTTTGCTCAATGGTCTGGAAAACAAGATCGTCAGCAAAGAAGAATTCTTTTCGGAACGGACGGTCGGCAAGCAGATCCTGACAGATATGGAGGTAGTTGGAGAACAGATAGATAGGTGTTTTTTTTCTCTTGGCATAAAGGATGCAATCAATCTTGGCGGCATACTTATCATGCTTCCACCGACGGAACTCCTCAGCGTTATCAATGAGGAAGACTTCAGTGAAGACGGCCGCGATGCCTATGGCGAGGTAGCGAATATCGTTTCCGGCGTCTACACTGCAGTTTTCGAGGAACAGTACACAAAAAAACTCAGATTCATTAAAAAGACACTTAAAGAGGTCGTTCCGCAAACGGTAGTTGCAGACACAGAGGAGCCGATACCGAACCAAGACTATTATTGCCATAGTATGCAGTTGCTGGTTGCAGGCAAACAGTTAGGAACCATGCACATGCTTTTTCCTGCAAAACTGCTGCAGCTTGAAAATATACCACTGGAAGAGGCGATGCCGGCTGGCGACGTGCAGACTATTCCTGTTTCAACAACAGCGTCGATTGGTAAGGTAGAAGGAGAGAAGGCTCAAGCTGTTTCACCGGTCAAACAAGCCGCAAAGATTCCATTTCAGACGAAAGATAAAGCAGAAAAACAGAAAAAACTGGTTGACAAGCTCCTTGCCTCTTGTTTGACCAAAGTCGGGGACGAGGTGGGGGCTCTTCTTGGTGCCGAGGTGCAACTGAGTAACCAGAATAATAGAGTTGTGAATAAGGAGAGCTTCTTCATCGAGGAGGTCTCTGGAAAACAGGTAATTGCCCATATGGATGTGGTTGGCGAATTGCAGGGTAAAAGCTATCTGGTTGTCAGTCTTAGGGATGCCATCCGGGTTGGCGGGCAACTGATTATGCTGCCTGCTCAAGAGCTTGATTCGGTTGTCAACGAGGAAGTTTTTGCTGACGACACCAAGGACGCCTATGGCGAGATTGCCAACATTATTGCCGGCGTCTACACCGCCGTTTTTGAGGAACAATACACCAAAAGGATTCGCTTTGTAAAAACCGACCTGAGTCAGGTTGTGCCGATGAAGGTGGAGACGGAATCTGCAGAACCTTTTCCCAACGGCTATTATTATGTGAGCAGCTCGGATCTTGCTATTGGGGACAGCGCTCTAGGTAAGGTGAATATTGTTTTCTCCTTGGGTATTCTCGAAATGGAAGGTCTCATAGCAATTGAAGAGACCGCCCAGGTTGAAGAAGTCGGACAATCGGCAGGACAGCAGATTGGTCGATTGGGGGAGACGAATGCCGCTCTTGATATTTTGTTGATAGGCGACGACGAGTCTGAATCTGCAAAAATTGCCGCGGTTCTTGGGGAGATGGATTTCGTAGTCAAAACGCTGTCATTTAAAGATAACGTACACAACTACATACCCGGCGAACTGAAGGCGATTTTTCTGGTGATGAAGGATGTCAATGAACAGGCCTTTGGCGTAGCAATAAAAATAAGTGCTTCTTGTTCTTTACCGTTGATTGCCGCCGGGCCGAGCTGGACCAGAACAAAGGTGATCAAAGCAGTGAAGTATGGAGTAAGGGATATCCTCCTCACCCCGGCCTCAAAGGCCGACATTGAAGAAAATATTACCAACAATCTTGTGCAACTTGCAGCCTGAAAGCAATTGTCTATAGCTCAGACGCACCTGTCATTTTTGCCAAAGCCCTTCGATAGCTTTCTTTTTGATTTTTTCAAGGAGGGTAGTTCGCTTCAGGTTCAGGATCCGGGCGGCTTCTTTTTTATTTCCTTCTGTCAGTTTCATGGCCTGGACGATCAGCTGGGTTTCAAAATCATTTATCAACTCATTAAAATCGATCTGGCCATCTTGCCAAGATAGCGACTGGGAAAATGTGTTAAGGCTTTCCGGTGGCGATGGGGTGGGCGGGCTTAGTGCCACTTCGGTTTTCTCTTCGACAGGGATTGTCACATTGTGAAATTTTTCCGGGAGATCTTCAAGTTGGAGCATCCTGCCGCTATAGAGAATGCTCATGTGTTGGATGAGATTTTCAAGCTCCCTTACATTGCCCCGCCATTCGTAATGAGTAATTGCAGCGATTGCCGGAGTCGAAAATGCAAAAGGTTCTCGACCCCTTTGTCGGGTATATTTCTCTTGGAAGGTATTAATGAGAAGAGGAATGTCGGCGATTCTGTCTTTCAAAGCGGGAAGATTAAGAGGGATAACACTAAGACGGTAATAGAGATCTTCTCTGAAACTTCCCGCGTCAACCAATTTTTCCAGATCACAATGAGTAGCCGCAAGTATTCGGGTATTAACCGGGATCGATTTCAACGCGCCCACTGGTTCGAACTCTTTTTCCTGAATAACCCGTAACAATTTGGCCTGAAGAGAGGCCTTCATGTCACCAATTTCATCAAGGAAAAGAGTGCCTTGGTCGGCATACTGGATACGCCCAAGCTTATTCGCTACCGCCCCGGTAAAAGCGCCTTTTGTATATCCGAACAATTCGCTTTCAAGAAGGTCATCCGGGATGGCTGCACAATTGACGGGCACAAAATTTTTGTCTCTGCGCCTGCTCTCGGCGTGAATTGCTTTGGCGACCATCTCCTTTCCGGTACCGGATTCGCCCCTTATAAGGACGGTGGATACATCGTCATCAGCTACCCGAATGATCATGTCGAAGAGCTGTTGCATAATATCGGTAGATCCGACCATGCCGTGAAAGAAGGTCCGGCATGATTCATCTGCGACATTTATTGTGGGTGTTACTACCATGTGTTTTGTTTTAGCCAGCGACTATTGATAAAAGAGTTTTTTCTTATTCTGTTAAAGAGTCATTTGAAGGAGGTCTGCAAGTTTGCTGGAGGTCCTTCTCATGTTGAGGCTCATGAGTCGGGCAATTTTCCTTATCACTTTGATGCCTAGGGCAGGATATTTATCGGCGAGCATATCAAAGGCGCGGTCGGTGAGTGTGACCAAAACTGCTGCCTGTTTGGCGATTACTGTTGCTGATCTGGTCGACTTGTCAATGAGGGCCATTTCCCCAATGGAACTCCCTTTTGTCAGCCTCGCCAGGGTAACGTTCTCTCCGGTTTCGCTTCTTTTTTGGACTTCAAGAATACCGTTGACTACAAATCCCATGAAAGTTCCAAGATCACCTTCAACAAAGAGGTGTTCACCACGTTGCAATTGTATATAACTCATATGTCTTGCAAGAGTGGCAAGCTCATCAACATTCATGCTGGAGAAGATCGGCAGATTCTCAAGAAAAGACATGGTCTCTTCTTCACTTTTTCTCATAGCATTTAGAGGCATATCAACAGTCAGTTTGGAATAGGTTTAAATTCTCAAGTTTCCAGAATATTTGCAGTTGTGTTTTAGCGTAAAGAAAGTGACCACAAAAGATATCCGAGCGACCAAGATAAAAATAGTTCTTAGAATCTAAGCATATCATATGAAAAGGATATAAAACAATAGTGTTTTGTCATTGTTGTGGCAGTTGACGGGCGGTATCATCAATCAAGCTTTTACTAAGAGGAGAAAATGGCTATATTGCGCATGCAATAGTTTGTCATCGCATTATGCATTTCTTCAGAGGCTTTGCAAAATGATCTTTAGACCCATGGTAATTTTAGCGGTATTCCTATTAATTCTCGTCTCTGTCGCTGATGCCAGAGAGCCATTCTACGGAACGGTCAAAAAAGTAATTGATGGGGATTCACTCATCATCATTTCAGGCGAGCAAAACATTGAAATTCGCTTGTATGGGATTGATGCTCCGGAATATAAGCAGCCCTTTGCTGAAGAGGCCAAAAAATATGTCAGGAAGTGGGTTGGGCGGCAGCGACTGATGGTTAAACCTGAATATATGGATTCGTATGGGAGAACTGTGGCGGTGATTGTTAAGGCAGACCAGGTGTTAAACAGAGATCTTGTTCAAGCCGGGATGGCATGGGTGTATCCACGATACTGCCGTAAAGAAGCTTGCAAGGCGTGGATGGAAATGGAGGAAGTCGCACGTATTGAAAAAAGAGGGCTCTGGTTTGACTTGCGGCCGATGTCACCATGGAAATGGAAACGGCAGGGTGACGTCAGATAGGCAAATAACTCATAACGCTTTGTAGCTCACCATCCTTATATTGACACTATTTTGTAAAATACTGTATGGTTTCGAATTTTAATACAACATGATAGAGTATCGGTAGCACGGTTATCGTCATTACCTGAAGGTAATAACAGAGGAAGTGGAATGATTATGAAAAGATGTTTGCAAACAAGTGTTCTTATTATGGCTTGTGTCTGGCCTGTTTCTTTATACACGGTTGGCGCTGCATTTGCTGCTGAGAGTACTGTGGCAAAGGAGAATCTTGAAAAACTTAAAACAACTAAGAATTGTAAGGGATGTGACCTTTCTGGCCTTATATTGAACAGGCTCGATCTAATCGACGCTGATTTGGAGGGAGCTGACCTTTCACTGTCAAAGATCTCTCTGACCAACCTGACGAGGGCCAATCTGAGAAATACTAACTTACGTGGTGCGGTTTTTGGTGGCAGCGATTTAAGTGATGCTGATTTGCGAGGAGCTGATCTGCGGGGGACTTCTTTGGACAGCTCGTATTACCAAGGGGCTCGATTTGATGGAGAATTCATCGTCGCTAAACCATATGAGGAAGTAGGCGAGACCGAGGTGCCAAAGGAAGTTTTTGTTGCCGATCCTGTGAAGTCCAAACAAAACCCTAAGACGTGGGAAGCAGAAGTTGGTGAGCGACGGGAACTTGAAGTTCCCCCCACGACAATAGCTGTTGTCCGTGAAATCAAACCTGAGGCAACGCAAAAGGTGCAAGGGGTCACCAAAGATCGTCAAAAGTTTGAGCCAGCATCTCTTGCTGCCCCTCCTGCTGCAAAGAAAGTAGCACCAGTTCAACAAGCAATTGTTGATGTAACGACTGAGGATGAGTCAGTTTCAGCAACTCCTATTTCATCGCCGGTTCCAGCCAAGGAAGAAGCCAACAAACCGGTGCTGGTTAAACCGGCAATTTCTGCTTCGGTGAAAGAATCAACAGTGAATGTGCCCGAGCAAAATGATAAGGGTGGCGAAAGTGTTGCAACTCCTCTATCTCCAAATAGAGCAGAAGTAACAAAAGAACCAGTAGTTGAAACGCCGGCAATAGAGTCAGCGAATAAAACCGATAAAGAAAGTGCTCCACAGGCAACGATTTCCAAATCTGTTGTCGTAGCCCAAGTGGAAGTACAAAAAGAAAAAAAGCAGACAACTCAGGCACCTGCAGCAGAAGCGCCAAAATCAGCTAAGGTGGCTGAAGAAAAACCGATCGTTGCCGGTGGAGCCGGGGGGGAGTTGAACCATAAACCTCTAGCAGGGCAGACTCAACAAGAGAATTTGACACGCCTTCTTGATAAAAACAAATGTTATGGCTGTGATCTTTCAGGTCTTGATCTTTCTGGCAAGAATCTAGACAGCGCGGATCTGGAAAAGGCCAATCTGAGCGGCTGTAATCTTGAAAAGGTAGATTTTGATAAAGCGAATCTTAAAAGTGCTCTGCTTGTGAAAGCCAATTTGCGTCAGGCAAGCTTGAAAAATGCCGATTTTTACAAAGCAGATTTGACGGGGGCAGATTTCACGGGAGCAAAGGTGCAGGGAGCAATGTTTGACAGTGCCCAAAGCGCGTCTGCCGTGGGCTTATCTGAGGCGATCGGGGCTGCCGGTAAGTAATTCATTCGGGGTGGTGCCAGGTAAAAATTGTCACTCGGCTTACGATTGAGTGACAATATCCAGCGCCATGGCAATTTTGTTATAGTCGGCAAGTTCCTCGTCGCGCAGGATGTTTTCAATTTCGTCGAGTGCTTGACGCATTTTAGTAACCTGCATTTCCAGGTTCTGTATTGTCTCCGAGGCTGCTGTTTCCGTTGTATCCATGGCGACTTGCAAGTCTTGGGCGCTGCGCAGGATGGTCTGCATATTGGCTATTTTATCTAGACGCAGGAAGAGCTCATCAAAATTAATCGGTTTCTCAAGGTAGTCTACAGCGCCCTTCTTCATTGCTTCAACGGCTGTATTCACCGATGAATGAGCAGTGATGAGAACCACCTCTGTTCTTGTATTAATATCTTTAGCTATTTCAAGTACTTCAATGCCACCTATCGCTCCGGGCATCATCAGGTCTGTGAGAACAACATCGAAAAATTGCTGTCTGAGCATTTTTTCCGCAACATAGCCATCTTCGGCAACCTGGACCTGGTAATTCTCTTTTTTTAGCCGTTGTTCAAGCAGTCGCCTGACAACGGGGTCATCGTCGACGACCAGAATTGTGAGATTTTTCATGAGAAGGCCTCTTATTGCTTTTGATAAAAAATTGATCTCAGATGCCGCTTGGGTAAAAATCTAGGACAAACACCGGTAAGAGACTCTGTTGATCCAATGACAAGATATCCATCATCAACCAGGCTGTCCGCGAGTTTATTAAAAAGTTTCTTGCGGTCTTCAAGAGTAAAGTAGATGGCAACGTTTCGGCAGAAAATGATATCGAATTTACCCAGGGCGGTGAAGGGCTGCATGAGATTCTGTTTTCGAAAGTTAACCATCGCTCTGATTTCATCTTTAATCTTCCACGAGTCACCGAAAAGTGTGAAGAATTTTTGCAGGTATTTTTTGTCCAATCCTCGTTCTATTTCAAAACGGTTGTATTTCCCGTAACTCGCCTGCGCAATGGCAGCGTCCGAGATGTCAGTGCCTAGAAGGGTGAAGGCATATCCCGGGGCATCTCTAATAAGCTCTTTGATAACTATGGCAATTGAATAAAGCTCCTGGCCAGTTGAGGCTGCAGCACTCCAAATCCTGACTTGAGTTCTGCCTGCAGATTTTGACGACCTGGCATCAATTACCTCAGGCAGGATTTTATGCTGCATCAGTTCAAAGGGCCCTTTGTCTCTAAAGAACAGGGTTTCATTGGTGGTAATTGCGTCAACAATTGATTTTTCTATGAGCTTGGTTGAATCTTTTTTGGCTTTTGCCTGTAGTTCTTGATATGATTTACAACCATGAGTCTCGGCAACTGAGCTTAATCGAGTTTCAAACAGATATGCTTTGCTCTGATCCAAAAATATCCCGGAAATGTCCTGGATATATTGTGAGACAAGCTTCAGTTCTGTGGGGTTGATCTTTATCATCGCGGTTTGAAAATCGATTCGAAAAAATGACAATAATGGGTTATTATTATTTTATGCTGTTGGTAATTTCATCTGCAATTTTGCCAAGGGGTGCAACGATATCCAAGTAGCCAAGATCCGCTGGTGCTTTTGGCATTCCATAAACGATGCAAGATCCTTCATCCTGGCCGATAATGTAGGCTGATTTTTGTTTCAGTACACCAAGGCCGAGAGTTCCATCCGAACCCATGCCGGTCATGATTACCGCTGTGGTTCTGCCCACATAGTAATCGGCGACTGAGCGAAAAAGATAATCAACTGACGGCTTGCAGGAATTTTCCGGTGGATCGTCGGTGATTTTTATTCGACGATTCTGGCCATCGGTTCCTGCCACCAATTTCATCTGTTTGCCACCTGGTGCTATGTACACAACGTTGGGAAGGATATTTTCTCCGTTGACAGCCTCTTTTACGGTCAGGGCGCATTTTTTGTCAAGACTGGCCGCTAGAGATTTGGTGAAAACCGGCGGCATATGTTGGACAATCAACACCGGCACCCCGAGGTCTCCAGGAAGTCGAGGCAACATCTGATTGAGAGCATTCGGACCACCTGTTGAAATTCCTATGACAACAATTTCGGATTTTCCTCTCCGCAGAGTCGTCGGCTTAGGGCCCAGAGGTTTTAAAACACGGGTGCCTCCTGGATGCCCGTTCGAAATAGTGCCACGAAGGGCAGAGGTTGGGGCGGGAATTCGAACCTTGTTGCTTAAGAAAGAAGGGGCATACTTGGATTTGGCAAAGGCTTTGAGGATAGGTTCAAGTGCCGCCCTGATCTCCTTTTTACCTTCAATCTGATTTTTGCTCTGGGGTTTGAGAATAAAGTCAAATGCTCCAAGTTCAAGAGCACGCATGGTCATATCACTGCCTTCGGTTGTCAAGGTCGAAAGCATGATGACACCAATCCTCGGGTGGCTCCTCTGTAATTCCTCCAGAACCTCGATGCCGTTCATTTCAGGCATTTCGATATCGAGAGTCAGGATATCCGGTTTCAAGGTAAGAATTTTCGATAAAGCGATTTTTCCGTTATGGGCCACACCGGCCAATTCCACACCCGGAATTTCTTCAATTATGTCTGAGACAGCCTTGCGGTAAACAATAGTGTCGTCGACAACCAGAACCCGTAGATTTTTCATTCCAATCATGCGACCTATCAATCCTCAAGACTTAACACTTTGTCGACATTCAATATTCCAATGAGGTTGTTATCTGTTTTGTAAACCCCGGTGAAATATTCTCCCTGAATGCCCCGCATATTTGCCGGGGCCAATTCTCGTCTATCCATGTCGGCGGAGACGACATCACTTATTTGCCTGACTAAGAGGCCGACGTGGGCTCCGGCGGAATTGACGATGATATTGCGTGGATCCTGGGTAAGGTCTGTGGCCCCAAGACCCAGTTTCAAGCCCAGATCGATTACTGTGACGATCTGTCCTCGAAGATTAAGTATTCCTACCACATAATCGGGTGCTTGAGGAACTTTGGTCATCTGCATAAGTTTATTAATTTCTTGCACTTTGAGAATATCCATGCCGCACAGTGCTTCACCGACATAAAAGGTGGCAAGCTCCACAATTCTACGGGGGTCTACTGTTGTTTTGTCGTCTGTCATACTGATACCATTATGTTTTTGTGATTCATCCGGTGCCGTTATCTAACTTGAATCATCTCAGGTTATTCATTTGACAACGGGTTAAAACCGTCTCTTCATATAATCGTGAACCGAAACCATGAGTCGTTCTTTGTCGAGCTTGATATGATATTCGTTGACTCCAGCGGCTTGTCCTTTGGCCATGTCTTCGGCCGAAGCGAGCGTGGTTAAAGCAATGATCGGCAATTTTGAGTATTTGTCATCCTTACGTATTCTCTGCGTCAGATCAAAGCCGTTCATGTTCGGCATCTCAATATCGGTTACCAACATGGCAATCAGATCACCGTATTCATGAAGTTTATTCAATGCCTCTACACCGTCTTCCGCTTCAATGACATTGTAGCCAACTTCCGTCATGTAGCCTTTCACCTGGTTGCGGAAAAATTTCGAGTCCTCGGCGATCAGAATGGTTGGTGGATCGCTTTCGGGTTCAGCTTCGAAAACGGGCTTTTCACGTTCTGCGAACCACTGTGGGAAGAGAGTTTGTGCCATCTCATACACATTGACCAGCATTGTGGTATGCTGATCGATAATGATAGATCCCAATATTCCAGGTTGATTGAGTGTGGTATCGTCTATTTCGGCGCTGATTTCTATGGCATCTATCGGGCCAATGGCGAGAAGGCCAATAGCCCTCTTGGCAATATTAAAGACGATTACCAGGAGATTTTCATGGTTGGCCAAGGGGTTCACCATGGCGAGATCATCAATACATATGAGGCTGAGACTGCCGCCTCGGTACTTCATTACACGTTTACCACCAAGGTCTTCAATGTCGGAACGTTTGATTTTTTCAATTCGTTCGACTTGGTTGAGAGGAACGGCAAAATGTTCGGTTTCGGAACTTTTGAAGATGAGCAGGGACTGTCGGTCCTTGTGAGCTCTCCTTGCATCTTCTGCGGCTTTAGCAACCTCAGCTGCTCGATCAGATCCGTCAATTGAGTTAAGACGCGCCATTCTCGCGAGGTTGCTGACATCAAGAATGAGAGCAATGCGGCCATCCCCCATGATTGTGGCTCCAGCATACCCTTTACATTGTTGTAGGTGCCGGCCGAGTGGTTTGATAACGATCTCTTCGGAATCCTGCAAGCGATCGACAATCAGGCCGTATTTCATTGAGCCAGTCGATACCACGACGATATTGAGGGCGCTGGAGGCGGAATAACGGCGATCGAGTACCGACCGGTTGAGGCTTTCACCTTTTTGCGATGATTTCTTTTCCGGTTCATTGGGGTTTCGAAAGAGCGGCGATTCCTTGCCGCGCCGATCAGCAGTCTGTTCTCTTCGATCAGGTTTGATTTCCTCGGCGGAATGATCGAAATACGTACGTTCTATGCCGATGACGTCCGATAGACGAATAAGAGGCAACAGGGTTCCGCGGAGCCGAACAACTTCTGCATCACCAACTCTCTCGACCCGGTTTTGAACCTGACTAGCCGGGATGCGAAGGAGTTCCTCAAGATTCACCTGGGGTATGGCATACCGTTCTCCCCCTGTCTCAATGATCTGACATGGAATAATTGCCAAGGTCAAGGGCAGTTTAATGGAGATGGTAGTGCCGGAGCCTTTTTCGGAAATAATATCGACAGTTCCCCCAAGTTGATCAAGGTTGGTTTTGACGACATCCATACCAACGCCCCTGCCTGAAACATCGGTAACCTCTTTTGCGGTTGAGAAGCCGGGCAGGAAGATCAGGTTAATTTTTTCCTTATCGGACATAGCCTGAGCCTGTTCGGCTGTAAGAAGGCCTTTGCTGATGGCACTTGTTGCCAGACTTTCTCCGTCAAGTCCTTTGCCATCGTCACTGATCTCGATTACAACCTGGCCAGCCTCATGGTAGGCTTTCAGAATGATGAGGCCAATATCGGATTTGCCTGTTTTTTTCCTGTCAGCCGGTTTCTCGATACCATGATCGACTGAATTGCGAACGAGATGGGTGAGTGGATCGTTAATGGCCTCGATAATTGTCTTGTCAAGTTCAACATCTTTGCCGACAATAGTGAGATCAATGTTCTTGTTGAGTTTTTTGGAAAGATCTCTAACAACCCGCGGGAATTTACTGAAAACATTGCCGATCGGCTGCATGCGGGTCAGCATTATCGCTTCCTGTAACTCGGAGGTAATCAGATCGATGCGCTGACCTACCGCCTCGGCGTTGCGCAGATCATCCGAACCGATGGTCTGCAGCAGCTGGTTGCGGCTGAGCACCAGTTCTCCCGCGAGATTCATCAGCGAGTCGAGGAGACTGACATGGACTCTCAGGGTTGTTTCGGCCTTTCCCGGATGTCCGGATTGCTTGTTTTTATCGCTGGAGGAGTCAGACCGACCATTTCGCTGGATTGGCGGAGTGGTTCCTGCATACGATCCTGACTCATCATTGTCATCTCCTTCATCATCTTCCTGCAACGAAAGTGAAACGAGCTCTGGTTCAATTTCTGGTTCCGGTTCAGGTTCCGGCTTGGGTTTCGGTTTCGCGGCAAGAGGTTTTGCTTTTTCCACCGGCAGCTCAATCTCGATTGCAGGAGGAGGATCACTCTTGCCTGCGATCTGTTTGGTTTTGGTTTTTACCTCTGTAGTTGATGCTTCCTGAGTTACCTGGGAAAATGAACCGTCGGCTATGGAATTCAGAGGTAAAAGATGAGCTGAGATATCCACCTCATTGCTGTTGTGGACATCCTCAATCATGCTCTGTAACTGATCGGAAGCGATAAGCAGCACATTTATGATTTCCGGAGTTGGAATCAGTTTTTTGCTGCGAATCATACCAAGAACATTTTCCGCCGCATGGGAGAGCTCTTGGATGGTGGTAAGACCCATGAACCCAGCGCCCCCCTTAATAGAGTGGGCCGCTCGAAAGACCTTGTTAACAAGATCTTCGTCGATATTGGAACCGCCTTCTTCAATTGTTAATAGGTCATTCTCTATGTCAGCCAGGTGCTCGAGAGATTCTTCAATAAATCCTTGCAATATTTCGTCGTCTTCGATGTCCATACAATGCTCCCTGCTTTTAATTGAATATCCAATTGATACTATATTAGGTTATACATACAGGAAAAGGTATGTACAGGTGTTTTTTAAAAAAAAGCATGAAGCAGGGGAATATTTAGAAGACGTGGTCATCCCGTTGGCTCTCACCGCAGGCCGGGTAAATTCTGACGGGTGACAGGTGAATAGATTTCAAGAATCTGCGATTGGTTTCCCGGCTATTTCGATAAGAGTGACTTGATAGGTCAGGTGATGGCCGGCGAGTGGGTGGTTATAGTCAACAGTAATTTTCGAGCCATCCACCGCCATTACCGTTGCCGGCACTTTTTGCTCGGTTCCTTCCTTGTCAACTTTAAGAGAGATGATCATCCCCGGCTTGGGGTTGAGAGTGGCGACCAGCTTCTGATTGTCGATGGTCTGCACCAGGTCGGTAAGTCTTTGGCCGTAGCCTTCTTCGGGTGGAACACGGATTTTGCAAGTTTCACCGATATGCATCTCCATAATTCCTGACTCCAGACTTGGAGGAAGATCGGAGTTTCCAAGAATTGCCTGTGCCGGTTTGTCTTTATCAGAGGCGATAAAGATTTCACCGTTGTCGAGCAATCCAGTAAAGGTGAAAACTACCATGTCATTGGTTTTCGGGTGTGCCATTTTTAAACTCCTGATCCATGAAAAGGGGTTAAAGAAAACGAAAATCTGCTTCATTGGGTAAAAAATGAGTTACATAGTATAGGAGATGATCAATTTTATGCAAGCATAGAGTAAGAAAAGTAATAAAACGTTGGTGGTAGCTTGACAAAGCGATCAGAGCTGTCTAGTTTAGTCGTCCTTCCACAATTATAAATTCAGTGCAATAATAAGCGCAATGATAACACTCAATTTTAATAAAACAGCTGATGGACTCCTGCCGGCAATCGTCCAGGACTTTCGAACGCTTGAAATTCTTATGGTCGCATACATCAACAATGAAGCCTGGAAAATGACCCTAAAAACAGGCAAGGCGCATTATTGGAGCCGCTCAAGAAATAAATTGTGGCTAAAAGGCGAAACTTCAGGTCATGTACAGATTATCCAGAATATCCTTGTCGATTGTGATGAAGACACTGTAGTGTTTCAAGTCGAACAAGGTGGAGATGCCGCCTGTCACACCGGGCACAGGTCTTGTTTTTATCGGCGACTTGAAGACGATGAACTGGTGACGGTTGGGGGCAAAATCTTTGATCCTGACACTGTTTATGGAAAAAAATAAGGAAATTCTTGCAGCGATGCTTTTGGAAGGCATCTCTTATATGCAAGAATTTTTTGTACCTCTGAAAAAATTATACATTGTCTATATTATTATCCTGATGTGGGTTGATATCGGCGATGAACTGATTAACGGCGCGGAGAAAATTGGTGATGAATCAGCTTAAACTAGGATTACCCAAGGGCAGTCTCGAAAAGGCTACAATAGAATTATTTGAAAAAGCCGGGTGGCGGATTAATCCAGCCGCCAGAAATTATTTTCCAAAGATAGATGACCCGGAACTTGAATGTTCAATTTGCCGACCGCAAGAAATGTCACGCTACGTCGAAGGAGGTATGCTGGACGCGGGAATTACAGGCAAAGATTGGACGATGGAGAACAGTTCCGACACTATCCTGGTGTGCGATCTGGTTTACTCCAAGGTCAGCAAGCGGCCAACCCGATGGGTAATTGCTGTGGCTGGTGATTCCGCTATAAGGTCGATTGAGGACTTGCAGGGCAAGAAAATTTCAACCGAATTGGTGAATGTAACCAGACGTTTTTTCAAAGAAAAAAACATCGATGTCAATATAGAATTTTCCTGGGGTGCGACCGAAGCCAAGGTAGTCTCTGGGTTGGCCGATGCCATTGTCGAGGTGACGGAAACGGAGAGCACAATCAGAGCTCATGGTTTGAGGATTATTCATGAACTGATGCAGTCGAATACCCAATTCATAGCAAACAAAAGCGCATGGAATGATCCATGGAAAAGGGAAAAAATCGAAAATATCTCCTTGCTTTTGCAAGGTGCACTGCGGGCGGATCGAATAGTTGGTTTGAAAATGAATGTCGCCAGTGACAGGATTGAAGATATTGTCGCCATCCTCCCGAGCATAAACGCTCCAACAGTGGCAAGTCTATATAATCAGGACTGGTATTCTGTGGAGACCGTGGTTTCTGAAGATATTGTTAGAGATTTGATTCCGAAATTAAAAAAACTTGGGGCTGAAGGCATTATCGAGTACTCCCTGAATAAGGTAATTTAATTTTTTTTCAGGAGATACATTATGGATTTTTTCAACATCGAATTTCTCCTGAGTGTTCATCGTCTCAATCAGCTTCCTCAGCCGGAACTCCCGGAAATCGCCTTTGCCGGTAGGTCTAATGTCGGTAAATCCAGTCTGATCAACACCCTTATCGGCAGAAAAAGCTTGGTGAAGGTCAGTGCCAGACCGGGAAAGACCCAAGGATTGAACTACTTTTGCGTAGAAGGGCAGTTTTATCTGGTGGATTTACCCGGCTATGGGTTTGCAAAAGTACCGAAAATCATGCAAAACAACTGGCAATCATTGATAACTTCCTATCTGGAAACACGGGAAACTTTGAGGTGTGTCGTAGTTATCATGGACATTCGCCATGAACCTAAAGAACAAGATACACAACTTGTTCAATGGCTCAATGAAAAGGCGATTCCCTGTCTTCCTGTATATACTAAAATCGACAAGATCTCTGGCAGTATTCGTGAGAAAAATGCCAGAATGCTTGATGCAGGACACAGCATTAAGGCGGAGGAGAGAATCCTCTTCTCAGCGAAAACTGGCTCAGGGCGTGCTGAATTGCTTGACGCCCTGAGCAGCCGCATAAGAACATAACCCCGGTGAACGGGATAAGTACCTTGACAAAATTCGGTGATAAAAACAAAAAACGAATTTCTAAGGTACTAAAAACGTCAGCAGCCACCCGGGCGGCAGATTTCAATGTATTCTCCTTCTATTCTGTCCTGTTTGCCCTGTCATTAATCTGACTGTATGGGGCGGCAAGGAAATTCTTCGCGTTTTTTTCATCTATTCGCTATCATTAAGAGATACCAACCCCGCCCAAGGGGTGATAAGTACCTCTGCGAAATTCATTCTTAAAAAAACAAGAAATGAATTTCCAAGGTACTCAATTGGCATGAGACCATCGGTTGGCGGGGGACTTTCTTGTTCAATACGACTATTGCAGTAATACAATTATAAAAACTGCTTTCCCTGAGGAGAATATATGCAGGATCTGTCAAAATCCCAAAAAGCACGGATTGCCATAAGAACTTTTAAAATCCTTGCCGATTCCATGACTCTCCAGGGTTCGTATAAACCGTCAGGAAGAATTGGAGAGAAATTGTCCGAAGCTCTGAAGCAGCTCAGTCCTGAAATCTACGGCTCAATGTCGGATAATCGGGTGGTCGAATTGCAAGGATTGGAGTATGTCTTCGACCGGATGCCCAAAGGTATTGAAAGATGCACGAGGCTCACCCTTACAGCTCAAGAGGACTTTCATGACACTTCTTTTGCGAAAATTATCCCCTTAAAAAGAAGAAGGGTATCGTATGCTGTATCAGAAAAGGAGTATTGTTTTGTGATAACTACTGGGAAAAGTGAAATATATGATATACTTACCCATATTACCTTTCTGAATATCGAGGCCTGGAAGATCTATAGACAGGTCTGCAGTCGAACCGAGGGGGTGAGTTCCGAATGGACGGAATTGGAACGTGTCGTATCCATAGAGGAGTCGCTGGTTGGCGAGGAGTTAGAACAGGCCATTTGGAACCTCTCTATAATTCTCGGTCGGACCTACAAGGAGACGCGTGAAGCCTATGAACATTTCGAAAAAAACAAGCAGGAATCTAATAGCAACAGCGGTCTTTTTTCGATCATTTACGGCATTGGTAATAGAGTAATAGAAGAGCAGACTTCTAAGAAAAACGAACTTGTCGTTTTTTTTACGCCCTCTTTGCACGAGATGATAGATCATCAGACACATGCGGCCCTATGGGCTGGAGCTTTAAAGTCAGCTCTCTTTCGGCTGCATCTCGAGGACCGGCCGATCCATGTGGTTAGTGCCAATATGCATTCCATGCGTAATCTTCTGTATGGGCCTGGAACACTAGTTGATTCAGGTGAACCGGTGCCGGACGATTTATATGCGATGGTGCGGGCGGTTCGAGATAAGGAACAAGATGTAGAGAAATATGCAGCAAAGCATGGCTTTACATTTCAGGCAGATGAATCAGGCTCGACGATTGATGTCCATATTATGGACCTATGGCAGCTTGACCAGCATCACCTCCATCCCTCACTGAAAATGAATTATCATTTTCTCCAGGAAACCAAGCCGTTGCTTATCGTCATTGATTATGCTTTCGGAACACAGGCCTTTGACATTATGGACGAGTTGCTTAATCCGGAAAGTCGACATGGAGTCAATAAATCTCTCGATATTAAGTCCATTTCAGTAATGGGCAAGGCTGGAGTGCTGCCGGGCAAGAAAGGTGATATCATGCTTGCAACGGCCCATGTTATGGAGGGAACCGCCGACAATTATATTGTCGACAATGAGCTTTCGTCAGCCGATTTTGATGAAACAGTAACCGTGTATACCGGCCCTATGGTCACCGTTCTCGGAACATCACTGCAGAACCGTGATGTTCTTGAAAGATTTCATTCTTCAGCCTGGCAGGCGGTAGGGTTGGAAATGGAAGGTGGGCATTATCAGCGGGCGATAAGCGGAGCGATAATTCAAGGTCATATCCCAGCTAAGATGAAAACTCGATATGCTTACTATGCATCGGATAATCCCTTAATGAGCGGCCAGACACTGGCCTCGGGACCGATGGGGGATGAAGGCATTGTTCCCACTTACATGATCTCCAAAGTTATTCTTGAAAAAATCGCCAATTATGACACCCCTGCCAAAGAGTGCTAAGAGCAGCAACCTGCTACTGAGTTTTTCGCCCTGGATGTTGGCAGTCGCTTGTTCACTTTTAATGCTCTTGCTGGCTTTATTTACAGTCAGCAATTATAAGCGGGAAAAGGAATTGATGGGCGAGGCCTTGGTGCAAAAAGGTCTGACCCTGATGCGCTTTATTAGCAGTTCTGCCCGAGAGTCAATGCGAGATAATCTGCGTTCTTCGGAAACTTTTATCCGCTGGGAAGATCAGGTGCAGGCGGCAATGGAGCAGGCGGTTGAACAGCCTGGAGTGGAATCAGTTTGTCTCATTGACCAGGAAGGGGCGATATTGTCAAGTGCTGGGTTGCATTCAACCAATAAAAGCATTGATCAAGCGACATTGTCATTTGTCAAAACCTTGAAAGTAGGCGTGCCAAATCAATTTATTTCTCGTGTTATTAACGGAAACAAAGGGGGTCGCTTTAATCAAAGCTTTCAGCTTGCCGCCTGGCATTTGCCCCCGAATACCGAGAAACACCCAAATGACTTTTTTGGCCGTGGACCTGGCCGGGGGCAAATGATGCGAAGATTTGCCAACAATCCGCAGCTTGCTGCTATGCAGGAGGAGATGAAACGTTTCCTCGACGGAAAACTCATTTATATCGTGCAGCTCGATTTCGAACAGTTCACTTCGTCCCTCAGACGACAGTTTCTGCAGGTAATTATCCTCTCAATTGTCACACTCTTAGTCGCAATTGCCGGTGCACTTTCCTATATAACCCTTAGAGGGTTGAAGGGATCTCAACAAAGCCTTGTTGCCATGCGGGCGTTCACAGATATTCTGGTCTCATCCTTGCCTATAGGTCTCATTGCCACTGATAGTCAAGGAGTGATCAGGGTCTGCAATAGTTGTGCAGGAGATATTCTTGGAATTGATACGGGGCGTATCCGAGGGAAAATACCGGAAGTTTGTTTGCCGCCAGGTTTGGTCAAGATGTTTATGGGAAACAACCAGGAGAATACTGCCGAAAGGCAGCAAGAAATTCTTTTGGATCTGGACCCGAAAAAGCCGATGATTCTACAACTGGCATCTATGGTGGTGTTGGATAATGATAGCCATCTAGCAGGTGAGGTCCTGCTCATTCGCGACCTCACCGAAGTCAAATCGCTTGAGAAAGAGCTCCAGCGAAGCGAACGTTTGGCGGCATTGGGAAAGATGGCTGCCGGCGTGGCCCATGAACTGAGGAACCCTTTAAGCTCGATCAAGGGGCTGGCGGTGCTGTTAAAGTCAAAGTTATCTGCGTTTGGTAGTGGAGTGGAAACGGCCGACGTACTGGTGAAAGAGGTGGAGAGGTTGAACCGCAGCATCGGTGAATTGCTTGATTACGCAAAACCCGGGAAACTTACACGGGAGCTGACTGCAATAGGCGATATAATCAAAAAAACCGTCTCGCTGGTGCAGGTTGATGCCGAATCCTATAAGATAGATCTTGTTCTTGGCCTTGCAGCGGAATTGCCCATGGTGATTGTTGACCGGGATAAACTTAAGCAGGTAGTGTTGAATCTTCTTCTTAATGCTATACAGGCTATGCCGAATGGCGGCAGCTTAACAGTGCGGACTGAACGCGATGGTGGAATGGTCGTTATCATCATTAGGGATAGCGGGGTAGGAATTCCTCCGGAAAATCTTCAGCGGGTTTTCGATCCCTATTTCACAACAAAAAATAATGGGACGGGGTTGGGCCTTGCCTTATCGGCAAAGATCATTGAGGAACATGGTGGGACAATGAAGATTTTCAGTACCCCAAATGAGTATACTGAAGTTCAGGTAATGCTGCCGATTTGAGAACTGCACTTCTTCCTATCGTATGGATAAAAGGCTGTTGGGTTTTATCGACCTCGTGACTAGAATTGCAGATATTATTCCATAAAAATGACCTGGATGGGAATCAAAAAGAAATGAATTCATAAGGCATCCGACAGCCATTGTAACCACCACCCCTTGCAACAGATATTTCCTTGGCGGCTGAAGCTCGAAAGAGGCGATAAACTGGGCGAAAAGAAGGGTTATGAATAAAAACAAGCCTACAAGACCAGTCTGAACGGCGAGAAGGAGATATTCGTTGTGCGGGTTGTCCGTTGATTGGGTGTTGCTGTCCTTGATCAGTTCTTCCTGGACAGTCCTGAAAGATCCAGTGCCATGCCCAAAAACAGGTTTTTGCTGGATGAGATCGATGCTGTTGCGGTACCAATCGAATCGCATGCCAAGAGATGTTCTTGAAGATTCAGCCTGATAGCTGCGCATTTCGTCAACTGCCTCACTTATCCTTGAAGAAAAATTGCTGGAGGTAAAAAAAGTGACACCTGTCACCAATGCCACAAGAATGATTGCTGCCAGTGATTTTTTCCAGGAAAAGCGCTGGCAGAAGGTGAGAATGATAAGAGCGATGTATATCAGCATGCCGGTTCGGCCGGGAGCTATATAGAACAGGTTGATGGTTGCAAGGACAAAGAGGCCCAGCCATAAATAGACGTATTGCCTGGATTCAAATATGCGTTGTAAGCACCAGAAGGCCAGAACGGCCATGAACAAACTATGAGTAATGTGATACACTACCGAATGGCCGAAGCGCTCTGAGGGAATAATGGAAAAAAAGATTCCATAGGAAATTAGGAGAAGGACAATGCAACCGGCGACAAAGCTATCTTCGGCCAGCCTGGCTGCACCTTCGTTGTCTCTGAAAAGTGAAACAACCATGGCAAAATACACCAGTTCACGATATTTTTTCAAAAAAGCAAGGGCATCGTTCAATGAGGCAGGACTATAGGCAACCCCGACGATAAGCAGCAGGAATAAAGCAATGGCCAGACTTACCGACACATTTTTATTCATGAGTTGGGGAAGGGAGAAAAAATTGCCGGAAAGTATCCAGAAAAGCGCGGCGAGAGTTGCTGTCGCCCCCATCAGAGAGGTGGAAAAGGGGATAAAAAAGCAGGAAAGAACGATGCAGAAAATCCCTGCTGTGTTGGATATATTACGAACCTGTGGAAGCTTTTTCATGACTTGTATTGCATGTTATATAGTTGTTCGTATTCCCCTTTTTGGGCAATCAGGGTGTCATGAGTGCCCTGTTCGACGATAGCCCCATCTTTGATTACAATTATTCTTGAGGCATTTTTTATTGTTGAGAGACGATGAGCAATAACAAAGGTCGTCCGGTTTTTCATAAGATTCTCTAAAGCCTTTTGCACCTCACGTTCCGATTCGGTATCAAGGGCCGAGGTTGCCTCGTCGAGTATGAGAATCGGGGCATTTTTCAATATTGCCCGGGCAATAGAGAGGCGTTGACGTTCACCGCCGGAAAGCCTTGCGCCGCCTTCTCCAATTATGGTATCAAAGCCATTGGGGAGGCCTTGGATGAATTCAAGCGCATAGGCGGCTTGTGCTGCATTACGAATGGCCTGTTCCGAGGCCTGCTGATCTCCATAGGCGATATTGCTGCGAACGGTATCGTTAAAGAGAATTGTCTGCTGGGTTACCATGGCAATTTGGCTGCGCAGAGAGGCAACCGTGACATCCCGAATATCCGTGCCGTCAATTGTGATACTTCCGTCCTTCAGATCAAGAAAACGTGGGATGAGGTTGGTGAATGTGGTCTTGCCACCTCCGCTCGGGCCAACAATAGCCAAAGCTTCGCCAGCTGGAACACTGATGTTGATATTCGACAAAACCGGGGACTCATCATTATAGCAAAAGGTAAGGTTTGAAAATTCAATCACCGAAGCGAATGGTGGAAGTTGGATGGCACCTTTTTTATCTTGAATTTCCGGTTCGATGTCGAGAATAGCGAAAACCCTGGTGGCAGCGGCAAGGCCCTGCTGAATAGTCGAGTTGATGCGTGTAACACCCTTGACCGGTTCGTAGGCAGCAATCAGTGCTGTGAGAAAAGCGAAAAACGTACCGGGGGTGGCACTGCCCCTGATGACTTCATTGCCACCAAACCAGATAATGACTGCAATTGCACCGCCACCGATAAACTCCATCAGTGGATGTTGCATGCAGCGATATTTGGCGTCCTTGAGGGTGAGGATAAAAAGTTTGCTCACCTGCTCGAAAAAACGATTCCCCTCATATTCTTCCTTCGAAAAAGCCTTGACGATGCGGTTGCCGGTGATCGTTTCATGGAGGATGTTTGAGACATTCGCTACCTCTTCCTGAGTGGAGGTACTGAGTTTCCGGAAAAGGCGACCGAATTTCACTATCGGATAGGCTGCGATGGGTAAAATGATGAAGGAAATCATGGCCAGACGCCAATTCATAAAAAAAACGACGCCGAGCAGGATGATCACTTGAAAAAAATCTCGAACCGACCCAACCAGGGCATTAGATACCGCTTGCTGTAGCAGGGTGACATCGGAAATTATGCGCGACATCAAAGTTCCGGTGGGCATCTTGTTGAAAAAAGACAGTGATTGTTTGTGAATATGGTTAAAAATATCGAGGCGGAAATCACGAATGACCGACTGGCCAACCTGTTCAAGCAAAAAGGTGTAAAGGTAGTAAGCAAGCCCTTTGAGGAAAAAAATAACTACCACAACAAGAGGCAGGAGCTTCAAGAAAAAGATATCCTTTTCCATGAAAATTTTGTCGAGCAGATCTTTCACCAGGTAGGCTTGAGCACCGGTGAAACCGGCTACGAAGATCATGGCCAGCATTGCGATCAGGAGTTTGTGTTGATAGGGAACGATAACTCTGTATAAACGTGCAAGAATTTCTTTGTTTGTCATGAGTTGGTGGGAAATGATTAAAATGAAAAAGGCAGTGGGAAACTAAAAAAGCTTTCTACTGCCGATACAGTTAATGAACTTGATAAAGAACGTTTCTAGTAATACACCAGCGATCTTGAATATTGAAGGAATATTTAAACCATTGAAAAATAATAACATGGCAAATGTAATACAGGCGATGACATAGGGAGTCGTAAGGAAATATGTAAAATGGACAGATTATTTCCTGATGGTTGTTAAAAAAAAATCTGCCTGATCGATCGTTTAACGGATGGATAATCTTTTTTGCTCCACAGCCGATGAAAGAGGCTGAACCACTGTTCAGGATAAGCTCTTATGAAAGGCTCGTAGAGTTGGACGCAACGGGTAGATATATCAATAATGCTCTGGTCATTGATATCATCATAGTGTGGCAGTTGAACTTCATCAAAATCAATATGGAGTTCGCCATCTTTCATGTAGTAGATACTTGTAAAAACAGGGGCACCGGTTCTTTGGCGGAGTATTGCGGCCCCTTTAGCACAGGCAAGGGGGCGGTTGAAAAACAATACACTGGCGCCTCGACTGGTGTAGCTTTGATCGAGACTGACTATGAGTATCCTGTTGTCATTCAGAGCCTTTTCATATGCCTTCATGCCGTCGTAACTACTTATGTGAGATAGGCTTGTGCCATAACGACCTCGTTGGCGTACGAAAAAATCATCGGATAGTGGGTTGCTTTGTTTCTGGTAGATAAGGCTTGTTGGGAGATCGGCAATGTTGAACCAGGCAAAGTATGCTTCGAACCAACTGGCATGAATCGTAGTCAGAATAACTCCTTTTCCATGTTGCAGTGCTCGATCAAGCTTTTCTCTGCCAGTTATTCGGGTATTTTTTATCAACTTGGTGAGGCTTTTCCTGTGAAGAATGAAAACCAGACCAAATGTTCTGGTAAACTGCAGATACACTTTCCTCAAAAGACGTAATTTGTCTTCATGTGTCAGTTCAGGGAAGACGGTTGACAGATTTTTATAAGCAACTTTAATGCGGAAGGGGAAGATCACCCACGCCAAGTAGCCAAGTGTTTTACAAAGGGCTAAAATTATAGGAACAGGGAGGAGATTAATAAAAAATATTATTGATCTCAACAGTAAGTATTCTAGTTTATGTTTAATTTTCATGGCAGGTTGGAATGAACGGTAATGGCGCCTGGCGATAAAAAAATTAGTTTTAAAAGAGGAAATATTACTACACCACTCTCGTTCTGAAAAAAAGCTGTTTTTATATTGGCTCTGGAAATACATCGTTTTGCCAAAGAACGGCAGACATCCTATTATTTTGGTCATCATTCCGCTAGGATTTATAACTGATTTTCAACCACAGAAATGGATAATATTTAAAAAAATATCAACTGATTTCAATCAGGCAGTTTCGCTGCGAGGAATGATTGTTATAATTACCAAGTCGTCTCAAGAATTATTTTTTTAATTATTTATTCATTTATTTTCGTACTAATTTCTATTAGTTGAAGGCTCATGGCGGTGTATAATAAAAAGAGTATGAAATCGACAATACAAAACCCCACACAACTTGTTTTCACATTTTTGCTGTTTATCAACTTTGCTCTGGTTCCAGCGAGTTATGCCGAAAAACTATCTAGCGACAAGGTGTGTTTACCATCGACCTGGCCATCGGAGGTCAGCGACCTGGCTGTTGACCCAGATTTGCACCAAGGCGAATTAGCAAATGGTTTTCGCTATGTTCTAAAACAGAACAAAGAACCAAAGAACCGGGTGGCAGCTTTTCTTTATGTGAAAGCCGGCTCCTTAAATGAAGCGGATAATCAACGGGGGTTGGCGCACTTCCTTGAGCATATGATGTTTAAAGGAACAGACAACTATCCGGCAGGAAGCCTGGTGGAATATTTTCAATCCATCGGCATGAATTTCGGTAATGATGCTAACGCCCACACTTCTTTTGATCAAACGGTTTACAACCTTATATTGCCGAATGGTTCTGAAAAGGGACTGAATGTCGGATTTTCAGTTATGGCTGATTATGCCAGGCGTGCAACCCTTAATGACGAGCAGATTAATATGGAACGGGGTGTGATTCTGGCAGAAAGGCGATCCAGAGACTCAGCATCTTATAGAACACAGGTGGCTAGTATGGAATTTGCTTTTCGCGGGACGAGACTTGCGGAAAGAATGGTCATTGGAGTTGAAGGAATTCTACAGCAAGCAGATCGGACAAGTCTCAAGACTTTTTACGATTCTTGGTATCGACCGGAAAACATGATTCTTATCGTCGTTGGTGATATGGAACCAAAAATAGCCGAACAGCTTGTCGAAAGACATTTCTCCCAGCTTTCCACGGTCGGCCCAAGCCCTGAATGCCCCGGATTCGGGGAGCTGGTACATAAGGGGACCGAGACTTTCTATCATTTCGAACCGGAATTGGGTAAAACCAATGTATCGATCGAGTCTATCTGGGATCTACCATTGCAGAATGACTCACAACAACTGGAAACGGAAGAAATTATAAGGTTGATGGGGACCATGATTATGGGGTATCGATTGCAACGGCTACAGGAAGAAAAAAAAGCACCCTTTACCCTTACTTCTTACAACTCTGGAGATATCCTGGAGCGTATTGGCTATGGCACCATTTCCGCTCAAACGGATGCTGGAAAGTGGCAGGAATGCCTTGATTTTATAGAAAAAACACTCCGTCAGGCTATTGAGTTTGGCTTTAACGAACAGGAGGTGGAACGTACCAAAAAAGAAATACTTGCTGAGTTGGATTCCCGAGTTCTTACAGTAAAATCCGAAGATTCTCGGAAGATCGCTCAAAAAATACTCAGGCATCTGGGAAGTAACCGTGTGTATCAGTCGGCGGAACAGGAACAATCCTTTTATAGACCTATAGTTGAACAGGTTACTACCGCTCAGGTCAACCAGGAATTTCGGGCCTTATGGAATCATGACAGCAGGTTGGTGTCGGTTACGGGAGACGCACCGTTGGGGGAAGATGGTCCCCGGATTATTGCAGACCATTATCGGCGAGTAGTAGGGGACAAAGTCGTAAGCCCGCTTCATCGACAAAAAGACAAATTTCCTTATCTACCACTTTCTATCCCGCCGGATACTGCTCCTGAACGCCTGTATTATGAGGACATTGACGTTGAAAGGTTGATTTTTGCAAATGGTCTTGTCGTCAATCTTAAGAAGACCGATTACCAGAAAAACAGTGTGAAGATAGTCGCTTCTTTTGGGGCTGGAGAACAAAGTGAACCTGCTCCGGGAATGGCTATATTGGCAGAAGATACCATCAACATCTCCGGCTCGGCTCAATTCCCGCAATCGGCAATTGATGCTCTTGTCGCCGGGAGTTCAGTCGAATTGCGCTTTAATATCGGTGAAAATGCCTTTAGCTGGATTGGAAGCTCATTGTTTAAAGATTTCGAACTGCTGATCCAGATACTTCAAACAATGCTTTACGATCCGGGCTTTCGGGACAATCAGTTTGCTCATGTCTTAAGTAAAATTGAGCTCATGTATCAGAAAATCAGCCGTGAGATCGATGGCGCAATGCTTCTTGATGTACATCCTTTTCTCGCAAGCGGAAATTCACATTTTGGTCTGCCTTCTTGGAATGATATTGCAAAGCTTGATTTTCCAGCTTTAGAAAAGTGGGTCCGATCTTTCTCTCTGCCGAAAGATTTGGAGCTTTCGATTGTTGGTGATTTCAATAGAGATGATGTTCTGGAAATCCTAAACAAATATTTAGGCGGAGTGACACTGCAAAGTCCACACATTCCAGAGACACAGGCGGTGTATTTTCCGTCGGGTGGAACGCTCAAGGTAGACGTTGAAACTTCTATTGATAAGTCGCTCGTTGTGGTCGCCTGGCCTACTGAGGATTATTGGGATATTCAGCGCACAAGAAGGTTACATGTTTTAGCCAAGGTGCTTGAGGACAGGTTAAGAAAAGTGATTAGGGAAAAGCTTGGCGCTGCGTATTCCCCGTCCGTATCGAATTTCAATAGCCGGGTCTATCAAGGATACGGTTTCTTGATTGCACAGGTGATTGTCAAGCCTGGGGGCGAGGAATCAATAATTTCTGAAATTTTGCACATAGTCGACCAGCTGAAAGAAACAGGGGTAAGCGCAGATGAATTGTTGCGTGCCAAGAGACCGATGCTGACTGCTATCACTGACAATATCAGAACCAACCAATACTGGATATCGTCTGTCCTCACACTTTCCAGCAGATATCCGGAGCAATTGCAGTGGCCGCAGTCAATTCTCAGTGATTTCTCTTCAATTGATAAAAATGATTTGACCCAACTTGCCCGGCAATATCTGGACAATTCCCGGGCTGCCCTGGCAAGAGTGGTGCCGAGTAAAATATCTGCACAGACTGTCGCCAAGGATACTGTTGTTGAAAAAAAGAGGGGGGATGTTCTCCAGTGAAGAATTCACTGATTTTGAATTAATAATTTGATTTCTGTGTTGATTGCACACTGAACATGTTATACTTTTCCGGAAGGCGCTGAAAAAATGATAAGAGGGGAGCCTATCGTTTCTAAAAAAAGGATTTTGCCATGAATCGATTAGAAAAAGGTACACAATTATCTAGCGGTTTTCAGTTTGGCCAAATGAAACGAAAACACCGAAGGGCAGGATTGCCTGGATTTGTCGGTGATATCGCCGACGGGAAATTGATTTTTGGAGGCAATATCGAAGACATGTCCATCGGAGGTTTTAAAATCACCGATATACCTCTTTCGTTTGCTGCTGAAAAATATACCTATACAGCTATTTTGTCTGGCCAAGGAAAACATTACAGGTTGTTGGCAAAACCATGTTGGAAAAAGCAGGGTTCAGTAAAAGGCACTGTCGATATCGGTTTTAAAATTCTTGATGCCCCGTGGGAATGGGTCGAGTTCGCTATGAATGAAATTCCGGAATTCGACCTTGAGGATTCCTCAAGTTTTCAAGCCTAAGAAATATAGGCGGCAGACTGCATTGAGTTTGCCTGGTTTATCGGTCTTTAATTTTTTTGGAGCGGGTTATCTCTCAGTAAGAGGGGTGTCGCTCCTTTTTTATTACGAGACGTTATAGGGTCAGCTTGATAAGACAGTGGGCATATATGCCACGCGGATCGTCAAGGAGAATAAATTCATTGAATTTGTTCTCCAAGATTATTTTGATTTTTTTAGCTAGTGGATAGTCATTTTTATTCAGGATGGCGGCAAGTGGTGCTATCTGTGCTGCAAAGAATTGCAGCACCTGTTCCTTGACGGTAGCATCCGGGCGAATATATTCAGCACTATAATCGGTGGTGCCGGCAAGATTCGCTGCTGCAGCAATGGCCTCATCAAATGATCCGAGTTTGTCGACGAGACCAAATGCCAGTGCGGATTTGCCGTCATAAACACGGCCTTCGGCGAGTTCTCCTACACGTTTTTTCTCCAGATCCCTGCCTGTGGCAACGATTTGCAGAAACTGGTCGTAATTATGAGCTATTGCCTGTTGAATGGCACCTTTTAATGATTCCGGCAGGGGCTGAGTGAGATCTAGTCCCGCAGCCAGAGGGGTGGTTCCTGTGCCATCACTGTAGATCCCAAGGGAAGACAGGGTCTTTTCAAAGGTGGGAATTGCCCCAAAGATGCCGATCGATCCGGTGATGGTTGCCTCGGATGCCCAGATTTCATCAGCATCGGCCGCAATCCAGTAGCCACCGGATGCGGCAACAGCTCCCATCGAAACGACAACGGGTTTGCCTTTTTTCTGTAGCAAAAGCAATTCCTGGCGAATGATTTCTGAAGCAAAGGCTGATCCGCCTCCCGAGTTGATGCGTACTACGAGAGCTTTTATCTGCTCGTCTTCTCTCGCCTTTTTTATGAGTGCCGCCAGGGAATCCCCGCCAATGAGGCCAGGAGGCTGTTTTCCCGGAAGGATATTACCTTCGGCAATTATGAGGCCAATCTTATCGCCTTTCCAACCAATTTTGTTATAGGAAGGGAGAAACGAGTCGGAGTATTTTGCGGATCCAACTATGGGTGGTTTAGTTTCAGTGCTTTTGGCCAAGGCAATAAGGTAGGCGGATATTTCCGATCTGTTTGACAGTTGGTCGACTAGTCCGGTTGTAAGGGCTAGTTGTGCCGTGTCACCCCCAGTACTTTGTAAGGCCAGGGAGATGTTTGCCGTGTAGTTTTCTAGAGTTTCCTTCGATAGTTTTCGTTGTTTCAGGATATCATCTTTATATACCTGCCAAAGAGCAGAAAGCCATACTGCATTCTGGTTGCGATCCTCTGGTGACATGTTATCTCTGGTAAACGGCTCAAGTGCTGATTTATACGTCCCGACTTTGAAGATATTGTAGTTGATTGCCAGCTTTTCCATGGCCTCTCGGAAGTAGAGGCGAAACACGCCAAAACCGTGGACATCTACTCCGCCCATTGGGTTGAGAAAAATCTTGTCGGCATATGATGCCAGATAGTATTGCGTTTGACTGTAATAGTCTTCAGCGGCAACAATGGTTTTTCCGGTTTTCCTGAAATTTACAAAGGCTTGGCCGATAGTTTGCAACTGGTTCAGCCCGGCACTTTCCATATGTTTAAGATTGAGCAGCAATGCTACAATCCGGTCATCTGCCGCGGCGTTGTCGATGATATCAAGAATATCCTGCAGAGCAGTTTCGGGTTCTGTTGCATCTGGACCAACCGAGTCGCTGAATAATTTTTCGACGGAACCAAAAACCCTTTTTTCCTCAACTATATCGCCGAGAATGTCAAGTCGCAGAATACTTTTGGAAGGAACATGAGAGACCTCTTTTGGCATAAAAATAAAAATGAGGGTCGCAAAAATTGTTAACAATACAACGTTAAACAGGAAATTTCTGATAAAGGTGAAAATTTTCCCGACATACTTAAAGATATTGAAAATTGCAAGAATGAGGTCTTTCATACGAGTAAGTTTGAGATTCAGGTGATTGAATAGTAATAATGGTGTTTCTCTGTTTAGGGAGAGTAAGGTTTTTGGTTGTTGTTTTTGTTCTGTCTATTTCAAGGAAGTCTAAGCTCCCAAGACAATTCCGAGAAACAAAAGCGCAGTTTTTTACTACTCAGTTATGATAACCATAATGTTTGTGAGTACAACAGAACACTATAATCTATTCATACATAAACGGAAGTTTGAGTTGACGAGGAAGGTTTATATGGTCGACAAGCTTTGATATTGAGAGCCCGAGCAGACGGATTTTCACCGTCCCAACTTGCGTTGCAGCCAGGAGACCGGGGAGCATGGGGACAAAGTCGTCAACCGAGAACATGGCAGTTCTCACGGTTATCGATCTGGTGATGGTGGTGAAATCCTTATACCTAACCTTCAGTGTCAGGGTATATCCGCCCTTATTTTTTCTGAGCAATGTTTTTTCGAGGTCGTCGGCAAGTTCTGCAAGGAGCTTGTTTATTTCGGTGAGGTCATCGGTGTCGTAGGGGAGAGTGGTTTCGCTGCCTATGGATTTACGAACTCTCACCGGTTCGACAGGACGATCATCAATCCCCCGGACTATGTTATGGAGAAATGAACCGATCTTGCCGAAATGAAAGACTAATCGTTCCGCATCCCATTTTTTTAGGTCGGAACCTGTGTTGATACCTAATTGTCGCATCTTTTTTTCCGTCACCTGGCCAACCCCAAAGAATTTGCGGATCGGCAGGGCGTCGAGAAATTGGTGTGCAGTTTTCGGTGGAATGGTGGTGATGCCATGTGGCTTGTTAATGTCGGAGGCAACTTTTGCCAAAAATTTATTGTAAGAAATTCCTGCGGATGCGGTAAGTTGCAGTTCCTGATATATTTGCTGGCAAATATGCCTTGCCAGGAGAGTAGCGGATGGGTGTTTTTCTCCGATGTGGGTAACATCCAGAAAGGCTTCATCCAATGACAGTGGCTCGACCAAGTCAGTATGTTGGCGGAAAATTCCCATGATTTGGTTGGAGATTTCAACGTATCTACCCATGCGAGGAGGGGTGAAAATTGCCTCCGGACACAATCTGACCGCTTTCGAGCAAGGCATGGCTGAGTGAATACCGAATTTGCGCGCTTCGTAGGAACAGGCGGCCACAACTCCTCTGCTTTGCGGACTGCCTCCGACAATCAAGGGCTTTCCCCGAAAGGACACATGGTCTTTTTGCTCAATGGAAGCAAAAAACGCGTCCATGTCGATATGAATGATTTTTCGCGTGTTGCACATCCTCTTTATTCTGCCTTCAAAAAGCTTCAAAGAGTGTTTTAAACTGCAATTGTTGGTAAAATCGGATAAAAAGTGGCACAACATACGCAGTACTATGGCATACCTGGGTGAATTTCAAAACATTCATTTTTAGTATAACGGATTATCATGAATAAAAAACAGATCATAGA
>JAHJLI010000222.1 GCA_018821785.1 Pseudomonadota bacterium
ACAAAAGGTTCGAAAAAACATATAAGACAACACCAGGTTCCGCACCTCATAACTTGTTGCAGTACCAATCAGTTTATAACAGGTTAATAATTAGCATGATGCAAACCCTACAATTATATAATTCTCTATTTAAATAGGCTAAACATCACTACAACTGCGAACTATCCGCCTACAATGCGCAACTATATTATTTGCCAACACTATTTTTTATAACTTTCTACTGGACTGCTGATGACTACATAAGATGCATGTTTTATTTGAATTTTCCGAATCAACTCAACTAATTCATTGTTTTTACCGGAGCCGGAGTCATCTAAAAAGGATACTTTAGATCTAGGTTATTTGAGGCCATATATTAACCAGAACATTGCAGATGTCAACAGATCTTATCAGAAATCCAAAGCAAATCAAGAGAAAAAGACTACCAGGATTCAGTCGTCTAAGGCAACTCCTTGGCGGTTTCTAAGCGGAACTGATACAGAATATCAATTGTCAATGGGTCGTAATACTGTTGCCCTAAATGAGGGGGCCTCAAGACCCATCTTGACACACTTTAATAGCTGACGGTAGTTGTCATTCTGCTTTTGTAAGTCAATGTTGAATTGCGCAAACCCAAAGATTACCCAATTTGCAGATATTGAAAAAATGTATCTTTATAAAAAAATAAGGTTTCTATGACTTGAAACTTTACAAAAGATGACAATTTTGCAACAGAGCTATCTATGCAATATATTGTGTTTATTAATCAATCAATTTACTAGCCTGCATTGACCAATGCGGAATCATCACCTAATCGACAAGTCATTTTTAATCCGTGCGCGCATATAAAATGCATAGTGGCTGATCTGACATGTTTTTGTCGACTCGGCTTCACATCTTTCAAAAGTATATGGCGAAAAACTGAGCGTGTATTTCAAAATGATTTATCAAGCCGAAACTACAGAGATATTTGCTGGACTGGTCTTTAATATAGTGTATACTGCAACACCGTTTGAGTACAAACCGACCTAACCAGCATCGGTAAAATTGTTTTTCAATACAACGGCCTGCCAGAATACTTTGGAGATACCAATGCGTTCTTTTCTCTACAGTGGAATCAGAGAAGGTCAGAATAGTGAAACCCTGAGAAAGATAATTATGTTAAATATCTTTCTCTTTTTGGGAGCTATTCTCCTCTTAGCTATGGGCACTATAGCTCTTTTCCAAAAAGCCCTATTTCTCGGCGTTGCCGATTTTGTAGTTGCCTGCCTCCTTTTCGTACTTCTTTTCTATCTCCACCGAACCGGAGATGAACCTCTTGCCTCTCGTTTCGGGGTAGGTATTTTACTCCTCTTTTTCAGTTATCTCTTTTTCCTCGGTGGAGTCCACACCACAGCATTCATGTGGCTCTATACCTTTCCGCTTTTCTCTCTTTACCTGCTTGGATTACGGCAAGGAATGTGGATTACCGGTCTCCTTATCTGCTTTTGTATAGGTTTTCTCATCTTCGATTTGTCTTCGGACAATAGCAATGTGTATAGCAGAGATTTTGCCCTTCGCTTCATCCCATCCTACCTGCTTGTCTGTGTATTAGCTTTTCTTGTAGAAAAAAGTCGCTCAGAAAGCCGCGACGCTCTACTGAACAAGCAACAACTGCTGGCCAGAACGATAAATGAACTCCAGGAAAAAGAAAAAGAATTGGAGGAAGCAAGAAACCAACTCGAGAAAAGAGTGAAGCTCAGAACAGCCGAACTGGAAAAGGCCTGTAAACAATTACAGCTTGAAATTGAAGAACGCAAATGGGCACAACAGGAACGTTTACGTCTGGAGTCGGAATTACTCAGGGGTGAGAAAATGGAACTGCTTGGTCAGCTGGCCGGTGGTGTAGCCCACGACCTGAACAATGTGTTATCAGGTCTCGTCAGTTATCCCGACCTGTTGCTTCACAAGTTATCTCCTGACAGTGATATGCGCGGCCCACTCGAAAACATACGACGTGCAGGAAAACGTGCAGCGATAATCGTCCAGGACCTGTTGACTTTAGCCCGCCGTGGTATAACAAGCAGAGAGAAAGTTCAACTTAATGACGTCATCAGTGCC
>JAHJLI010000020.1 GCA_018821785.1 Pseudomonadota bacterium
GATGTAATTGTTCTTGTTACCGATACACCGGACGAAACCACCGAAGAAGCACTCCAGGGAACCCTGAAAGCGCTGCAGTCGCTGCAGTCTCTCAGCCTGGCCTTTGGCTATGATGAAAAATAAGGGAGAAAGTGAGGTGACCATGAAACTCGACAGACGACGATTTATTCTCAGTGCAGCGGCAGGCAGTGCGGTTGCTATAGGGGGGCACATAAACTGAGAAACTTTACCTATCAGTATGTGTAGCTACTTTTATGACACTTTTCCTAGACTTTCTGGGCATTACAGAGGAAAACGCTGAGGCTAAGTTTCTCAGATATCGTGCAAGTCGGTTTTTGTGATAATGATGCAGCGAACTGAGTTTTTTTGCACGTAAACTGAGAAACTTTTAAAAGAGAAAAAGGGTGTTGAGTCGATACGATTCAACACCCTTTTTTTATGGTTTGGGAAAGTTTTGTTTTATTCTGGCACAAACACTCGGGAGAAAAATATTACCTGACCAAGGACGTGCAGATCGCTCATGTCGGCTTCGTATGCATCGTATTCAGTCCGGTTGTCGGATATCACAAGAATTCGGCCACCAGGGCGAAATGCAAGCCGTTTGATCATAACAGTCGAATCAAAGCGAATAGCGTAAATCAATCCTTCAATTATATGCCGACGGCCGATGTCGATCAAAACTGTATCGTTGGCCTGGATGGTTGGCGACATGGAGTCGCCGGTAATTCTCATGAGTACTAATTTGTTTGGGTTGGTGGTTACAGCACTCAACCAGGATTTTCGAAATGCGTAGTATCCTTCAACGTCCTCAGATAGAACAAACGAGCCACCTCCGGCAGATAATTTAGTTTCTGCCATGGGGATGTAATCGAACATTTCCGGATCTGGGTTTTTCCACCGGGGAATGACGGTTTCGCCATTTTCATCTACGTACAAAGATTGAGGTCCTTCTGAATCTTCCTGGGCCTGTCTATTAGTAGTCTTCTGGTCTTTATACATAGGCCCCTCACCAAAGAGGAGCCATTCTGAATTGAGATTATAGTACCTACATAAGGTTTTTAAAAACTCGCCATCAGGGGCACCATCACCAGATTCATAGCGAGAGATGGTGTTCCTATGAATATCAAATTTTTGGGCGAATGTTGCCTGAGTCAAGTCTCCTCTCAACACTTTTAGCCGCTCTGAAAAACTTTCCATGTTGCACCTTAAACAGTGCAGGACTATCTCAAAGAAAGTCCTGCACGAAAGTCCTGCATTAATCTATGTGTTTTCCGCCGCATAAGCACCAGATATTGTGAAGTAATTCTTGTTTGAAACAATATCAGTGCACTAAGTAAAGTCCTGCACTACATTTAGTGTTGACAATTCACCAAATATGGTGCTAATGTCAGAAATATTAGAACGTAAGTTTACGCTTTCTTAATAATATCAGGTCAGGCGATTATCTACAACGTCCGTTTGCACTAAAAGAATGGACGATTTCACTAAAATCGTGGACAGGAGCACAAGTTTTGGCACCAATTCAACTCAAATTGTTTCGTCATTCCGGATTGCACACGGTTGTCCGCGACATCAAGGAAGCCTTGAATCAAGAAATTAAGGCATCCGGCAAGTCGCGAGAGCAAGTGCTTGACCTGATGAATGAGCTTGCGAGACGACAAGGCATGTCGCTGAACAACAAGAATGGGGTGTCAAAGGATGTATTCGAAAAATGGCTCAATGTTGAAGATGAAAGTCGAGTGCCAGGGTTGAAGGGCCTCACCTTGTTATGTGCTGCTTTGGGAACAGTGCGGCCAATAGGGGTGATGATGGTGGCCCTCGGTGGCATGGCCATAGAGGATGAGGATATCAAAATGCTGGAGTGGGCAAGGGTATATCACAAAACCAAAGCCTTGCGAAAGCGGATGAGGAAGATAGAAGAGGAAATGGGATGAGAAATACCACTGAAATCCGGGTGTGGATGATGCGCAACGGACACACGGTCGACAGCCTCCGATTGGCCCTAGGTCATGCCAATCATACACCGGTATCGTTAACAATATCAGGCAAAAATAACGTTAGGACCGTGTTACGTCATCTTTTGAACCTTGGGTGTCCACCAGAGTATTTGTATTTGCCAACAGATATGACCGGTAGGGTCGAGTGATGGATTTTTCGATAGTTGAAATAGCCAAGGCACTCGGAAAGCACGAAACATCAGTGCGCCGTAAATCAATTAAAGGAGCCTGGCCTTTTCATGAACAAACAATCCGGGGCGGGAAAGTAAAACGATTCGAACTGAAATCCCTTCCCCAAGAAATACAGCTCGCCATAGCCATCAAAGAGCAAAAAGACCTCCTCCCGGTACCAACCACCACTCAACCATCAACCACAATCCAGCCACCCCCAATCCTCAACGAACAAGAGCGAAAAGACGCCCTCCACAAAGCCGACCTCCTCCGTCTCTACACCAAAGCATTAGCCGAGGCCCCCTGGGGCAAACGTGTCTCAGCCCGCGACGAATTCATTGCCGCCTACAACTCCGGCATATCCTGGCCAACCCTCTATAAAGAAATCGGCCCAGTGTCATGGAAAACCCTGGAGGCCTGGCTGGTCAAACTCAAAAATAACAACAACGACTGCTTCCATCTCGCAGACAAACGAGGCCGTCACCATCGCGGCACATGTAAACTCACCGACGAACAGACCGACATCTTCCTCCGCTATATCCTTCGGCCAAACAAGCCCCTCGTTGCCGAAGCCTACCGGGTGGCAACAGCCATCATGAACCAGAAGAACATCAACAACACCCACAGCGAGGCCACCTATCGGCGCTGGATCGAACGCTGGAAATCACAGCACTACGACCTCTGGGTCTGGGCAAGAGAAGGGGCAAAGGCCTGGAACGATAAATGCGCAAGCTATATCGAGCGCGATATAAACCTCCTCCAGGTAGGCGATGTAATCGTCGCCGACGGCCACAGCTTAAACTTCGAGATCATCAACCCCTGGACCGGAAAGCCGACCAACCACATGACCCTGATCCTCTTCTATGACATGAAGAGCAACATGCCCCTCGGCTGGGAGATCATGCCGACAGAAAATACCGCCGCCATCTCATCAGGCCTGCGCCGTGCGGTCCTTCGCCTCGGTAAATATCCACGGGTCGTCTACCTCGACAATGGCCGGGCCTTCAAAGCCAGATTCTTCAAAGGCTCAGCCGACTTCAGCGAAGCCGGATACTCAGGTCTCTACGAACGCATGGGCTGCCAGACCATCTACGCCTGGCCCTACCACGGCCAGTCAAAAACGGTCGAACGATTCTTTGGCACCTTTGCCGAACTCGAACGCATGTCGCCAACCTATACCGGCACAAGCATCGAAAACAAACCACCCCGCATGATGCGCGGCGAGAAACGACACCGATCATTGCACGACCAGCAATACGGCGGCCGCTGCCTGACCCTTGAAGAAGCCCACATCGTGATTGCCGCCTGGTTCGACGAGTACGCTAAACGGCCCCAACGCGGCCACCTGAACGGCTCTTCTCCAATGGAAGCATTCATGGAAGGCAAAGGGCCGGGCGTCGACCGAGCCGAACTGCTGTGGATGATGATGAAGATCGAAATCAAGACCATCCACCGCAACGGCATAACCTTCCAGGGCAGGAACTACTATCACCCGGCCCTGTATGGCCGCAAGCACACGGTTGTGGTCCGTTACGACCTGCAGGATACCAGCTCGCTCTGGATTTGCGACGCGAACGGCAAACTGATCTGCGAAGCAACCCCGCAGGAAAAACTGCACCCGGCAGCAGCCCAGCTCGGCACCACCACCGACAAAGAGCAGCTCCGCCAGCACATCGAGCACAAACGGCATCAAGAAAAGATTACCGCATCCTCCGCCGTCACCCTGCTGCGCAACGAGATCCTCCCGGAACATCGCCGCCAGATGGCCGAACTGGGTGTGATGAATGATGCCAAGGCCATCGCCCAGGGCAACCCAAAAGTCCTCGACTTCGATTTCGAAAAGGCCAAACGCGAAGCCGCCGAAAATATCCGCCTGCAAGAAGAAACCGAGGCCAACGACTTCCGCGAAGCCCTCTACAAACTCGATGAAAGCGACCGCTATGAGCGCCTGATCGAACTCGCAGCCCAGGGAATCGCGCTCGACCAAGAGTGGACCGGGTTTATGACCATGTTCGAGAAGACCCCGGCCTACGACAACCACAAAGAGTACTGGGAGGCCTGTGCCATGAAATACGGCCTGATGTACCGGTCGGCTGGTGCTGCTCCAAACGTAGCCTCGTAACCGGCGATATATCAAGACCTGCAAATAAAAATGGCCCGAAACTGCTGTAACAGTTCCGGGCCAGAAAAACAAACCTCTACAGAAAGGGAAGAGATGAGCACCAATATAAAATTCACCCCCACATTTGTCCAGACCAAAAACGTCCGGGCATTCGATACCATGATGCAAGGCTTGCTCATAGGTCGCGGTAGCCTGGGCGAAGGCGACGAGCGCCTGGGCTGTGTCTTTGGCCGGGCCGGGCGCGGCAAAACCCGCACGGTGCAGACCTGGGCGGCAAAAAACGCCTGTGTCTATATCGAGACGATCTCAGTTTGGAGCGAGCTGGACTTCTTGCAAAAGCTCTGTCAGGAGCTGGGCATACGCCAGATCCCCGGCCGTCGTGGCCGTTGCTTTGACCTGATAATCGAGAAAATGACCCTTTCAGGTATGCCGCTCTTTATCGATGAAATCGAACGCTTCGGCCAGAAATTTCTCGAAATCATCCGCGACCTGGTGAAGATAACCGGCGGCGTTGTCGTCCTGATCGGCGAAGAAGAACTGCCGCACCTGATGAAACAGAACCGCCGCATCTGGTCCCGGACCTATCAGGCCATGGAGTTCGAGCCGGTCAGTCAGTCGGATGTCCTGGCCTATGTCACCCAGTGCACCGGGCTTGCGATGAGCAAAGAAGCGACCGAGGTCATGCATAAGGCCTCCGGAGGCGATCTGCGCATCGTCCGACGCGATACCATCAACCTGGCCCACGCCGCCTCCAACCTGCGGCGCACCGGTGAGGTAGACGGCGAACTGGCGCGTATCGCCTGCAAGCAGGGCCTGCAGGGGTGAGTATGGCACATCAATCGTATGCAAAAACTGTTCTTGATAAAACCTTGGAGCTTGCCGAAGCCGGTAACGGTGGGGCGAGCTGTGGCGATATCTCCTCGGCCCTTTTCGTGCAGACGAGGCTGCAGCATAAACGTCTTTTAAATACCCTTTGCGAATTAGCAAGTGACGGCAAACTGCGACGCATCAGTCAAGGGGTATACGGTCCGGTCATCGGACCGGAAAAACCACCGGACAAGCGGCAAGTCATGTGGCGGCTTTTCCGAATGCGCAAGCGGGTAACCCTTGATGACTTGATGGAAATGGCTGAAGTGAGCCGGGATTATGCCCGCGAATGGCTTTCGATGCTCGTCAAACGTCAGGTGGCAAGGAGGATAGAGCAACCAGGAGGGCACGGCCTTTGGATGCTCATCAATGACACCCTTGAAATGCCGGTGAACGAAGCAAAAGCCATCAAGCTGCGAGAGCAAAGACAAAAGAAAAGGGCCATCACCAGCAAGCTCGATGCAATCGACACGGCCCTGGCTGACGTAAGACAAATACTTTCAACCCTAGAGGAACAATAATGAACGTAAAAACCTGGAGACAAACCAAGAAAAATGCCAGGCGCAGAATAGGCCGGATAATAAAGAGCTACGAAAACGACGCAGCCGAGCAGCTCGCCATAGTCCGGGCAATGATAAACAACGCCGACAGCGCCGATATCCAGGCCCTGGCCCTAATCGCCCTGGCCACCGAAAACGCCGCCAAAACGGTTCATAAGATGTACCTGATCAGTTCTCAGGAGGGCAGCCATGGCATGGCGCAATCTCCTGCGTAAGGCGATCATCGCCGAAGGCAGCCAGGCAAAGGTTGCCGCAAAGCTCGGCTACAGCCCGGCCACCATCTCTCTTGCACTGGCCGGATCATATACAGGCGATAACACCGCCATTGGCGAAAAAATATTACAAATCTACGGAGGCAAGTCCATGCAACAGCAAGTCCCAATCGGCTATATGATGAACGGCGTCGGCCACCTGGTGCCGATCGAAAGCATCAAAGAAATAGACCTGGCAAGGGATGAGTTCGTCAAAAGCGTCGTCAACAAGGCAGGTGATGTCAGCACCATGCTCAATACCTTTAAAAATCAACTGGCCGGTGACATGCAGGCCTTCCTCGAACTTTCCGCCGAAAAATACGGGGCCGATCTCGGCGGTGCCAGGGGCAACCTGTCGCTCACCTCCTACGATGGCAAATACAAGATCCTCCGGGCGGTAAGCGAACGGCTCGATTTTGACGAACGGCTGCAGGCGGCAAAAGAGCTGGTCGATGACTGCCTCAGGCAATGGAGTAAAGACGCCGGACCGGAACTGCGGACCTTGGTTGAGTCAGCCTTCCAGGTTGACAAAAAGGGTAGGATCAATGCCCGGCGCATCCTTTCGCTCAGAACACTGAAGATCGATCACCCGATCTGGAAAAAGGCCATGGAGGCAATCAGCGACGCGGTAACCGTCGTCGGCTCCTGCACCTATTACCGGGTCTACGAGCGCGATGACGAGGGTAGTTATAACCAGATCAACCTCGATTTTTCGGGCGTCTGATGGACAGCCGCCAGATCTCTATTCGCCGGGTGGCGATCATCTCCGACACCTCCATTATTGCTACCTGCCCCCTCGATTGCCAGTGCCTCCAGTGGGTCAATATCAGCGAGAGGAACAAGAAAGTGATCTGCGGCTACTACCAGGGCTCAATGACCGGAAGAGATGGAGCGCAGATAACATGCGGCTTTATAAATGTTGGAAAGTAATTGATTGCGAAACTCCGGAGTGAGAACCCCGGAGTAATCGGCGGGTGGTGCCGCCGGTCTGATGAGCAGCCAAGAAAACACTGGAGATAAGAAATGATCGAAAAGCAAGATGCAAGTGTCAGTCATCACCAAACAGAAGGCCGGGTCATCATTAACTTTGGCAAGCGAATAGAGGCGGCAAGCCAGCACACCAAAGCACCGCGAAACTGTGGCGGATGCGGCAAGAACATCGCAAACGAAGAGAGTCTCTGCCGGAAGTGTGAGGGCCAATTGCAAAAGGGCCACCTGGCGTGGACAGATGACCGCAAAAGGGAGGGATGATATGCCACCAACAAAAGCCCAACTGGCCAAAATCCATATAGCCAAAAAAGAGCTGCAACTCACCGACGAAGTGTATCGCGATATCCTTCACCTGAACTTTGGCATCGGATCATCTCGGGAACTGACAGAGCTTGCCGCTGCCAGTTTGCTGGACATCATGAAGGCCAAAGGCTGGAAGTCCAAAAAAGGCTCATCCGCACTCGGCACAAAAAAGCGGGATGGCAACTATATCGTCATCAAACCGGGCCCTGCAGCCCGCCAGCAGCGCAAGGTGCTAGCCATGTGGAACGAACTGGGCTACGGCATGGACAAGCTCCATGCCCGGTGTCTGCGTCAGTTTGGTATCGATCGTTTTGAGTGGCTGACCGATCACGACGCCCTCCATGTGCTGATCACCGATCTTGATAAGCGGATCAAAGCCGTCAAAGGGTAAGGATGAGTAGCTATTCTATTGATAATCTACCGGATGAAGCTCTGCCGGAGTTGTCCGATCTTACAGGAGATGTACGGATTCTGGCAGAGATTGTGGGGGTGCGTATGGCTCTAAAAATCTCTGAGCGGTTTGATGGCACTCCCGCCAGGTTGTTTGGGCATCGGCGGTGGCTTATTCGCTTTCGGGATTGTCAGATTCGGGCGGAGTATGATAAGGGGGGCGTTTCAGGGGTTGATTTGGCTCGAAGGTATGGACTGAGTGATCGGCATATTTGGACTATTTTGGGGAAAATGCCGGGGGAGGATCGACAGTTGCGGTTGTTTTGATAACGGCGTCAGAAGATATTCCGGGTCCGGTGCAGTTGATATCCAAAAAATGCGCAGTGCTCGATCATATGGAATGGCTGAAAAACATTTGTCGTTTGTAAGCCTATTTTTGATTCAGAGCTCATCTTGCAAAAGCTTTCCTGATATCTTTTACTGTTTCAGGTGTTGGCAAACCAACAAGATATTGGTAGCACTTAAAAACTTCCGAAAGATTGATTTTTGGAAAGAGATAGTTGTTACATACATCTGGCATGCACCACTTTGGCGAATCATTAAATGAGTTGTGAGTTCGGCAAAAAAATGGTCGATATTTATAAATTGAACATGTGCCATTATTTAAAAATGGACATGCTTTTTGGTTTGGATTCCTTTTCAGTTTGTTTATTTTTAACTCACTTTTTATCCATTCAATCTCCAAGGTGGAAATTGAAATTACCATATTATAGCAACAGTGGCTGCATCCTTTCTCACATATAGTAAATTGGTTTATAAAGGAATATATGGTATCCATTTCATAAAAAAGCAATTCTAGTTTTTTCAGCCTTCCCCGGTTTAACTCGCTTATTTTTTTAAATAATCCTTTTTCCTTTTTTCGTATGTCTTCTGGTAATGTTTGGCGGACATTTTCAATGTTCGAATTTGCCTCCTTTATAGCTAATTCATATCGATCGTTGTCTGTCATAGTTTTCTCTGAAATCATAATTCAAAAATTGTAGCCTCAATTTTGTAGATATGTAGAGGAAATGTCATGGCTTATATCTCTGTAAATATAATATGGATGGATTAACCCTGAAATATTTAGGTTAAGTGGTCCCCCCCCATTTTCATTTCATGGACAAGACGTCCTTATAAAGCTGCCTCAAATGCTCATCGGACATATCCAGAATTGGCTCATACATGAAAGAATTCAGGTGGATGTTCTCCGGTGTCATGAGAATGACTCGCTGAATGGTTTCGATTGGAAGAACGTCTCCGGCAAATAGTTGCTTGAACTTTGACAAGAGCTTAGACGTTTGATTGGAATCGATACCTTCCACAAAATGGGGGTCTTTGATTTTGTTTTCCATAAATTGTTCTGCAGCAATTCGTATTGCAATAGAAAGAACAATCTTATTCTCGAAGTTGAAGCCATCGCCAGCATGAAGGCATTCGTTCGCCTCTTTGTGAAGGATGTCTATCATCACTTCTTTGTCATCAACCGATTTTCCAGATGTGCTAAATAGAGAGTTGAAAATTCCATCTAGCTCTCCTTGGGTGATGCCAGCAGAGTCACTCTTCCAGTGTAGTAGCGATGTAAGTTTGATGAAAGAAGGGTCATTTTCGCCCTTTGTATATTCGATGATGTTGCGGAGAAAAGGAATTGAGGCAATTTTCTTTTTTGAATCTGTGAAAAAATTCAACTTCCAATCATTCACGAAGACATTCTTAATCCCGACAGCCTGTTTTAGCGAAATATCACCACTGCGTCTAAAAGCCATGATGCAAGCAGAATATTTAACAAACCGGCTATTTACAGTCCGGAAGAAGTCGAAGTTGTGGGTCAGGATAATTTGGTTGAAATTTGGTTCTTCCGAGATATCTTTTAGGTATTGAATGATGGCATACTTGTTCCTGTAGTCGAATGAATCAGCTATATCGTCGATAACGAATACGGTTTCTTGCTTGGCCTTTTTACGGGCTTCAACTTCAAAAATGATATTGAGGACATATAGAGCTTTCTTCTCGCCTGTGCTTAAAACCTTCATCAAAGCGGCTTTCTCTATAGGTGCCTGATCAGCTCCGTCCTCAAAAGTGAACCCAAGACTAAGCATCGGCTCCTGTCCCAAAATGACGGAAATTCTATTTTTCGCGATCAGCTTGAATGGGACAAAAAAACGGCTATTGAAAATCTCAATTACCGACTCCCACTGTGTCCTTTGTTTCTCTGCCTCTGCCTCAATATCCTTTTTTCTCTTTTCGGCATCCTGGTATTTATCTATCAAATCTTTGTAGAGTTCACTTCGTACTTTGAGATAAGACTTCCAAATTTCTTCTCTAAAACTCTCAATATTTGCAAGCTTTGGCAGAATCTCTTCATGTTTTTCTAAGTAATCGTTAAAACCCCGAACATTGATATTTTTATTAATTAATTTTTCAATTCCAGCAAATTTTGCCCTGAGCTCCTTGTCTTTCGAGATCCCTTCCTTCTCCTTCGAAATCAACTCTTCAAGTTGTTTCTGGCTAGTAATCTCCAGTTTCTCGTCAGCATTAAAATTTACTGTGTGTTTTGCATTGAAGAATCCGTTTTCGGCGAGGCTCTTAGCAATTGTGGACGCATTGTAGTAGTTAAACGTGCCTTGTTTGAAGTACGTAGAAGCCGCCAACAGTTCGTTGTACTTCTTGATATAACTTTCAATTGCTGTCTTTACGTCTTTGGTTCCAAGAAAGCTAAGAACTTTCTCATCAAATATTATGTCGTAGCTAATGTTGGCGAAAGGAGCATCTTTCTGCAATAGCACTTCATCCTTGATTCGTATTAGCGCACGATAAAACTCGTCAGCACTTTTTGTGAAGGTAGAGGAAAGCTCGTTTTCCAGGTTTTTCTTTGATCCAGATTGCTCCCTTAGGGCCTTCAAAAGAACTTCCTTAGATTTGTCGATTTCTATGTGGAGTTCCTCGTATTCCTTTCGCAATTTACTGTCCACGAGTAAGGTTGAAGTCTTTTCCGTGTGGCCGAAAACTTCATCATAGGGGCGAATGACTAGTACGCTTTCCTTTGGTAGATCAACACCGTTTTCATCGGAGATTTTTCTCTTACAAACCCTCGCAGGAAAAATTCGATCCTTGGATTCAGTAGCATCAGCTATGTCTTTGAAGGTCTGCGCCAGCGAGGTTTTCATAGCACCATTGGGGGCATATATGGCGTAAACCTTGTGTTGCGAGAAATCGAACTGTGTCTTAAGTTTCTTGATCCCGTAGCAATTTTCTAACTCGACATTTAGTTTTTTCATTGTAAAACCTCATTTCTCTGAATCTCCACAAACAAAAAACACAGGGATCTCTCTTCCAATATCATTTTTGCATCCTTACTCTTCCAGAAAGAAATATATTTTCAATAATTCATGATAGATATATTATTGCTACACCAACCCTCATAAATTTTAAAAAGATCCATTACACCATCTTGCTAAGGTCCCAGGTCAATCCTTAGTATTCAGTAGTCACTAGCAAACGTCCCCTCATAAAGACTTTTCACATCCTTAGCATCAGCTATTGCTTTACGGACAGTCGAATTAGTCAAGTCCAGCACTCGTAATTTATCCCCGACCTTGGCAACAGCTTCTATACGCCGATAAATAGCCGCATAGGCTTCAGCGTAGCAAGCAAGACCCTGAAGTTTTGGCAGAGCGTCGCTGTATTGCGTTCCGTGCGGGTCCACGATGTCTGCCACTGTGGTTCCGTCCGATTGTAGTGAAAAGAAGATGAAGTCGGGTCTGACTATTTTAACCTGGCTGTGCTCGGTGTAGGCAACACCAAGGGAATCTTGGCTTGAACGCGATGGGTTGCGATACCAGGCCTGAAAACCTTGGCGTTTCATCTCGGTTTCCAGTACTGCAATTTCCCAGTCGTTCATTTCGGCAGGGAAATTACCACTCTCGTCGCACAGCATGTGCTGCTTGTACGTTGGTAGGGGTGTTTTGCTGCCATCCTTCTCAAGTGCGGTAGTAGATACAATCCAGGATTTGGGCTTGGCGAGGTCTATTTCTCCAGGCTCAGTGCTCATCCCCTTGATCAAGCGATACGCCTCCTGGCGCTCGTCCGACAACCCCTTGATTTGTACTCGGAATTTGCCAAGCCATGCTTTAGCCAACGTATCTGCATCGGCGTCAAGACAGGTTTTCACATTTGTCACCAGTCCGAGCGCAGCGATATCTGCATGAGCTTCAATAAGCGCATCTTCAGGAGAGTCAGTACCGGGATTTCTGGCGGCTAGATATTCGGCGTAGGTCCGTGAAAGGTCCGGGCTCAGGATGCGCGAAGCACGGCGGTAGGCGTCCTCGATCACGACATAGTCTGCATCCTCCAAAAAATCATTGAATGATTTGCTCTTGGTCTTCAGGTCGGCGGTCAAACTCTTCCCTTCAACCGTCAAAACAGCCTTGCGTGCAGTGACAATTTCTTTGGCATAGCGAGCCTGGGTAGCATCCAGAACCTTGTGCATTTCCGCGTGAGCAATTTTACCCGCACTTTGCTGTAGCCCGTCCCAGGCCAGTTCATGGGCAAGTGCGGTCAGCCGCTTGACCGGCTTCGCTCCCCGTTGCGGTAAGGATTGAGAAGGCAACGTAAGAAACTTTTCCCATACTGATTCGGGAACCGAAGAATTTGGCGTCATTTCTTTCGGATTGATGAGAACCCGCCGCCCAGTCAGCTGCGTTTCGCCGTTATCCCCTCCCTTCATGAGGGAATCAGCAACTGCCTCAACCGATTTGACGTCGAAAAACGGTAGCAGACAATCAACTGAATTGAGCCGGTCATTGCCCGGAATGCGCCGAGCGAGAGGAGTCCGGACCATGCGCCCCATCAACTGGGTAATGTGCGTGCGGTCCTTGGCTGGTCGGAAGGAAACCAGAACTTCAGCCCGCGGACAGTCCCACCCTGTACTTATGGCATCCTTGGCGATGAGCACACGGACCCAGGACGAATCCTGCACACGTTCGGGAGAGATGTAAGGCACAATATGTCCGCCGAAAGTCTGGGTGGTGTGGTCGCCGAACACATGGGCAACCGCTTCGCGCGTCAATTCCGGCCAGTGCTGGAAGATCGTGTCGAGCGCACGCCCTATCTCGTTGGGGTCTGGCGTATTCGGCACCTGTAGTACCATGAGGGGTTTTACAACTTCTCCGGTATTCTGCTGCTTGGTGTACTCAGCCCAAGCATCGCTCGACTCCTTGATTTTGCCGGTGGCGCGCCGCACAAGCACCGTATCGAATTGGCCCACTTCATCCGGTATATCAAGGATAATCGTATCTTTCAGCAGTCCCGACTCCTGCACCTTGGCAGAGTCAACGACGATATTGGGGAGGATGCTTCGCCCTTCCGCTCCGACTATGGCGGCGTTGAATCTCTCCACTGTGGCGGATATGCCAAGAACTATCGGGATCGCAGGCACAGAGCCCGCACCGTTGATGAGACGTTTGACGATGGTAGACTTGTCCTTCTGCGCGGACTCTGACGGGTTCCCCATGCCCCGGTGTGCCTCATCAAGCACGAGGTAGAGCGTCAGGGAAGGATCTTCAATCGTGTTCTGGATAGTATCCCAGATTGTGTGTGAACGTAGATCCGGACGCATTTCTGGGAAGATCGGGTAATCATCCTCTGGATCGAAGCCCCGCACGAGAAGACTCTTCTTACCCAACTTCTGCGTATTAAGGAAATACACCTTCCCTGGCTCGAATTTCTCACGGTTGAAAGTGTTTTGCACGACGACGAGATCGGTGAATTCCAGCCGGTCGGATGCTTCTATGAGGCGGAACCTCGTTTGCTCATTTAGGGACGGGTCGTCACTGAACCAAATAACCACCGCTCCGGGATCAGCCTCGAACTCATAATTGTCATCGCCATGAAACAGTGCCTCGAATGCAGCGGCAGCCATAACAGTCTTGCCAGCTCCTGTGGTCGCCGTCAGAGAAAAAGCGTGCTTGTCGCCGTCCTCGCGCCAGCGCTTGCGGGCTTTGCGAAGATTGACCAGGACATCGCGGACCGCTTCGTCTTGGTAATCCTTCAACGTAAACTTCATGGATTATTCTCCATTCGCGAATTTGAAATTTGAGAGGTAAGATTCGTAAAGTCGAACGGGCTCCACCGAATTGGGTAGGCTGCGGGCAACTGACTGGAAGCGGCGATCGTCGTTGGTGACGATATATGCAACGCGCAGACCATCCACCTTCTCGACGGCATTACAGAATGCGGCAGTCTGATCAAGTTCAATGAGCAGACCATAGGTGTCGACCACGTCCCAGCCTCGGGCGGGAAGAGTGTCGATGCGCTGCCCCTGGCTGCCAGCCCGCATCCACAAGAGAGGTGCAATACGTTCAAAAGTGAAGTTGTGGCTTACGGCCACGGGAGTCTCGTAGGTCAAAGTAAAAAACTCGGCGTTCTCCTCGAATCCTTCTGACATGGGGAACTCATCATTAAACTTGTAGTCGCTCTTGATCGGCTCACCTTTTGGGGTTTTGCCCGTAATTGCAGCTTCTACGCGGGGTTTGGTGATATAGTCACAGATGCCCCACTGCTCCCAGTCGGTATCACCAGGGCGGTGTCCTTGCCGTTTCAGTTCTGTATGCTCATCGGCGGCGACTTCGTTATTAGTGACTGAGATACACTGGCGGTGTCCTTCGTCTTGACGATTTAGCCGCATGACTGCGTGTGCTGTAGTGCCAGAGCCTGCAAAGAAATCGAGAACTAATGCACCAGGCTTGTTCGCGACGAAAAAACACAGTGCATCCTCAACGGCATAGAGCGACTTTGGAAACGGAAATCTTCGGCCCGGAATGAGTGCCCGAATGACATTCGATCCACCTGCGCCCGCATTGTGGGAACGCTGATTCCAGACCGAAACCGGGTTCTTGACTCGCTCGATTGTTTCTGACTGTTTCAAGATCAATGCGCCGTTTTGATCGCGGCCCGTAATCTCAATCTCCCCGCGCTTGATCCTTTCCTTTTCGGCTTTGCGAAGATAGGAAATCGACCATCGTCCTCTTGTTCTGGTGTAGGCCCCTAGGCGAACGGTTCCCTCCGCCAATCCCTTTCGGGCCGTATCTGCGCTGATCTGCCATCGCCCCTCGGATTCGTCAGTCCGAATGGGCCAACAGGCTACCAGTCCGGGTGCGGGCGGTTCAACCGTATCGGGACTGACACCCAGTGGAATATAGTCCCCCACTGAATAAATACACTCCCGTTCTGGGTCAATCCAGAACGGATAAAACTGCTTCACACTGTCTTCACGCCGTGCGTCAGTGCCGGCTCGAAGAAGTCGTCGCCACAAATCAATCTTCTTCCCCTCAAAGGACTCGGGAGGATTCAACATGTCTTGCCCGGACGGTGTGACTGCCGCTTCACCCATGAAGACAAAAAACAGATATTCGTCAGCGCGATAGAACTCCTTGGCCCTGGCAACGCCGCTGTGATTGATGACTGAACTCACCATTTGAATCCGCGCCTCAGGAAACGTTTGTTCCAGCAATAACCCGAGTCGTAGATACTCCTTCTCGTCAATAGTAACAATTAGCACCGAATCGGCAGGGTTGAGCAGCTTCTGAGCAACTTTGAGCCTTCGTTCCATGAAAGCCAGCCACTTGCTGTGCCGGTAGAGGTCTTCCGACTCCACATAGTCGTTGCTGTATTTCCAGTCCC
>JAHJLI010000223.1 GCA_018821785.1 Pseudomonadota bacterium
TATTCAAAAAGGTTCCTCACAATATGTTTACCAGTAAATTGAAAAAACTGGACCCTGCAGCGAATGTACTTGTCTTCGAAATACAACCACGGCAGGGGATTTCTCTTCTCTTTCAGGCGAAGGTGCCGGGAGCAAAAATGTGCCTGGCGCCGCTTAAGATGGAATTGGATTACCGGGAGGAATTCGGCAAAAGGATGGATGAGGATTATTCCACCCTTATCCTCGACTGCATGCTTGGCGACCAAACGTTGTATTGGCGAAGAGACGGTGTGGAAACGTCCTGGACATTGTTGGACCCTGTGTTGAAAAAATGGCAGGCAGAATGCCCGCAGACAAAAGACAGCACACTGGAGAGATATGTTGCTGGAGGCTGGGGACCGGCTGCAGGTAATCGACTCATTGAACAGGACGGCAGAGCATGGCTTGTTCCATCATCAGGTTGAGGAATATGACGATTGACGTTCTCCCCAGGGTGTCGAACAATAAAACCATGCCGACCCAGATAATCGGGATAGGTAACTGAGAAAAACACAGTGGAGAAGAAAATGGTACCAGCAGATATCGGACTGATCGGTTTGGCCGTTATGGGACAAAATCTGGTCCTGAACATGAACGACCACGATTTGAGGGTGGCGGTCTTTAATAGAACACTCTCAACTGTTGACGAGTTCCTCGCAGGTCCTGCCAAGGGGACGAATATCATTGCCACCCATTCCATTGCTGAATTGGTCGGCTACTTGAAAAAACCGCGTCGAGTAATGATGATGGTCAAGGCCGGGGCGGTAGTTGACGACTTTATTGATCAAATTACTCCGCATCTGGAGCATGGCGACATCATCATCGACGGAGGCAATTCCCTCTTCACAGATACAAATCGGCGGACCGAAGCCCTTGCTCAAAAAGGGATTTTGTTTGTCGGCACCGGCATTTCAGGCGGAGAGGAAGGAGCACGTAATGGGCCGTCTATCATGCCGGGCGGTAATCCCGATGCATGGCCATATGTGAAGGATATCTTTCAGGCAATCGCCGCCCAGGTTGACGGCGCCCCTTGTTGTGACTGGGTAGGCGAAGAAGGGGCCGGGCATTACGTCAAGATGGTGCACAACGGCATTGAATATGGCGACATGCAGCTTATCTGCGAGGCCTATGATTTCCTGCGTCGGGGGATCGGTATGGATACGGATGCGATCCAGTCGGTGTTTGACGAATGGAACAAAGGGGTTCTTGATTCATATCTCATGGAAATTTCCGCCGACATCCTTGGCCACAAGGATGCGGACGGCACTCCCTTGATAGACAAAATCCTTGACGCTGCCGGTCAGAAAGGCACCGGTAAGTGGACCGGCATCAATGCCCTCGAAGCCGGTATTCCGCTGACTCTTATCGGCGAGGCTGTGTTCGCCCGCTGTCTCTCGGCCATGAAAGAAGAGCGAGTCGGGGCCTCTGGAGTTCTTGATGGCCCGACAACCGGATTCGATGGCGATGCTAATGAGTATGTGGGGTACCTGCGCGATGCCCTTTATGCCTCGAAAATTATATCCTACGCCCAAGGCTATATGCTCATGCGCAATGCGGCAAAAGAATACGGATGGAATCTCAACTATGGTGGTATAGCCCTCATGTGGCGGGGCGGCTGTATTATCCGTAGCGCGTTTCTCGGCAATATCAAGCAGGCCTTTGACCAGAATCCAGCTCTGGAGAATCTGCTGCTGGACGACTTTTTCCGCAGTGCCATCGGTCAGGCCCAGCTCGGCTGGCGTCGGGCGGCAGCCAAGAGCATTGAGATCGGCATCCCCATGCCGGCCATTGTCGCCGGCCTTACGTATTACGACGGTTACCGCAGTGAACGGTTGCCAGCCAACCTGCTGCAGGCGCAGCGGGATTACTTCGGTGGTCACACCTATGAGCGCATTGACAAAGGGCGAGGGAAATTTTTCCATACCGACTGGACTGGACATGGCGGCAAGGTGTCATCGAATACCTATAATATTTAGGAGCCGTTAGGAAATAACCAGGACAGCGGTCTCTGGAGCGCCGCTTTTTATGGTAGGCAGATTCTTCAGAGAGGATTAAGAGAACGCCCAGGAGAGAAAGTGGCGATGCGACCCAAGATAAAGGTATTCAAAAATCGCGATGAACTGTCGGCTGCCCTTGCTGCCCATGTGGCCCATCTGGCGGCGAGGGCCTGTGCAGGACAAGGGCGGTTCAGTATTGCTCTTTCGGGTGGATCGCTTATCGAGATCATCTCCTCTGGTCTTTGTTCAGACCCCTTGCGCGGCAGCATCGACTGGTCGAGCTGGCATGTTTTCTGGGCAGATGAACGGTGGGTCTCGTCGAGCAGTCCTCTCTCCAATTACGGGCTTGCCGCAAAGTTGTTTTTCAGCCGTGTCAGTATCCCTCGCGATCAAATTCATGCCACGGACAATGCGATCAAGCCTTCCGAAACGGCAAAAGACTATGAATCCGTCCTGGCAAAGATCTTCCAACCACCAGAAGGCCGAATGCCGCGTTTCGACCTGATTTTGCTTGGTGTCGGCGAAGATGGTCACACAGCTTCCCTGTTTCCGGACCATCCGGTTCTCGCTGAAAGGAGGGCCTGGGTGGTTTCTGTGTCGGACGCACCTAAACCGCCTCCGATCCGAATTACTATGACCTTGCCTTTGATCAACAATGCTCGCAATCTGGTGTTCGTGGCAGTCGGACCGAGCAAGGCTGACATAGTGTCAAAAGTGTTCAATCCACAAATGCAAAACCAGGAACTGCCAGCCAGGCTGGTAAATCCATCCGACGGTGAAGTGCAATGGTTTGTTGATCGGGCGGCAGCGACGGAGTCTGGCAGAACATGAAAAAGACCGCTGAATACCAACGACTTCAAGATCATCTAAGCCGAAAAGCCGACTGCAAAAAATGATTAAAGGTAACCGAGAGACCTTCGCAACAGAGTCATTGTCGCATTTTCTGGTTATAAAAAATAAAGATAGGTAAACGCAGAAATACAGAGCAGCAGGGCGGAGGGCAGGAACATTTTAAATGAGTAACGCCGTCCCGTCAGCAGCCTTTTAATGATACGATTTGAGGCATACAGTGCTGCTGCTAATCCACCAAAAACCGTAATGAACTGAAGAACAAAGGTGGTATCGCGGCTCATCAATCGGCTTGGACCGTAGGCTACCTTTAAACCAACCATATCCAGCAGGTTATCCGGCAGCAGCCAGAGACCGCTTGTCAGGATTTCCAAATGTGCTGCCATAAAGGCTCCAAGGACCAGGGGAATCATGCCGTAACCGAGAGTGGATGCAGTTGTTTTGAGGTTATTGCCGGTGATCCTTGCGATGAACTGTGACATGATGGTATAGCCGGTCAGGTAGAATATGATACAGGCAAAAAAGAGAATGGCCACAGCCAGGGGAAAACTCTCTGGAAAGCCAACGCTTTGGATGGTCAATGCCCAATTTTGGAGAAAATCGGGGTCTTTTTGGTTGATGGAGAACGGAAAAAAAATAGCAGCCAGGCTGACGACCAAAAAGCTGTCTTCCAATCGTGGAGACTGCTGATTCCACAGCTCCTGGGGGGCCAAGCGCAAATTGAGGTGAATTGAATTGAGCTTGCAGTTTTTGATGCATTGCCCACAAAGAATACAGTCGCGGTTGTTGTCTACCAGAAAAGGGTGACGGAACATTGGACAACCGTCAGCTGCGTCGTCGCCGTTATAGCATAAATGATCGATACAGCGGTTCATGCACATATGGGTGTTGGATCTGAGTTCGAGAATCGCCGGCATGGAGAACAGAGAGTTGATGGCCCCCAGCGGACAAAGATATCGACACCAGACCCGGCGTTTGAAAAATATACTGAAGAAGAGCGAACCGAGGGTGATAGTCAAGATGATCCAGGCAGTGAGTTGTGGTGATTGGTAGACATTCCAGGCAGTTTCGATCCAAAACAGGAGGATGCACAAAAAGGCCATTATCCAGCCGGAATAGCGCCTGATGAATTGCGGAGTCGGCCGTTCAGGTTTTAGGACGAATTGTGCCAGCCATCCAGGCACTGATAAGCCACAGATGGTGCACCAGGTGCGAGCGAGAAAAAAGAAAGAGAAAATGAGCAGGGGCCAACCTATCACCCAGCTGAGAGTGAGACCGATATTGTCTTCGGCGGTAACCGGTCCGAAGAACAAAGAAATAAGCACAAGGACAAAGAAAATACCGACAATAGCCTTCGGCAGGATCGGAAAAAGTCTACTGGCAAAAAATGCACGAACTCCTGGCAGGCGCAGCAGGTTGAACTCCCATTTGCCTTCGGACTTGGGCAACCCGAGAATAATCTGATGATTGAGTGGCTCGTTGCTTTTGCCGAGGAGAACAGCTCGCTGCAGGACACTGGCCATCTCTGTCAGATTTCCAGGCCAGTCGTAATTCATGAAGCGACCAATGGCCTGGTCGTCCACCTGGGTGATGACCTTACCGTATTGCAGGCAGTAGCGTTTGAGATAATACTTGACCAGGCGAGGGATGTCCCGGCGGTGCTCTCGCAATGGAGCAGCCCTGAAATGCTGGTTTGTAAAGAGGGAATACAGGGAAGGCAATAACCGATTGTGGCCGTCCTGTTGCCCGGGTGCGTCGTTACAAATAAGGATGACCCGAGATTGCATCGGCATTCCGATGTCGCTGGCCACCTTGTCAGAGGTTGTCTTTTTAAGCAGTCTGGCAAGCTGCCGTTGGCAGTCGGGCTCAATATATTCAGCATTGTAGAGGGCAACGGTGCCTCCTTGCAGTCTTTTTAAAACTCCTAGCTGGGCGATTTGCGAGAATGCTGGAGAATCTTGGTCATAACCGAAAAGTTCGACCTCCAATTGAACGGGATCGATGTTGCGAATATCGATTTCCGTGTAGGGGCCGTTTTTGTAGGCGCTGGCACGATGGATTTCGGCGGCGATCATCCGCCGTCCTGTCCCGGACTCACCAGAGATGAGTACCGGGTCAAGATTGTTGCTGAATCGCTGCACGGCTTTGTTTATTTGCCGGGCAATGGTCGATTCAGCAAAGCGAATCTCCCGATCAGAATCCGGAGAAAGATCTTCAGCAGTTTCCAGGATCTTAGGCTCGGAAAAAAATGTTGAATCCAGGTTATGGGTGGAGTCCTTGCGAGTGCGGTTTATTTTGGTGAGGGATTCGGCATGATCCCGAAAGGAGACAAGCAAGCGTTTGGCCAGAGCGACACTGAGTCGCTGCTGAAGGGCTTTATTGGCAAGTAAAATGGAGTTGAAGGCCTCAGCGTCGAAACAAAGGAGAGAGGTCCGGGTCAGAGCTCGGGCGTTGAGGCTATCGCAGCTGTTGGTCAGCAGCGACGTTTCTCCAAAATGGCCGCCTGGGCCGACATGACTGACACTGTGTTGTCCTCCTCCTTTAACACTCAACGACAGTTCCACTTCACCGTCGGCAACTATGTAAAAATGAAGATGATTTTCACCCTGCAGATAAACATGCCGGCCCTGTTCAACTATCCGCCACTGGCCGGCGGTGATGATTTGCTCAACCTCATTGGCGCTGATGTCTTTGAAAAGGATAGCTTGATGCAGGCTCTGAAGGAGTAATTTTTCGTCGAGCATAGAATTACACAGAGTATCGGGAAAAAAACTAGAGATTGAGATGTAATTCCTGTTGAAAAACGTGATGTTTGATGATGAACGGCATGAAAACCAGGTATATTCAGTACATTTGCTTGGATTTCATGCCGATAAAATCCTACCTTGCCTCATCACCTTACCGCAATGTTTTTCATTACCATGATATCATTTGGCGGGTTTTGAGTGAAGATCACTCGTTCTCAGGGGTTGTCTTTGGCTGCAGCAAGGAAGAATTGGAGCAGACAGTTGCGGTGCTCGGTGAGACCTGCGAGGAGCCGGTTGCCTCCAGGGCCAACAACTCTCAGATGGCTGAGTTGCTGGCCTGTTAGCGCAACCGCTGAGACTATTGCAAGGAGATTGTTTGCCCAGGTCACCTACGCCCACCAACCAGGTGCTCAAGCGTCATATCAAACCTGCTGTTGCTAAGTGCGTTGCAGAGTGCGTATGAGCGTGCCGTTTCGCCGGCGAAATTCTATCTGCAGCGGCATCTTCCCGAGAGCATGGGTGGAACAGCTGAGACAGGGGTCGAAAGCCCGGATAACCGCCTCCAGCCGGTTCAGGGTTCCTTCCGTAACTTCGCTGCCGGTGATAAAACGTTTGGCCACCTGCAATACACCCCGGTTCATGGCCAGATTGTTGTTGCCGGTTGCGACAATGAGATTGGCCCAGGTCATCAGACCATTTTCATCGACCCGGTAATGGTGGATGAGTGTGCCTCGGGGTGCCTCGACGCAGCCCGTGCCTTCAAGGAAATTGGGCTGGGCAAAGGCCCGTATCCGCGGACTGAGAATGGCCGGATCGCGGAGGATTCTTTCCATGATTTCAATGGAAAAGAGGATCTCTATCAACCGTGCATAATGGTTGAAAAAAGAACTCATCACCGGTCCCCGTTCAAGACTCCTGAACTCAGCCCATTCCTGGTCGGCAAGTGGTGTGCCGCAGCCATTGCAGACGTTCAGGCGGGCAGCCGGACCGACCCGGTAAATGCCTTCCGGATAACCCATCGGCTTATAGTAGGGAGATTTCAGATAGGTCCAGTCTTCCGCAGCTTCTCCGAGATGTGCCTGGTAATCGGAAGGATCTACGTTGTCGACAATTATATGACCCTTGGCATCGATGATCCGCAATTTTCCGTAGACATGTTCAAGATTACCTTCTGCATCGACCATACCCATGAACAGGGTGGGAAAATTGGCGAAAGTGGCGATTTCCTCGCGGTAGTTTTCCAGGGACTTTTTGAACATCGTAAGCGTCTTGGTGATAATCGCCAGAGCCTCGGGGATCATCTGCAGCATGGTATCCCTATGTTCAGCTGTGAGAGGCGCACTGACGCCGCCGGGCACCACCCAGGCAGGATGAATCCGTTTGCCGCTCACGATTTCGATGACCTGCTGGCCTATTTTCCGCAGGCGAATACCGTCCCTGGCAATCTCCGGATAGGCCTCGATTATGCCAACGATGTTGCGTTTGGCCGGGTCGGAGTCCATGCCGAGAAGCAAGTCCGGTGACGACAGGTAAAAGAAACTGAGGGCGTGCGACTGGATGTATTCACCGCAATTGAGCAGCCGCCGGAGAAGAACAGCGGTTTCCGGCGGATGGACACCTAGAATGGAGTCACAGGCCTTGCCGGAGGCCAGCGAATGGCTGACCGGGCAGATGCCGCAGATACGTTCAGTGATCGACGGCATTTCATAATACGGCCTGCCCTCGCACAATTTTTCAAAGCCGCGGAACTGTGTCACATGAAACTGGGCATCACTGACGCTGCCGTCATCTTCGAGGGTGACGGTGATCATTCCATGTCCTTCAATCCGCGATATCGGTTCTATGGTCAGGGTTTTGCCCATGGCGACACCTCTATAATTTTTCTAGGTTCTATGCACCAAATCTCGTCCGACCGCGCATATCAGGAATACGGCCGGCAAGTAGCTCGGAGAGGAGATAGAAAATCGCCTCGGGAGGAGGCGGGCATCCGGGCAAAAAGACATCGACGTGAACAAATTCATGTACCGGCCGGGCAATCCGACAAAGCCTCGGCACCTCCTGGAAAGTGGTTTCACATGTTTGTGTTTCGGCTTCATCCTCCTTCAACAGCGGTAGATCGGCGTTCTCCACATAACCACGCCGCAGTATTGCCTCAACAGGATAGCGGTTGCGCATGCCTGGCACATTGGCAGTGACCGCACAATCCCCGAACGACACAAGAACCCCGCTCCGTGCCCGGATATGAAGGATATTTTTCTTGTCGGCCTCACTGCTTACCGCCCCTTCGACAAGAGTAACATCGGCATGATCGGGAAAGGTTTTATAATCAACCAGCGGGCCATACAGGATCTCCACCTTGTCGGCAAGAGCGATCAGGCCCTCGTCAAGATCGAGAAGAGACATATGGCATCCGGAGCAGCCATCGAGCCATGTAGTTGCAAGTCCTATTTTTGCCATGATTCCTCCTGCCTGCCTCGCATCATCTGCAGATACGGCAAGAATTGGCGACGTTTGATCATCTCCGCCACCGACTTGCCTTTTTCCGACAGCGCCCCGGTCGGGCAAACCTGTACACACTTACCGCATCCGGTGCAGGTTTCCGATGTTCCCCAGGGCTGATTGAGATCGGTGATCACCTTTGAAGTGATGCCGCGCCCCATGATGTCCCAAGTATGCGCGCCCTCAATCTCATCGCAGACCCGAACGCAACGCAGGCACAGGACACAGCGATTATGATCGACGGAGAAACGGCTGTGCGAGGCATCGACCGCAAGCTGGGGATACAGGTAATTGTAATGGACATGGGTCACCCCGAGTTCCACCGACAGGTTCTGCAGTTCGCAGTGGTTGTTGGAAACGCAAACGGAACATACATGGTTGCGCTCGGTAAACAGCAGTTCGAGGATCTTCCTTCGGTAGGTGATGACACGCTCTGAGTTGGTAATGACTTCCATATCCTGACGCGGAAAGGTCACGCAGGAAGGCAGTAACTTGGCAACGCCGCGCACCTCGACAATGCACAGTCGGCAGGCGCCACGCTCCGACAGGCCGTCGAGATGACAAAGGGTGGGAATGGCGATGTTGTTTTGCCGTGCCACCGCGAGAATAGATTCGTCTTCCCGGGCACTGACATCACGGCCATCGATTTTAAACGTCAGCAGACGTGACGGATTCAAGTCGGTTCGGAGTTTCTTGGGTAGGTGATGGCTCATGATACCTCCTTGGCGGTTTTGCATGCTCCGGCCAGACATTTTTTATCATGAATGTGCGCCAGATATTCGTCACGGAAATAGTTGAGGGTCGTCAGCACCGGATTGGGGGCGCTCTGGCCTAAGCCGCACAGGCTGGTATTTTTCACCAGATCGCAGAGATCTTCGAGGGTAGCAAGATCCTCGGGTGTGGATTGGTTGTCGGTTATCTTGCAGAGGATATCGTAGATCTGCCGTGTGCCAACCCGGCAGGGCACGCATTTGCCACAGGATTCGGACATGCAGAATTCCATGAAAAACTTGGCCACATCGACCATGCAGGAAGTCTCATCCATGACGATCATGCCGCCGGAACCCATGATCGAACCGACTTTCATAAGCGATTCATAATCAACCGACATATCAAGGAACTGCTGAGGGATGCAGCCACCTGATGGCCCACCGGTCTGCACCGCCTTGAAAAGTTTGCCATCAGGGATGCCTCCGCCGATGTCAAAGACGATGTCGCGGAGAGACATGCCCATGGGGATCTCGATCAGACCGGTATTGACAATTTTTCCGGCGAGGGCAAAAACCTTGGTGCCCTTGCTTTTTTCCGTGCCGATGCCGGCAAACCACTTACCTCCTTTGCGGATGATCGGCGGAATATTGGCAAAGGTCTCGACGTTATTGATAAGCGTTGGATGTTCCCACAGGCCGTATTCCGCTGGAAATGGCGGCCGTGGCCGTGGCCTTCCCATGCGCCCTTCGATGGAGGCGATGAGGGCGGTTTCTTCGCCGCAGACAAAGGCCCCGGCACCCAGGCGCACCTTGATATTGAAGCTGAAGTTGGTGTTGAAGATATTATTGCCGAGAATGCCCATACGCTCTGCATGGGAAATTGCCAGGCGTACTCGTTTGACCGCCAGCGGGTATTCGGCGCGAACATAGATAAAGCCCTGGCTCGCCCCGGTGGCGTAAGCTGCAACTGCCATTCCTTCAATAACCCGGTGCGGATCGCTTTCCAGCACGCTGCGGTCCATGAAGGCGCCCGGGTCACCCTCGTCGGCATTGCAGATGACGAATTTGGTCGAATCGACCGTTTTTGCAACCGTTGTCCATTTCAGACCGGTGGGAAAGCCAGCCCCGCCCCTGCCTCGCAGGCCGCTCTCGGTGACCTGGCCAAGCACCTCCTGGCGGGTCATCTGGGTGAGGGCAAGGTACAGTCCTTCATAGCCGCTTTCGGCAATGTATTCCTCGATGCGCTCGGGATCGATCCGGCCGCAGTTCTCGGAGACTATCCGCAACTGACGCTTGAAAAACGCCGAATCATCCGGGCACAGCAGCCGACCGATGGGACTACCTCCGAGTGCCTCGATGATGTCCGAGACATCGGCGACCTTGACACCCTGATAGAATTGTCCCCCCGCCTCCATGGCAATGAGTGGCCCCGCCGTACACAGGCCGAGACAGCCGACGCCCTTGATCTGGCACCAGTTGTCAAGGCCCCTCTTGGTGACCTCTCTTTCCAGAGCGTCTTTCACAACACCGCTGCCGCAGGACAGGCAACCGGCTGCAACACAGACGTGGATGCGATGTTGAAAGCCCTGTTGCGTGTCCTTTTCGATTTTGGCGATCTGGTGCAGATCTTCAATATTCAGGGTCATCGCCACCTCCCTATTTTCTCAAGAACAGAATCGGAGTTGAGCTTGCCCGCCACTTCACCGTCAAAAACACAAGCCGGAGCAAGCCCGCAGGAGCCAGA
>JAHJLI010000224.1 GCA_018821785.1 Pseudomonadota bacterium
TATCCATTTAGGTTGAAAATCCATAAGTTAAACTCCAGACGCTGTACGCCAATCTTGATAAGAACAAAAGAAAAAAAACTTCTTTAGCCGATGTTGAAAAAACGCTCACATTACTCTGCGACAGATCCCTCAAAAACAATGGGTTAGCCTGTTTGACTGAGGCTTAGAAAAAACCATAATCCTTAAGGCTTGTAAACAGTAAGTATTTTTCCAGGGGAAATAAAGAGTCCTGAAAAGCAAGGTCAGCTGACCCCATAGGTAATCTGGATAATTATTGAATTGCCGATGCTTGATCTTTATAATTTGTCTTAAATAGCTTATAGTGCAAACCCAATTTAAGATATGGCCCACAAGAGCTTGTCTGGCTGTGCAAAATGTTCAAAATGACGCTGTGTTTAGTACCTTGGAAGTTCGTGAAGGTACTTATCCCGTTTACCGGATTTAGAGTGTTGATATGTTATTCAAAGGGGCAATATGTTGATTTTACCGGTTACTCTTAACAGTCCAGAAGGCGATAATCTCGTGAACCTGCTGCTCAACCGTTTTCAGACGGGGGATAATTCCTGCCGTGGGGCAGTCCGGGATATTCTCCACTCGGTAAGGGATATGAAGGATGAGGCGGTGGTCGCCTATGGGCGAAAATACGATGCGCCGGAACTGAGCGCAGGCCAGCTGCAGGTGAGTGCCGAGGAGTTGAAAGAGGCATACCGGCTGGTTGACGAACAGTTTCTGGAAAGTCTCGGGGTGGCCATCGAACGCATCCAGTCCTTTCATGAGCGGGAGATGGAAGACTCCTGGCTGCAGACCCGGGAGGACGGCAGCATCGTCGGCAGGCTGGTGCGACCGGTCGATTCGGCAGGGCTGTATGTCCCCGGCGGCAAGGGCGGGACGACACCGCTTGTCTCGTCGGTTCTCATGAACGGGATTCCCGCCGGTATTGCCGGTGTCAATCAGCGGGTGATGGTTACTCCTCCCAACAAGGACGGCAAGGTTGATCCCCATCTCCTGGTGGCTGCTCAGGAGATCGGTATCACGGAAATTTATAAAGCAGGATCGGCGTGGGCTATTGGAGCTCTGGCTTTCGGCACCGAGACCATCCCCCGCGTCGATGTGATTGTCGGTCCCGGCAACCAGTATGTCGCCGAGGCAAAAAGGCAGGTGTCGGGAATGGTGCGTATTGATATGATCGCCGGTCCTTCAGAGGTACTGATCATAGCCGATGCGACAGCCGCCCCAGCAAGTGTTGCCGCCGATATGCTGGCGCAGGCGGAACATGATCCGCTTGCCCTGGCCATTCTTGTGACCACCCATGAGCCATTGGCCGGGGCGGTGGTCGCTGAGCTTAAACGTCAGTTGCCCTTGCTTTCCCGGGAGGAAATTGCCCGCAAGGCGTTGGTCGACCGTGGGGTTATTCTTATCGCCGACAACCTGGAGGCGGCAATAGAACTTGCAAACAGTGTCGCCATTGAGCATCTTGAGTTGATGATTGCCGATCCCTGGTCGCAACTGCCGCATATTCGCCATGCCGGGGCAATTTTCCTTGGCGCACACACCCCGGAAGCCGTCGGAGACTACATCGCCGGCCCGAATCATGTGCTGCCGACCATGGGGACGGCGAGGTTCGCTTCAGCCCTTGGGGTCGAGACCTTTTTGAAAAAAAGCTCAATCATCAGCTATTCGGCGCAGGGCCTTGCCGCTGACGCCGAACATGTCATGCGTCTGGCGCGACTTGAGGGCTTGACTGCCCACGCTGCTTCCATTGGTGTGAGACTTTCGAAATGACGGTTGATTTTGCTGCCTCCCTGGTAAGTGGCCTGAGAGGTTTTGATCTGGCTCTGCCGCCCGAGTCGGTGGAGAGACTGGCCATCTATTTCAAGGAACTCCTGAAGTGGAGCAAAAAGGTCAATCTTATTGCCAAAGGAACCGATCCCGAACAGATTATCGAGAACCACTTTATCGATTCCCTGTCGATTTTGCCGCTGCTCACAGACCTTGGCTCGCATCTCCTGGATATCGGCAGCGGCGCCGGCTTTCCCGGTCTGGTCTGCAAGGCGGCTCGGCCGGAACTGATGGTAACTCTGGTTGAACCGCGTCTCAAGCGGGTGAGTTTTCTCGGCCATGTTTCCAGGACGCTTGCGCTCACCGGTATAAGCATATTGCCCTGCCGGGTTGAGGACGAGGTACAGCTGCCCGCCGATAGTCCCGTCTCCCACATAACCGGCAGGGCGGTATCGGAGATTGGGCCCTTTCTTTCCATGGTGGAGAGGTTTGCCCCGACCGGCGCCCGGGTGATTTGCATGAAGGGTCCGAAATGGCGGGAAGAATTACAAGGTGCTGCGGAAATCATCAGCCGCTCTCCCTATAAACTTAGTCAGGTTATTGAACATGTTTTGCCTTTTTCCGGGGCAAAGCGCAGTCTTTTACTTTTTGACAGTCAAAAATAAAAAAAACCGAAGAATCTAACGTAACGCAGGTGAAAGAATGAAAAACATTGCAGTTCTGGCCGGTGACGGCATTGGTCCCGAAGTGATGAAAGAGGCAATCAAGGTTCTTGATTGTGCACAACAAAAGTTTGCTTTCGAGCTTTCTTACCAATACGCCGATGTCGGCGGAATAGCCATAGATAATCACGGTCAGGCCTTGCCGCCGGCAACGCTTGCATTGTGTGAAAAGAGTGATGCCATTCTCTTCGGCTCGGTCGGTGGCCCAAAATGGGAAAACCTGCCGCCGGAGCAACAGCCCGAGCGGGCGGCCCTGCTGCCTCTTCGTAAGCATTTCGACCTGTTCTGCAACTTTCGCCCGGCCAAGGTCTTTAAATCGCTGATCTCCGCCTGTCCCTTACGCCCGGATATCGTCGGTGACGGCTTTGATGTCCTGTGCGTCCGCGAATTGACCTCCGATATCTATTTCGGCAAGCCCAAGGGGCGGGAAGGGGTGGGTGACGACGAAAGGGCCTTCGATACCATGGCCTATACCCGTTTTGAAATTGCCCGGATTGCCAGAATGGCCTTTGCCGCAGCCCGCGAGAGGCGCGGTAAGGTAACTTCTGTTGATAAGGCCAACGTGCTGACCACCATGGTACTCTGGCGACAGGTAGTAGTGGAGATTGCCAAGGAATTTCCGGATGTGGAATTGAAACATATCTATGTTGACAATGCCACCATGCAGCTGGTTCGCGATCCCCAGCAATTCGATGTGTTGCTGTGCGGCAATATGTTCGGTGATATCATCTCCGATGAAGCGGCCATGCTGACCGGCTCCATGGGGCTGCTTGCCTCAGCCTCGCTCAATAAAGACAACTTTGGACTCTATGAGCCTGCAGGCGGTTCTGCCCCGGATATCGCAGGAAAGGGAATTGCTAATCCCATCGCCGAAATTTTATCGGCGGCGATGATGCTCCGTTACAGCTTTGGCCTCAGTGAGGCTGCAACAGCCATAGATAAAGCCGTCGAGGCTACCCTCGATAAAGGTATATTGACCGCCGACCTTACTACCGATAAGTCGGCAGCTGTTGGCACCGCCGCCATGGGTGATGCCATCGTCAAGGCATTGCAAGGTTAAAAACAGCAAGACAACCCCGAAAAACCTCAAAAAGCAGGTTTTTCGGAGCGGAGGAACGCCTATGCAGAACAAGGAAAACGTCGTCCTCGTAGCCAATGAGGCATCAACCGAACTCGGCCATAAACTGGCCGAGCGGTTGTGGGTGCCGTTTACCGAAATGATTCGCAAACGGTTTGCCGACGGGGAACAATATCATGCATTTCCAACGTCCATTGCCGGTAAGGATCTGGTAATTCTTGGCGTGACCCATAACGACGGTTCGCACCAGGAACTTCTCGATCTCATTTCCGGCGGGATATACTGGAACGCCGCTTCAATCAGCGTTATTATTCCTTTTCTTGGCTATTCCACCATGGAACGGGCCCGGCCCAGGTCCCACGAGATTCCCAAGGGAATCACCAGGACCAGGCAGATATTCAGGGCCAGACCCCATTTCGTGGCCTTCATCGACCTGCATTCGGAGGCGGTTCTCCACACCCATGGCGGAGAAATTCGCACCAAACATGTCTGGACGGATGACCTGGTCGTGGATAAGATTAAAAAGAGCGGGCTGACCGATTATGTCCTTGTTTCTCCCGATTACGGATTTTCCAAAAGGATCGCCAGGTTGGCCAGTATGCTCAATTGTCCGCATACCGCTGCAGACAAGGATCGCTACGATACCGACAAAACTATTGTGAGTCAGGTGTCCAGCGTAGTGAAGGGAAAGACGGCGATAATCTGTGACGATATGATCCGTACCGGCGGTTCCATCCTCCAGACCGCCAATAGATGTCTTGAGGCGGGGGCGAAGGATGTCGTTGCCCATGCTACACACCTGGTAATGTCCGGCGATTCCATGGAAAAATTTCGCCAGGGACCGATCAGCAGGATCCTTGGTTCCGACACCTATCCAGGTCGGAAAAGTGATGATCTTCTTGATGTCTATTCGGTGGCACCGCTTCTTGCCGACGTGATTGAGCAGCATCTGCAGATCTGAAAAACTGATCGGAAAGAAAGGTAATGGGCAGCTGCGACCAGTCCCCCTCCGAGGTGATGGAAGAGGACCGTAATGTCAGGCAAGGTACCAGTGGTTGAGGTATGAAAAGAGAAGACATAGGACTCCATCTTCGACAGTCCCTCCTTTTTAAGGATGCCACTGGTTCTGAAATTGAGTCCTATGCAGGGGGCGCCAGGGTGCAGATTGTCCCGGAGGGACAGTATGTGTATCGGCAGGGAGAAGCCAGTGATGTTTTCTACATCCTTGCCATGGGAGAGACGGAACTGGTGCTCGGCAATGAAAACGGCCGAGTGAAGATTGTTGGGAGAATTGGGGCGGGCGGTCATTTCGGCGAGACCGGCATCCTCACCGACAAACCACGGTCGCTTTCGGTCCGGGCTCTTAGTGATGTGGTTGTTATCTGCTTTGACAAACGCTACTTCAAAATTACCCTCCTTGCCAACAGTAGAATACACAGACAGCTTGACGCGATTCTCGCCGAGAGACTGAGGGTGGCATTTCTCGACCAGGTGGACACGGGCAGTGGGAGAAATCGGCAAGATGAAGGGTCAGCTGCGGATGACGTCATTCTCTTCAAAGATTCGAATATATCGGCCATCAACCTGCGACGCTTGGCCCGGCGGAGACAAGACGATATCCGGGAATCGAAAACGGCCAAAAAAACCCAGGCGGTAATCGATCAATTGGCCATGAGCAGTTCGCCCTTTCTTCTTACCGGGGAGGCGGGCACTGGCAAGCTCATTATCGCCCGGCAGATCCATCTGCAGAGCAAACGTGCAGGGGGTCAGTTTGTGGAGATTGATCTGCGAGAGTATGAACCCCTGCAGCTCGAACGCGCTTTGTTTGGTAATGAACAGAGTGCCTATCCCTTCGTCCAGGCCCGTCAGGCCGGGCTTTTTGAGCAGACCGCAAACGGAACCCTGGCCTTCACCCAGATCCATCTGATGAAAGAAGAGCTGCAGCAAAAGCTTATTAAGATTCTTGAGAGCAGCAGCTACAATCACATCGACAGCAATCGCCGGGTGGCGATGCAATCAAGATTGGTTTTTATCAGTTCCTATCCTCTTGATCATCTGCGGAGTACCGGCAAACTCCTGCCGGAATTGTTGAATTTGATTCAAGGTCGACACTTTCACGTTCCACCTCTTCGCAACCATAAGGAAGACTTGCCTCGCCTGGTGTTGCATTATCTTGAGCGTTTCAGCAAGGAATACGGCAAAAAAATCTTTAAAGTGTCCCAGGAAACCCTGGGCATTTTTATGAACTACGATTGGCCCGGCAACCTGACCGAGCTGTCGAGCGTCATTCGTCGGGCGGTGATGCTCGCGAAAAAAGATGAAATCATCGCAGAGCAGATTTTACTAGGGCTGCCGAAGACGGAAGGCAAATGGGAGTATAATATCCTGCGTATCGCCTGGATCAGAAAATTCCTCGAAAGCTGTATTTTTCCAAGGGTTCCCCAGGTCATTATCGGCTGCGTTCTGTTGATCACCATCCTTTTTCTGTTTTTTGGACCGTCCGAGCCGCAGTCAAATATCGGCCTTACCTTGGGGTGGTACATCGGCTGGCCGCTAATGTTTTTCTCCTTCTTTTTTCTGGCCAGAACGTGGTGCAGTGTCTGTTCCCTTGCAGTGCCTGGAACCCTCCTGCAAAATATCGTTAAACCGACACGAAAGACGCCGCCGTTTATCAAGGATTATTCCGGATGGATTATGGCTGTGCTGTGCATTTTAGTGTTTTGGATTGAGATTATTTGGGACGCCTATAACAATCCTTATCTCACTGGAGGAATTATCCTCATCATTACCTTGGGGTCGATACTCTTTAGTTTGCTCTTTTCCAGGCGAAGCTGGTGTCGTTACCTTTGTCCTCTGGGCGCGGTCAATGCAATTTTTGCTATGCCTTCGGTTGTTGAATTACGTTCGAATAGGCATGTATGTCTGAACCGCTGCCAGAATCACTTATGTTTTACCGGGGAGGGCGATACTGCTGGCTGCCCGATGTTTAGGCACCCGTATTTAGTTGATAATAACCGTGATTGTATTATGTGTGCCAAATGTATAAAGAGTTGTGGTAACAGTTCGATTCAGCTGAATCTGCGACTCGCACCGCAGGAACTGTGGGCACTGGAGACACCCCGGCGGGCCGACAGTTTTCTTATCGTATCCTTGGGTGCGATCTTTTTCCCCTTTGCCCTGCAAAACGAATTTTCCCAACTGATCGACTGGCTGGTAACTCTTGCCGGTAATGCCGGGCTGACACTTTCCGGTCATTTCGTCGGCAGCGTCATTTTTTTTGCATTGATCCTGACCTTCCAGATTGGATATTTCCTCATTATTACAATTCAATCCCTGTATGCGAGGATTGACAAGAATCTCCTGCTGCCACTCTTCGGGTACGGGGTTATTCCTCTCATTCTTGGTGGCTATATGGCGTTACATCTGGAATTCTTCGTCAGCGGTGCCGGGCGAATACTTCCTAATATCCAAGAATTGCTGGGCATGCATACTTCCTACGATGATCTGCGACTGATCAGCGCCGATAGTACGCATGTTCTACAGATTTTAACAGTGCTTGGAGGATTTTTGGCATCGCTATATGTTACCTACCGGGTAACCGAGCGGGTACTGGGCGGCGATACTTTGACTTCAAAAGCCCTGGTTATTCCTTTTAGTTTTTTGACCATTCTGGCCGGACTTTTTGTGTTCATGGTTTAGGGGCAGCTAAGCCATGAAAATTCAACATCCATGTTAATTATTACAGCAGGTAAATATCCGATTGACTAATTCTTGTGGAATTGCCACAATACGCAGAATCCGTGCATTAAGTCGGAAAGGAGAAGGCAGATTTACAAGAATTGTATTGTATATCTGCACTCTTAAACCCTGAGTCGGCCTTGATTTCGCGCATATACGTCGTAAAAGCAATCATGAAAATCGTTAATTTTATTCTTTTGTTGTTCATTTTTTTTTGCCAGCCACTTTTTTCCGTTGCCGCTGAGAGCCCAGAGCCCCTGTATGCTATTCCAAATCTCCTTGATGACGAGATAAATGGCGAGGAGGTGAGTTGGAAAGAAGAACAGGGGGTGGCGGTTTATGATCCTCTGGAGTCGATGAATCGTTTTTTCTTCGATGTCAATGACCGGCTGTATATCTGGGTGGTTAATCCCCTCACTAAGGGCTATAGGCGAGTTCTTCCCTATGAGCTGAGAGAAAGCTTAGGAAATTTTTTTCTTAATATCAGTTTTCCGGTGAACTTCCTCAACGCTGTTTTGCAAGGTGATGTAAGTACTACGATCGTTCTTGTGGAACGGTTTGTCATTAATAGCACCATTGGTGTTTGCGGTCTGGCAGATGTGGCTGCCAGTGAGTTCGATATTGGCCCTCGTCGTGCAGATTTCGGCCAGACTCTGGGGAGGTGGGGAATAGGAGAAGGAGTTTTTATCTACTGGCCCTTAGTCGGTCCTTCCAATTTGCGGGACAGTTTTGGTCTGGCAGCAGACACTTTTGCCAAGCCGCTTCCTTATATTTACGACGATCGAGTCATTGATCTTGCCATCTATTCGACAGAAAGGGTCAATGTCCTCTCTCTTCATCCTGGTCTATATGAGGATCTAAAAAGGTATTCACTCGACCCTTATATAGCTGCCCGCCAGGCATATACCGAATATCGCAGGGGACTCCTCGTTCGAGACTGAGTGGGTTGGGCAAGATTCTACCCTGGAAAGCTGTGGACTGACGAACGGATATTGCAAACAGCAGCAATTGGCGGTGGGGACAAAAAAGAAATCGGGCAGAAAATACAAACTGCGTAGATTCTACCCGATTGGGGGGGGCTTGGTTATCTCCCTGTTGGGATTACCATATTAATAGCATAAGACGTGCCAGACCTCAAGAACTTTTGGGTTATTATTAAAATAAGTTTTTTCAAATAGATAGATCTTGTCTTTTGAGTCCGCCGAAAACAAGGGCTCCTGCAGTTACATAAAGCATTTCTGCATTTCAAAAGTGTAATTCGAAACCGTCATTGGTAACTCATTTTTTATTATGTTGGGTCGGGAAATTGGTCGTCCGTGCTTACGGCAAGTTTTTTCGTACGTGCTTTGTTTCCCGATGGCCGATCAACTTGTTATTCGATCTGGAGGGGTTTTCCCCCATACCAACACCCCGGGCACCAAGGATCATTCCAGCGATTATGCCACCAGCGGCCGAGCCGTCTTCCATGGCTGTTTCAATGAGAGCCTCGTTCGGATTGACAACCTCTTGTGATTGTGTGCAAGGCATAAACGATACGGGGACTTGTTAAGTTCCCTTGAGCTGTTGCTATTTGTCGGTGAACCGAACAAAGAACGATTATTTCAAATATAGTGATTTTTATGGAAAATTTCTGGTAATCAGGCAATTGTTGCTAGACTTGTGATGTCTTTTTATGTTAGTGATTCTTTATGTATTTCCTAGTGATACTAGGGGAGTGTGAGGGAGTTGCAAAGGTTTTCCTGATGCCGACTGCAGCTCCGCACCGGGAACATGTGATGTCGTGGGGTTGAAGGATGAAACAATTTATTAGATATGGTGTTGTTCCTGCAGGGATTTTTTTCATTCTCTTTGTTGTTACCGTCATTTTAGTTCCGATCCTGGTGAATGTGCAAAAATTTGTTCCTGGAATTGAACAGCAGATTAGCGAGGCCACTGGAAGGGAATTTTCACTCGGCCCGGATCTGAATGTGTCCTTTTTCCCCTGGTTGAGCATATCGTTTTCTGATCTAAAAATAGGTAATCCTCCGGGGTTTCAAAGTGAGGAATTTGTCAAGGTCCGAACTTTCGAAGCACGAATAAAAGTATTGCCCCTGTTGAGGAAACAGATTCAGATAAGTCGCTTTGTTGTGGGAGGTCTGTCGGTTAATCTTGAGAAGAATGATTCGGGGCGGGTTAACTGGGAGTTCGGGCCGGAGGGAAGTGGGAAAAAGTCTGAGAATCCGACTCCCTGGTCCTTTGGCCTTCTTTCGGAGAAACTTTCCTTTGTCCTGCTGGCTGTGACTGATGGTCAAGTGACATGGAACGATAGAACGAAAAACGTCCAGTATGCAGTTGAAGATATTATGCTTCTGCTTAATGATTTTACCCCTGATCGACCCGTTTCCTTGGATTGCAAGGCCACCTTCGATGGCAGACCGGTGACCGTGGAAGGGAAAGCCGGGCCTTTCATTGAGAAAAACAGTCTGGGTGCCTTGCCAATTGATATCGCTTTTAGTGTGGTGAATATGTTGCGCGGACAAGTGCGGGGCAAGATCACCCAGCAGGAAAAGACTCCCGGTTTTGAATTGTCTGTGAATCTTGCCCCATTTTCACCACGTGATTTTTTTTCTGCCTGCGATCTTCCTTTTCCGAAGCTGACCAAGGACTCCGAGATATTCAAGCGCTTCGCTTTGGAGTTTTCGGTTCGCGGCGAAAAAGATAAAATTACCATCAAAGAGGGCACTGCTCAGTTAGATGACTCAAAACTGAATTTTTCTCTTCTGTGGCAGGGCCTTAAAAGCCCTAGGGTCGATTTTGTTCTTGATCTGGACCGTATTGATCTTGATCGTTATCTTGCGTCACCCGCAGAGAATGATAAGACAACAGAAAGGGTTCCTGGACAGAAAGAGCATGCATATGGCGAGCCTAAGATATTGGGGTGGAGGGACATCGCCCTGGCCGGAGTCATTCAACTCGGTGAGTTGAAAATTCATGGGGGCAGCCTGACTGAATTGAATCTTCCGGTGCAAGGCAAGGAAGGTGTCTTCACTCTAGCGCCAGCCACTTTCAAGGCTAGCCAGGGGCAAGTGGAGGCTGCCTTGACCCTCGACCTTCGGGACGAAGAGCCGACTATGCAGGCAACCCTTAAAGCCCAGGGGCTTCAGGCCGAACCTCTATCGCGGGATTTTATCGGCAGGGACTATCTGCGTGGCAATCTCTCGGCCGAGTTGGCGCTCCAGTTCGCCGGAGGCAATCGTGCAACTATGAAAAGAACCCTCAGTGGTGAGGCAACTCTGTTGGTGCAGGACGGTGCAGTCATCGGGGTGGAAATTAATCAGATGCTCGGGAACCCCGAAAGTCAGCACGGTACTTTTTCCGAGAACATTTCTGGTGAAAAGCCTTGGACCGATTTCACCGAGGCAAAAAGCGTTGTCACTATTAACAACGGACTTGTGCAAATCAGTGAGATGAGTCTTCGCAACCCAGCCTGCAACTTGCAGTTGAGCGGTACCGCCGATATTGTCGGGCAGCAACTGAACCTGCAAATGGAAACCGGCTTCGTCACAACAGTTGTGGGCAAGGGTGGTCGCGAGGAGAAAGTGGATCATTCCGACATCTATTCAATCAGCGGTACCTTCTCCGAGCCGGAACTTACAAACCAGAAGGCTTTGTCGAATGGCAGCAATGCCGGTGGCAGGAACAATATTAACAATCTGGTGGCGCAAAAGCTCTCATTCCCGGCTGAAGTAGATGTCAAAAATCTGGTGGGCAAGGATCTCGTTGATCCAGCAGTTGTTGCCAGGCATTTCAGATTGCAGCCTGAGACGTTACGGCGCAGTGAGATCAAGAAAAAGCTTTCGATAGGAACAGGGAAGGTTAGAATCGGTACCCTGCAGGAGGAAATAAACCTCCATTAATAGAAACCACGCCAACTGTCTGTTGTTTCAACTCTGAATCAAGTGTTAACTTCGGCGACCGCACGGCGCTGCTCCTCGCCATCCTTCTTTGTCCTGCCTTGTCTACCGTTTTTGCAAAAAAAGACTTCATGCTCGTTGGCCAACAGGCTGATGAGTATCTTGGTGTGTTCAATACCGTCGTCAATAATCAGGAGTGTTCCGGTACATGTATCACTCATTAATGGGCATGTATTTGCGAAAATGGGACTTCTATTGAAAAAAGAAAAAAATAGTCAAGACAAATGATCATTGCCAGTATTTTCTTGATACTGGAGTTCTTTGCCCATACAATGAAAGTCGTGGGAATATTTACCAGTGATTAATGGCTGAAGAAAGGGTGAGACAATGCTTGTAAGATGCATAATGTTCCTGAGTCTAGGTTTGGCGTGGTGCCCATACGTTTGGGGAGGGCAGGAATTCAAAGCCGCGGGGTATATTTCTGCATTACAGGGAGAGGTGTATGCCGTCAATGGGGACGGGGTGACCAGACCTCTTAAAGTCAAGGGTCCGGTATCCATTGAAGATTATATAATAACCGAGGAAAAGGGCCGGGTGCAGATTATTTTCCAAGATAACACCGTTGTCACACTCGGTGAAAAAAGTCGCATTAAACTAACAGATTACAGCTGGTCGAAAGACCGGAATAAGGGCAAGTTCAATGTGACCGTGACGGAAGGGCTTTTTCGTATCATTGGCGGCAAGATAACCAAATCCAATCCAGAGGCATTTATCGCCAAGACTCCGGCCGCTTCCATAGGCATCAGAGGGTCCGGCTATGCTGGCAAGGTTACAGGCAAAAAGCTGGAAGTGTTTTTGCTGAATGGCAAGGGGATTGATGTAAAAAATAGCAAGGGTTCAGTCGCCCTGCTTTTGCCAGGCATGGGGACAACCGTTGACGATGCACAGAGTGCACCAGCATCTCCGCACCACTTCAATGCCGGAGAGATGTATCAAATAGAGAGCGGTTCAGATATGGGAGCACATTCCGGTGGATCACAAATCGGCCCGAACGCGGTGATAATTAATGAGGCAACTATAACCGATTCAGTGAACGTCGCGGTGGGAAAGGATAATAACGCCCAGATGGGGTCCGTCCGGATCAAGGAATCGGAGGTAAAAGGGACTGTCACTAATCAGGCGAATATAAAAAAATCGACCAATGCCGCTGTCGGGTCAGGCAATACCGCGGTCATGGGCTCCGTTAATATCGAATAAACAAACACCGGCCTCTCTGTACGAGAATAATCAACGACAGCGGTTGCTGTGTGCTTCGGATTACCGATGTTGAGCTATTTCAAAAACTTCTGCATGGCGGAAACAACCAACGATGTGGTCATTTACCATGCCGACGGCCTGCATGAAGGAATAGCAAATGGTTGAGCCTATGAAGTTGAACCCGCGTCGCTGCAAATCCTTGCTCATCGCGTCGGAGCGTTCGGTTCGTGTCGGCAGGTCGGTTATGGAGTGCCACTCGTTTTGCAGAGGATTGCCGTCCACATAGCGCCAGAGAAATGCGTCGAGAGATCCAAATTCCGTTTGTATATTCAGCGCACCACGGGCGTTTTTAATCGCTGACGCTATCTTGAGACGGTTGCGGACGATGCCCGGATTGGTGAGCAGGCGTTGGACGTCAAGTTCCGAATAGGCGGCAATCTTCTCGGGATCGAAGGAGTGAAAGGCTTTTCGATAGTTTTCTCTTTTCTTGAGTATGGTCAACCAGCTCAGTCCAGCCTGAGCACCTTCTAAAATCAACATCTCAAAGAGATGCTGATCATCATGGGCAGGAACTCCCCATTCGTTGTCGTGGTAGGCGATATAGAGGGGATTATCGCCACACCAGGTACATCGGCATTTCATTCTGTTTTCCATTTTTAGTTATGGTCATGGACCCCTTGCCAGTCGGCGGGCGGCGGTTTGGTCAGAAATGTTCGGCATCGTTCACTGTGCATTTCATATACCCATTGCGGATTTTGTTTTTGTAAGGTGTTGAAAATGGAAAGGGCTTCGGCAAACTGTCCGGCCCTGTAACTAGCAAATGCAGCCCTGCATTGTTCTTGCTCTTTTTCCCAATTTTCGGTTTTTGCACTATGCAGCAGCGGTTCGAACAGGTCTACAGCCCTGTTCCGTCCTTTGACCATGACCTTATCAATGAATCGGCAGCAGAATTTGGCGGGGAGCACCTTGGCGGTGAATTCGGATATGAGAATCCGGGTGTGATAGAACTTGGTCAAGCCCTCAATTCTTGAAGCGAGATTGACGTTGTCGCCAAGCACAGTATAGTCAAATCTCTTACTGCTGCCGAAATTGCCGGCGCTGACAAAACCGGTGTTGATGCCAATGCCGACGTCAACGGTTTTGCCGGCAAGGAGCAATGGGGATCCACTCGGTTTGATCGCTTCCACCATGTCCAGTGCTGCCCGTACCGCATTGGCTGCATGTTCTTGGTCGTCGAGAGGGGTACCCCAGATGGCCATGATGGCGTCGCCTATATACTTGTCCACCATACCGTTATGTTTGAGAATAATGTCTGTCATGAGAGAAAAATACTGATTGAGAAACTGACCGAGTTCAGTTGCCGGTGTGACTTCCGAAAGAGTTGTAAAGTTTCTGATATCACAAAACATGATGGTGACCTCCCGGCTCTCAACCGAGAGATTCAGCTTCTCAGGATTTTTCAGCAGTTCGTTAACTACCGAGGGAGAAACATAATGGGAGAAGGCTCGTCTGATAAACAATCGTCTTCGGCCCTCAGAAAAATAGTTAAACAGGGAAACCGTCATGAAAACGGTAAGAAGCGAAGAAAGAATATAGGAAATGCCAAGGAGTTGCTGTTTAAGAAAGAGAAGCTGGTAGTTGCCTATGACAATTGCTGCAAGGATGACAAGGCCTGCTGAAAAACCGAGAAATGGTCCCAGATATACAAGAGAGATCACCAGCAGGAGTCCGGCGACAATGATAATGAAATATGTCAATCCGATTTCCGTATAGTTTTCCCACGCCATGGCATCTCCTTTGATCAGGTTGTCGATGACATTTGCATGTACCTCAACCCCAGGAGTTCTAGATGAAAATGGGGTGGCGACAAGGTCCATAATACCCGTGGCGGAAGAACCGATAAGGACATACTTACCGTTGAGAATATCTTTGTCGACACCTTTCAAGACATTGGTGGCGGAGAGGTACCGGAAGGTATTGTATGGACCCCGGAAATTGACCGTCAAATGACCGAGATCGTCGGTTCTGATAAAGTTGTTGCCCAGGGAAACTCCGATCAGTGTTCGGTGTTGCTCGTCACCGATGTCGCTCAGGTGTAGTTGGGCGCTTTGTTCCCCTTTGGCCAGGCGGACCATTTCAAACGCAAGAGAAGGATAGGGTATATTGTCCTGAATAATAAACAAAGGTACCTTACGCACTGTGCCGCTCTGATCTGGGAAGACATTAAAAAAACCTTCTGAAGAAGCGGTGGAGATCTCAGAAATATTGAGAATAGGCCGGTAGGCGCGAATAAGTTTGAGGTCGGAAAAATCAACATTTTTTTTATCTATACTGATATTCAAGGAAGGAAAGGGTGCGACCCCTGGAGTTTTCAGGAAATCTTCGCGAAAGAGAAACATATAGCCGAGAACGCTGGTTCCGGAGGCGATGGTGTCGCCGAGCAACCGGTCATGGTCAAGTCCCTGTTTCTCATCTAGGTTCTTCAGGATGATATCAAGGTCGCCGCAATTGCTGAAGACATCTTTATAGCTTGAAATCAACGCTGCGGGAGATGTACGGTCTTTTTCGGCAAAAAGGATATCGAAACCGAGGACCAGCGCCCCGGCGTCGTAGATTTTTTGGGTCAGGTCAGCGACGATGTTTCTCGGCCACGGCCATTGTCCTTGCTCTTTAAGGCTTTTTTCATCAATGTCGACAATTACCACCGAGTTGGTTGTAGCCTGTACTCCCCGCACTTGGAACATGGCATCGACGATTCTTGCATCTATGGCTGAAAAAAACGATGGCTTCTCGTAACCGAAGGAGTACCAGAGGAAACAGCAGGCGATAATGCAGGCAAAGCCGGCCTTGAAGGGTGTCGGGTGGAGGAGGGCGCGGGCAAGGTTTATTGGCATCTCGAAGCACCGGGTTGCTGATTAGAGAGTTCAGGTAACAAAAAGCATACCTGATCAGCCTGAGGATTCGAAGGAATTTCCTGCATTCTGTGCTGTATGGCTATCTTTTTTAGCATGGGGCCTGAGGTGAATTGGAACCTACCTGTTATTTTCCAACACGCCGTCCCTGAGGGTGAAGCAGTGATCCATTCGTTGCGCCAAAAGGGTATTGTGGGTGACCATAATCGTGCTCAGTTTGCGCTCCCGGCAGAGGTTATGGAGGAGCTCAAAGACCAGGTTGCCGGATCTCGAATCAAGATTGCCGGTCGGTTCATCGGCAAACAGCAGATCCGGTTGCATGACCAGTGCTCGGGCAAGTGCAGCGCGCTGCTGTTCGCCGCCGGATAATTCCAGGACCTTGTGCTTGGTGCGATGGCCGAGTTCCACCTGCTCGAGCAGTTTCAGGGCAGGTCCAGCCATTTCCTGTCGGCTTTTCCCAGCAATGAGGCCGGGGATCATAACATTTTCCAGAGCGGTGAAATCAGGGAGCAGGTGGTGGAACTGAAAGATGAAGCCGATTGCGGCGTTGCGGAAACTTGCCAGTTCCTTCGCTGATTTTTCAAGCAGGGGTTGGTTGCGGTAGAAAATCTCTCCGGCTGTAGGAAGATCGAGGGTGCCGAGGATCTGCAGGAGTGTTGTCTTGCCGGAACCCGAGGCGCCGATTACTCCGGTCATCTCGCCGGGTTCGACGGAAAGAGTAACCCCTTTCAGTACGGTTACGGTGTTATCCCCCAAACCATAGGTTTTGGTGATGTTCTGAGCGGAAAAAAGAGTCATTATGATAACACCTCGGCCGGTTGAACTGCGGAAGCCTTCCATGAAGGATACAGGGTCGCCAGCAGGGTTATGATTATGGAACTGACGGCGATGATGGTGACATCAAGCGGCAGCACTTTAATGGGCAGTGTAGTCATTGGATATACGTTTGAAGGCAACTCAATAAATTTGTAGCGCGAGAGAAGTTCGCACAAACCGAGGCCGCCGATAACTCCCAAGGTTGTACCGGCAATGGCGATGACCGTCCCCTGCAGGAAAAAGATCCGCATGATGGCTTGTGAGGTTGCACCCATCGACTTGAGAATGGCTATATCCTTGCTTTTTTCCATGACCACCATAACCAAGGCGCTGATGATATTGAGGGCTGCCACAAGAATGATCATGGCCATGGCGATAAACATGCCGATTTTTTCCAGTTTGAATGCCGCGAACAGGTTGCGGTTCATCATCATCCAGTCTTTGGCGATAAAGCCCGGACCGATTTTTTGGGTAATCTCGATGGCTATCTTGTCGGCATTATTGAGCTCCTCCCTCTTTACCGCCACCTCAATGCCGTGAACAACATCGTCAATACCCAGGAAAAGCTGGACCTCTGCAAGCGACATATAAGCCAGGCTTGAATCGTACTCGAACATACCGGTTTCGAAGATGCCGGATATCCGGCAGGTCTTGATCTTAGGAATAATACCCATGGGAGTGAGGGGGCCGGAGGGGGAAATGAGTTTTATCCGGTCATCGACTCGCACTCGGAGGTCATTGGCCAGGTTTTTGCCGAGGATAATGTTGGGGACACCTGTGCCATCCTGCCCGGCGAGGAGTTCCTCAACAGAACCGGCAATCATCTTACTGGGCAGGCTGATGACATTTTTTGTGGTTGTCGGGTCAATGCCTCGGAGGACTACACCGTTGCCGCCGCTGGCACTACTCAAGAGGGTCTGGGCATACAGGTAGGGGGTGGCGCCAGTGACACCGGGGACGGTGAGAAGGCGATCCCTAGTCAGCTCATAGTTGGTAATCGATCCTCCCGGGCGCTGCACGATGATGTGAGAATTGACCCCGAGGATCTGATCGCGCAGGCCATCGGTAAAGCCTGAATAGACTGCCAGCACAACAATGAGGGCGATGACTCCGACCGTTATTCCGGCCACGGAAATGAGGGAGATCAGGGAAATAAAACCATGTCGGTGTTTGGCGCGGAGATAGCGCAGACCTATGAACCATTCGAATATCATTAAAATGCGCCTGTTGCTGAATTTTCGTCTGCTTCGTCTTTTTCTGCCTGTAGTCCTGTCTCGGGTTTCAGGTGGGGAAAGAGAATGACATCACGGATTGACGGGGCATCGGCGAGGAGCATCACCAGGCGGTCGATGCCGATACCTTCACCGGCGGCCGAGGGCATGCCGTATTCCAGGGCGCGGATATAGTCGGCGTCCAGCTCGGGGTGGATCTCTTCGTCGTCGCCGCGATCGGCGATCTGTTTTTCAAATCGGGCCAGCTGATCGCGGGGATCGTTCAGCTCGCTGAAACCGTTGGCCAGTTCGCGGCCGGTGATGAACAGCTCAAAGCGATCGGTTACCGTTGGATCATCATCATTACGCCTGGCGAGCGGTGAGACCTCGGTCGGATAGGAGGTGATGAAAGTGGGGTTGATGAGTTTTTCCTCGACCAGCAGCTCGAAGAGCCCGGTTTTTGCTTTTCCCGAACCGGCGCTGTCGTCCAATTTGATACCTTTTTCCTTGGCAAGCTCCAGTATCTTGATTTCGTCAGCGAGAATTTTCGGGTCTATTCCGGCAGCCTGGGTCAGGGCCTCATCCATGGTAAGTTTTGTCCACGGCGGAGTAAGGTCGACATCTGTTCCCTGGTAGGTGATTTTCATCGTGCCGTTGACCTTTTGGCAGATGTCGGAGATCATCTCCTCGGTGAGGGTGATGAGGTCAGTATAGGTGGCATAGGCCTGATAGAACTCGAGCATGGTGAACTCAGGGTTATGCCGGGTTGACAAGCCTTCGTTGCGGAAATTGCGGTTGATCTCAAACACCCGTTCAAAGCCTCCGACCAAAAGTCGCTTTAGATACAGTTCCGGGGCGATGCGCAGAAAGAGATCCATATTGAGGGCATTGTGGTGGGTTTTAAACGGCTTTGCCGTGGCCCCACCGGGAATCGGCTGCATCATCGGCGTCTCGACTTCCATGAAGTCAAGACCATTAAGGTATTCACGCATAAGGCGGATAATCTCGACCCGCTTCCTGAATGTTACTCTCGTTTCCGGGGTGACGATGAGATCGACATAGCGCTGCCGGTAGCGAGTTTCGACATCGGTAAGGCCGTGCCATTTGTCCGGCAGGGGGCGCAGGGATTTGGAAATCATGACGATTTTAGCCGCCTGAATCGACAATTCTCCGACCTTGGTCTTGAAAAGGGAGCCTTCAACTCCGACGATATCGCCGATATCCCATTTCTTGAAGGTTTCGAAAATCCGGTCGCCTAAAATATCGAGCTTCACATACACCTGTATCTGGCCGCTACTGTCGGTAATTGTGCAGAAGGCCGCCTTGCCGAACTTACGCATGGCCATGACCCTTCCCGCAACGCTGTAAATACTCCCACCCGGTTCTGCTTCCTGGGCCTGCAGATCAGTACCTCTGGGCAGGAGTTCCTCTATCGAGTTGGCCGGCTTGAAGCTGTTTATGTAAAGCTTGACCCCTAATTCAGCCAGGGAATCTGCTTTTTCTTTACGTTGGACGAGGGTTTGATTTTCTTCATTCATGGTGAACGCTCTTAACAGTATATGAAATTGATTTAAATGCGCGGGTAACGATAAAAAAGGGGCAGAATTCAGCCGCTGGAATAAAGTCTTTAGTTCATTAGAAAAAATATTGGTATGTTTTTAGGAGCTGTTAGGAAATAACTGGGCCATTTATAACCATTTCCTTACGGCTCCTTATGCCGTTCCTAGCATTTCTTCGGCCATGTTATTTTTTTACAACGGCTGAGCTCGCTGAGGTGCTGAGAAGAGTTGCGAAGATCTTTTTCGCGAAGCGACGTATCCTCTTTGAGGGCTTAGGAATTACCGGGAAACGACAAATCTGTCAATTCATTTCCCAAAACGATGGTAGGGGAGTTCGTTCATATCTTGCGGTCTTTGATTGTAACCGACGGTTTTTCCCGGAATATCCGGTTTCTTCGAGCAATTCTCTAAGCCCGGCGGCAGTAGGAATTTCTCCAACGTTGACGGCTCCTCTGGGAATTTCAATTTCCACCCGGTTGGTGCCGAAGCGGTATTGGCGGATCAGTATCAGCTCACCATTGCCTGTAGCAGCAATGACATTGACCCAACTGGGGAAATCAAGTCTGTAAAAATTAAGTAATAATGAATAATCAATTAAAAAATACATTGATAATAATTTTTTGCATTGCAGAAAACTCTCGTTTAGAATAAACAATCAATAAGAAAAAACATGCAGATACCTTAGGTTGAGGGGTGGCTTGAGCTGTGGCGAAGGTTTTTCGACGGATTTTTCAACCTTGTGATTCATAGGTTGCCGATCAGTGCCGCCTGTCGATGTTAAACAGTAAGAATCTCAAGAGGTGCTTATGTCGATGAAAAAGCATAAACTTCAGATCCTTAGCATTCTCCGTGATAATTTGCGGGAGAGTCCTCCGCAACTCGTTCACTCCACCACCATTGCCGGGCGGATGAATATGAAGCTGCCGGAATTGCAGCAGGTTCTGAAAAGCATGGAAGGGATGGGAGTGATCGAGACAGATCCGGATCAGCAATTTAATCTCATCACCAGAGAAGGTCTGTTGTGGTTTATGCGACAGCAACCGCAACCATAAGTCTCTTATAGAGCATTTTTCCTACCATTTTAAATCAAAGCAGACCTCCGCAATTTCTTCCTTCTTGGCGACGGAACCGATATAAGGTACAATGGTAAAGTTCGTTCTTGATAATTAATTATTAATTAACTGTTCTAACTTTATCATGGAAAAATCAAATCAACAGACATACGATTGTTATATCAAGGCGTTGATGGATATAAGCCAGGCTATAACATCGGATCTTTTCCTCGAGGATCTGTTCAAACTCATCGTCATGGTGACGGCGAGGGTAACCGGGGTTGAGATCTGTTCCCTGTGGCTGGTTGATGAAAATGAAAATCCACCTCTGGTGAGATTGAAGGCTACCCAATCAATCGATTCCGACTATGTCAAAGACCGGGTGCTTAGATTGCATGAAGGCGTTGTCGGCTATGTGGTATCCACCCAGCGTCCGCTGGTGATAGATAATGTCCTGGAAAACGAAAGATTTAAAGAAAAAGAGATGGCCCGAAAACTCGGCCTGGTTTCCATGGTTGGTGTGCCGCTGCAGGGCAAAGAGGAAAAGGTTGTCGGGGTTCTCAACTGTTTCACTATCAAACCCCATGTATTCTCAGAAACCGACATCAACATGTTGACCGCTGTTGCAAGTCAAGCTGCTGTGGCCATCCATAACACCGAACTGATCATCAAAACCCGAGTCGTTGAGCAGGAGTTGAAGTCGAGAAAAATCATTGAAAGGGCAAAAGAGATCCTTATGCACCGTAGGAATATGAATGGTGAGGATGCCTATGGTTGGATTCGCAAAAGAAGCATGGATACCCGTAAATCCATGCTCGATATAGCCGAGGCGATTGTCCTATCCGATGAACTCTAGCGTGGTTCCCACGCTTTTATTTTTGCATGCCTTGTGACGACCCACCCCCAATAATTTTTTTCTTGACAAGAATATTAAGTAACGCTACAAAAATAGATAATAAATAACTACGGATTCCACAATGGCGTGGCGGCTGTAGGTTTCAAGACAAAGGCGTCTGTTTCCTCTCAATGGGACAGGTGCTTTTTTTTTGCTTATTAGTAGCGTAAAGCAGATCAAGCTCTGTCCAAAACAAATTATTTAAGATGAATGGAGGTTGCTGCATGCGTTTTGACAAATTTAATGATGTTTTAGGAACTGCCAACAGAGGGAATCCTGCAGAATCAGGACTTTGCACCTTATGCCGCGCCGATTGCA
>JAHJLI010000225.1 GCA_018821785.1 Pseudomonadota bacterium
CTGAAGGATCTTGACAGGTTTGAAGAGGCTATAAAAACACTTCATAAGGGACTTGCAGCGGATGAGGAACGTCCGGATATACATAACACCCTTGGCGTTTGTTTCTTTAAAACCGGACAATACGAGAAGGCAATCAGCCATTTCCACAGGGCGGTGGCTTTGAATCCGGCCTCAGGTATTGACTACGCAAACCTCGGAGTGAATTACCACAAGATCGGCAAGAGGGAATCGGCCATCGAGTTCCTGACACTTGCCCTGACTCTTGATCCAAGCCTTAATTTTGCGAGTGATCTTCTAAAGGAGATTGCATCGGAATAATGGTATACGACCGACCATGAAAAAAGCAGTCTGCTTTAAAAATCTCTGCAAGATTGTGTTAATCGCCTTTTTCTGTTTTGGCATAGCTCACACCGGATTTTCAGCCGATTCGGTTCAGAGTCTTAAGGATCAAGGGAAGAAATATTACTGGGGACTAGGGGGTGAGCAGAGTTATTCTAAAGCTTTACAGCTCTATCTGCAGGCCGCCGAAACAGGTGATGCGGAATCGCAATACATCAGTGGCGGCATGTATTTAAAAGGCCTCGGGGCTAACAAGGATTTTTTTAAGGCTTTCAAACTTCTTCATGAAGCGGCAAAAAACGGAAAGAGCACTGCCGAATCAGAACAAATTCTCGGCCAGGCGTTTTTGGTGGGCTCCGGGGTTCCTAAAAATTATCAAAAGGCTTTGCAATGGTATCATCTTGCGGCTGAAAAGGGCAGTAAAGAGGCACAAAATGAACTGGGTTTTATGTATTTTGTCGGCAATGGAGTTGAACAAGATGCGGAAAAAGGCGGAGCTTTCTTTTTGAAAGCCGCATTCAACGGAATGGTGGTTGCCCAGTATAATGTTGGAATAATGTACTATACCGGCAAAGGGGTCAAGGCAGCTGATCTGGAAAAATCGTATGGGTGGCTGAATTTGGCAGCAGCAAAAGGTTATAAACCAGCGATGGCAGCAAGGGAATATCTTGAAAGTGCCCTTGCCCCAAATGAACTGGCAGCGGCCCAGAACTATTCGGTTGAATTAATGAAAGCCATCGTCCCATAGCAATCTGAAGCCTTCGCCATAAGCTCCGTTTGCTAATTTTCGCTGCTTTTCTAAAGATTATTATGCTGGATTAAGGCAAATCAATCCCTCTTCAATCGATTTGAAAGTAAACACCTTGCTCAGGTTGTTCTTGATTTTCGTGCTGGAATATTTTCTTGTTTTACCTTCCTCAGAAACAACTCCGAAGCGTTTGAGGATGTCGGCAACAGAAGGCTGCACTCCACACAGAGCCAGTAGTTGAATTTTCGGATCCATAATGATCGAGCCAAGGATCCCTATAAGACTGGAATTGATGATATTGAAAGGTGTCAAATCGAGAAAGATATAAGTGTCCAACTTGCTGTCTTGAACTTTTTCGCTTGTAGTAAAATCAATCAGAGCGTTTTTTATTTTATCGAGGCCTTCTTTTACTGAAACCATCTCACTTACCTTGATTATACAAACACGACCTTCACTCACAGAAATTTTGCTCATCGATACACCTCATACTTTTGTGCTCTCTTTGGAGAGGAAAATCAGATTGGTTCTTGAACGACCTTGAAAGGGTTGCAGAGTAAACAGCCTGATCCGAGTACATGAAATTGCTTACATCGTCAATGCTATCATTTCCACCTGCAAATGACAAACAGGAGAAACTATTTTTTTAGCTTTTTATTATGATCTTCTACTGACTTATTTTTTCTCGAATATTATCATTGTCTGATCGTCATCTGGAATCGTATTTCCGCAAAAATGCAGGATATCGGTAAGAATTGCCTTACGAAAATCAGGGCTCTGTGAACTAGCTTGTTGATTTTTTAAACAAGTGAACAAACGGTTTTTTCCATATATCTGTTCGTGGTTGTCAATCGCCTCGATAATGCCATCAGTATAAACAATTAATTTATCCCCAGAGCAGAATTTAAAGGTTGCCTGTTGATATTCGTATCTGCAGGCCAAACCGAGAGGCAGGCCGTCGCACTCAATTTCGACAATACCATTTGTCGAAATGAGGATGGGATACGGTTGGCCACAATTGCTGACTGTTACCTCGTCGCCATGGAATATCAACGAAGAAGCGGCGACAAATCGTCCTAGCGGAAGAAGACCGCCGATGTCATCGTTGAGAAGGGTTAATATCTCTCCTGCCGAATGACCAACATTGGCAAGTTGCTGAAGAAACCCTATAACCCGCATAGAGATGAGAGCCGCAGGTAAACCATGGCCGCAGCTGTCACCGATGAAAAACCCTAAGGTGCCGTCAACCTGTTGGTAACAATAGTAGAAGTCACCAGAAATTGCTGTATAGGGTCGGTTGTATATATCAATTTGCAGCCCGGCATGGGTACATAACTTTTCGGCAGTGAGAAAATCTGTAAGGAATTTTTGCTGCATCCTTGCTCCAGCGGCGAGATCCTCTGTCAACCTTTTTTCCAAATATCGGTTCCTGAGCAGAGTGTTGACTCGGGCTACCATCTCTTCCTCGGCAAAAGGCTTTTTCAGATAATCATTTGCTCCTAAATCAAGGGCTTTGACAACACTTGCTGTCTCTGATTTGGCAGTGAGCATGAGTATAGGAATATGGGCAAGTAGAGGGTCTGCCTTGAGAGATCGGATCATCTCGTAACCATCCATAACCGGCATCATGATATCGAGAAGAATCAGATCAGGCTGTTGCTCCTGGGCAATCTTTAGCCCATCCCGGCCGTTTTCTGCGAAATGCAGGGGTACTTTCAAGTGCTCAAGATTAAGTGCACAGATATCGCGATTTATTTCGTTGTCATCGACAATGAGGATGTTTGAAATTTCCATGGTTTAAATGTTACTTTGACCGGCTGTCGCGAGGTTGATTTGTTGTTGAAAATCTTCAACTGATGAGGATCAGTTAAACTGCTAAATTATCTTTGAATCGGCAGAGTAAAATGAAACTGGGTGTCACCGTTTTCACCATGACTGGCCCAGATTGTTCCACCATGATCTTCGATAATCTGCTTACATATGGAGAGGCCTAAGCCTGTTCCGCCCGCTCCGGTCTTGGTCTTGGTGCTCTGGGCAAATTTATCAAAGATAGTGCCCAGTTCGATTGCCGGTATTGCTACTCCGAAATTGCTTATAGTAGTTTTAAGGAGGCTCTTTTGATTGAGATCCTCTTGGATTTTGAAGGAGATGGTTATGGGGGTCTGTTGGTTACTGAATTTCACTCCATTTGCTAAAAGATTGCGTATTACCTGAGCTATAGCGGCCTGGTCAAAACACGCAACTGTTGCTATATTGTCTAAGTCGAACGTGATAGAAAGGCCTTTTTTTTCAGCCAAAGGCGTTATTTCATGGATTGCCGATCTGATTTCAACCATGATATCAAGATATTGAAAATCATAGGTCATCTTTCCGGATTCAAGCTTAGCTAAGTCAAGCAGACTGTCTATAAGTGGTAGAAGGCGTTGGCCAGAAGAAGCTATTTGGCTGAAAAATCGGAAAAGTTCCTTGCGGCTGGCGCTTTCAATCCTCTTTTCACCATATTTGGCAAAGCTGAGGATTGCATGCAAGGGTGTTCGCAGTTCATGCGACATATTTGCCAGGAATTCACTTTTGGCGAGGTTTGCTGATTCAGCCATTTCTTTTGCATGTTTTAATTTGGTTTCATAGATACGACGTTCAGTAACATCTCTGTCAATTCCCCGGAAACCAATAAATTTATTATGTTTAGAAAATATTGGTTCGCCGCTCGATTCAACAGTCACTTCGAGACCATCTTGCCTGGTATGGCTATATTCCATTTTCGAAAAGCCATGTTGGGGTTGACCCCTGAGCTCAATATTTTTGATAAACTCACTGGTACTCGCAATTTTCCTGAAAAGAAATAATGGCGTTCCAAGGAGTTCCAGCGGTTCCAAACCAAGGAGCTTGACACTTTTCGGGCTGGCATAGGTATAGTTGCCGGCATTATTAATTTCCCAGATGAAATCACTTGTAGTTTCAGTAAGATCACGGAATCGTGCCTCGCTGACGCTGAGTTTTTCAAAAGTGTTCTGACGGTCTCGAACTTCTTTACGCAAGGCGACATTGGTGTCGATGAGCGATTTCGTCATTTTGTCAAGCTCGCTTTTTTCAGTCTGCCTGATATTCTCAAGAGTTGTTTCAAGGGTTGATATTATGTCGATCATTGCCTGGCAAGTTGTAATGTCCTGAGTAATCAATAACCATCTCTGAACCAGATCATTGCTGGAAAAAGGATGTCCGATAATCGATAAAGACCTGGATGGAGTTTCTGTCGATCCGATACTGAGAGAAAAACTACCAGTCTTACTTTTGGCGATGCAGACACAGAGTTTCTGGTAATCGACAGGGGTCAGGAGAATTGTGAAAATATCAGAAAGATTTGCGCCAATGATATGAAAGGGTAGCGTTTTGCCAAGAAAATTATAATCGGATGCAGCAAAGTGGATTCTTCCTTGGCTGTCAACCACCAGCGCATCGACGGGGATTGTCGGACTTCTGACAGGGGCGGGTGCAGATGCATCTTTGCTGGTTGATGTCGGTTTGCTCATTGTCGGTTGGCAAATATTGAGTTCAAGGCTATTAAAGGTTTGTCTATTGTCTCGCTGTTGATGAGTTAATGTCAAGGAAATTGATATATTTAAAATCTTACTTCCCAACGCGGAGGTGAAGACCTCGAATCTTTCTTTGATCATTGATTATACCGAATAATTGGGGTATTGAATCTGCTTAAACTGTGACGGGCCTAAGGTGCCTTTGCCGTGATAGAGGTCGAAAAAGGGTAGTATATGGCTGAAAAAAAAATCTATCTGCTGCGTCATGGAGATACCGGCAGGCAAGGATTCTATATAGGCAGTACCGATGTGTCTCTTTCGGCAATCGGGCGACAGCAGGCGCACGATACCGCGAAGACGCTGCATCGGAAAAATATAGACAGCGTCTATTGCAGCCCCATGCTACGCTGCCGTCAAACCTGCGAACAGCTTGATCTCATAATTCCTTGTCAGGTGAATGAACTCTTAAGAGAAGTGGATTTTGGACGTTGGGAAGGAAAAAGCTTCGCCGAGATATCAGTAGATGACTCCGAGGCAGTTGATTCATGGACAAAGGATCCAATACATTTTTGTTTTCCGGGTGGAGAGGCTTTAGCGAGTTTTCACAACAGAGTTGCTGCAATCATGAAGATGCTGGGCGAAGACACCAATGAAAATATCTTGTTGGTCACACATGGTGGCATAATCCGCCATCTTCTGTGTTTGTGTCTGGGGATTCCATTTGAAAAATATCTTCTATTTGATGTGCAACCCGGCAGTTTCAGTTCACTTGTTCTTCATTCCGGCGGTGGTATCCTCACTGGAATGAACATACGAGGTTGAGATAATGGCACGACTGATACTCATAACCGGGGGCGCTAGGAGCGGCAAGAGTTCGCATGCATTGAAACTTGCAGAAACAATTGGCCACAAGCGCCTTTTTATTGCAACCTGCCCAAGTGTTGACAGGGAAATGACAGAGCGGGTCAGACGCCATAAAGAAGAGCGGCGGGGAAGAGGCTGGACCACCATAGAGTGTGAAACCGAGTTGGGATCCTTGTTTTCTGAACAAGTCAAAGAGTTTGACGTGGTATTAGTAGACTGTGTTACTCTTTGGGTCAACAACGTTCTCTATAGTCATGACCGTTTCGGGAAAACCATAAATGATCTTCTGATCGGACAACTGTGCAGGGAATGGCTCGACACAACAGATGGTTACTCAGGCACTGTCGTTTGCGTAACCAATGAGGTGGGACTCGGTATCGTCCCGGACAACGCCTTGGCCCGTAAATACCGAGATCTGGTTGGTACATGTAATCAGATCATCGGCAAAAAGGCAGAAGAGGTAATTATCGTCAGTTGTGGAATTCCTTTTCATATAAAGAAAGCTGTGTAACAGACAAAAAACAGGGAAATGCAATATGAGTCTTTTAGAACGAACACTTGAAAAAATATTTCCACAGGATAGTGCCAGCCGTGAAGCCGCGAAAAATCGTCTTGACAACCTAGCGTTGCCACACTGGGCCCTCGGTGATTTGATGGATCTGGCTATTGAGATTGCCGGAATGACCGGAACGATCACACCGGTGCTTAAGCGAAAGGCCATCATTACCATGGCCGGTGATCACGGCGTGGTCGCCGAAAATGTCAGTAAGTATCCACAGGAAGTGACACCGCAGATGGTTTACAACTTTGTCCGTGGGGGTGCCGGCATCAATGCCCTTGCCGGGCAGGCTGGAGCTGATATCTTCGTGGTTGATATGGGGGTTGCCGCCGATCTCAGGGAACTAGCGGAGGCAGGAAAAATTATCAATAAAAAGGTCGGACTCGGCACCGAAAATATAGCTGTTGGTCCAGCGATGAGCAAGGCCATGGCAAAACGGGCGATAGAGTCGGGGATCGATATAGCCAACGACCTGTCAGATCGTTATGATCTTTTTGGTACCGGAGATATGGGTATCGGCAACACCACACCGTCAACTGCGATTGCCGTCGTTTGTACCGGAAAAAGCGTCGAAGAACTGACTGGCCGGGGAACCGGTCTTGATGATGCGCAACTGAGCCATAAGATTTCCGTCATCAAACGGGCACTTGAGGTAAATAGACCTGATCCCAAGGATGGCCTTGATATCCTCGCCAAGGTTGGTGGCTTTGAAATCGGCGGAATTGCCGGACTGATCCTCGGTGCGGCCGCAAAGCGAAAACCGGTGCTGGTTGACGGTTTTATTTCTACCGCTGGCGCGTTGATTGCCTATAAAATCGAACCTTTTGTAAAAGATTATCTGATTTTCTCACATCGCTCTGTCGAACCGGGGCATAAAGCAATGCAGGAGGCACTCGGTTGCAAGAAGCCTCTTCTTGATCTCAATTTCCGCCTGGGAGAAGGGACAGGCGCTGCAGTTGCCATGAATCTGGTGGCGGGGGCCGTAGCCATTCTTACCCAAGTGGCCACGTTCGCCGAGGCCTCGGTGGCTGTGGCCGACAAGTGATCAGTTGGAAACTGCGTTCATGAAATCCGGCAGCAATATCTTTATGGTCCTGGCAGTCAGGTTTTGCACGGCGATGAGATTTCTCACCCTTCTCCCGATTTCCTGGCGAGCAGAGGAAGACTCACAACACTTTGCCAAGTGTTTGATGTTTTTTGCCGTGGTCGGCTTGGTTATCGGCGGCATCGGCACCTGTGGCGTTTTCTTTTTGAGCAAGGGCTTCCCCCAACCGGTAGTCATCGCTGTCGGTATTGCCTATCTTGCCTTTATATCCGGTTGTCTTCATCTAGATGGACTCTCCGATAGCGCCGATGGGCTTCTCAGCTCCCGACCAAAAGAAGCCTGCTTGCAAATCATGAAAGACAGCAGGGCAGGGGCGATGGGGATTGTCGTAGTTGTCTTGGTACTTTTGATAAAATATGCTGCCCTCAGTGCGATGCCCATGGAAACCCTCATGCTGGCTTTTTTTCTGATGCCGTTAGCTGGACGCAGTGCCATTCTTCTAACCATGGCGAACTTACCCTATGCCAGAATAGAAGGGGGACTAGGCTCGCTGTTTTATACGGGGAACAGTAAAAAAGCGGCCGCCGTCGGCCTTGCACTTCTCTTTGTTTGTCTTCTTTTCCTGGCAACTGATCAGCTTCTGCCAATCCTTATCGGCTTTTTCCTTATCACCTACCTTTTCAATCGGTGGTGCAAGGTAAAACTCGGAGGGGCGACAGGTGACACCTTGGGAGCCGTTTGCGAACTTACCGAAATGATTGTGGCCGTCTCCTTGACGGCCACTTTTCCTCCATTTTTTCAGTAATGACATGAATAATATGCAAAATTTTGAACATGGGGGCAATATCCACAAGGTCCTCCGAGAAGCCGGCAATGGTCATAGAGAGATCCTTGACTTTAGTGCCAATATCAATCCAATTGGGCCACCTGAATGGTTTCGTCCGCTGATCAGCAGTTGCCTGACCAAGCTTATTCACTATCCCGATCCGGAAAACACCGAGTTCATAAAGGCCATTTCCGAACACACCGGCATTGCCGGAGACCGGATAGTGGTAGGTAACGGGACGACGGAACTATTATATCTTATTGCCCGGATACTTCCGGCTAAAAGGGCACTTATTCCAGTACCTTCGTATATCGATTATGTCCGGGCGGCAAAGCTTGGAGGTTTGGCGGTTACCACCTTTGCCATGCCCGAACATCTCGGGTTTGCTCTCGATTGTGCAGAGCTTTCCAAGGAAATACGTCCTGGAGATCTGGTTATCATCGCCACTCCCAATAATCCAACGGGCAGTACTGTTGACCGGAACACCCTGCTCGCTCTTATCGTTGATTTTCCCGAAAGCTATTTCCTCATCGATGAGGCTTTTCTTGATTTCCAGGTGGACGCACAAACGTTAGGTGATCAGGCGGCCAATGTCCTGACCATTAATTCCATGACTAAGTTTTATGGGGTTCCAGGACTGCGTATTGGCTATGCCATTCTCCCTTTAATCCTAGCTCAGCTGGTTAGGGACAACCTACCGCCGTGGACGGTGAACAGTCTTGCCCAGGAATTTGGCACCATGGCCCTGAGGGATCGTGTTTATCAAAAAAAGACCCGGGAAATATGCTGTGAACTGCGGCAAGAGTTGGAAAAAGAACTGCGCAGTTTTCCGCAACTGAAAGTGTACCCGGCTGCCGCCAATTATCTTTTTGTGAAGATTTTAGGCAGTGGACATGCTGCAGATCTCGCCAAGTTCTGCCTTGAACAAGGGATCATGATCCGCACATGCAACAATTACACCGGGCTGAATGATTCCTTTTTTCGTATTGCCGTGCGCAGCAGAAAAGAAAATGAGCAGCTTCTTGCAGCACTGCATAAATATTTCCCACTAAGAAACGTAAAGAAGACAAAAGCAAAAAAAGCCAAATCCATCATGTTCCAGGGAACATGCTCCGATGCTGGGAAATCAATTCTCACCGCCGCATTATGCAGAATTCTATATCAGGACGGACTGCATGTCGCCCCATTCAAAGCGCAGAATATGTCCCTTAACTCCTTTGTCACCCTGCAGGGCCATGAGATGGGCCGAGCCCAGGTTGTTCAGGCCCAGGCGGCAAGACTTGATCCCGACAGCAGGATGAATCCTGTACTCCTTAAGCCGAATTCCGATACCGGCAGCCAGGTTATTGTCTGTGGCAAGCCGGTCGGCAATATGTCGGTTCTTGAATATAACGTCTATAAACCGAAGGTCTGGGGATCAGTATGCAAAAGTTATGATTCACTCGCCGACGAATTTGATGTTGTTGTCCTTGAAGGTGCCGGTTCCCCCGGGGAGGTGAATCTTAAGGCGGACGATATCGTCAATATGAAAATGGCCAGGTATGCTGAGGCACCGGTTATTCTTGTCGGCGACATCGACAGAGGCGGGGTATATGCCTCGTTCGTCGGTATAATGGAGGTCCTTGCCGAGTGGGAACGGCAGCTCGTGGCAGGCTTTCTGGTAAACAAGTTCCGCGGCCAGGCATCTCTCCTGGAGTCAGCCCATTCCTATGTAAGCCTGCATACCAGAAAACCGGTTATCGGTGTGGTTCCCTATCTCCACAATCTCGGGTTGCCGGAAGAAGATTCGGTTTCATTTAAAAAAGGCAGCTTCAACCGGCAACGGGCAGGGGAGGGCGTGGAGATTGTTGTCGTCAGTCTCCCCCATATTTCCAACTTCACCGACATTGAACCTTTTCTTGATGAACCTGGGGTAACTATCAAGATTGTCGATAAAGTCTCTGAAATTGTCAGTCCACAGGCAATCATTCTTCCCGGTTCTAAAAATGTCATCCACGATCTCCAGTTTCTTAGATCAGGGGGGTTTGTTGAAAAACTTGCCGAGTGTGGTCGTAAGGGTTGCGAAATAATCGGAATATGCGGTGGTTATCAGATGCTTGGTCAGACCATTAAGGATCCCTATGGCATTGAATCGACGGATGGTCAGCTGGCCGGTCTAGGTTATTTGCCGATGGAAACGGTCATCGAACAAGATAAACGTCTAACCAGGAAAACAGGAATACACACCATATCCGGCAAGGCAGTATCCGGTTATGAGATTCATCACGGGATATCTTCCATCTCTTCAAATCCCGTACTCTCTTTTACCGACGGAACGGTATGCGGCCTCGCCACACAGGAAGGGCAAATCTGGGGAAGCTATCTACACGGAATTTTTGACAGTGATCAATTTAGAAGTTGGTTTCTCGATCGACTGCGTACTTCTGCTGGTTTGCAACCGATTGGCAAAATTCTCGCCCCCTATGATCTTGAAGAGGCTTTTGAGCGATTGGCAGACCAGGTAAGACACAGTGTCGACATGGACCATTTATATCGCCTTCTGAAAATCTGATCATGATACACACTGCCATGGCCTGAAAACATGACCTATCTTTTACAGTTGTTGTCTGCTGTCGTTCTTGATCTCTTTATAGGAGATCCTGCCTGGTTGCCCCATCCCGTGCGAGGGATCGGCAGATTATGCATATGGAGTGAAAAGTTCACGCGCTCACTCTTCACCAACCTCTATCTTGCTGGATTGGTAACCGTTTTTTTTGTACTTACCGCCACCGGCACGATAGTTTTTCTTCTGTTGCAGGGTGCAACGGCTATCTCGCCGATGTTTGGTGCAGCGTTTGCCGTTTTTCTCCTCTACACAACCATTGCGACCAGAGATTTGTTGCGCCATAGCAATGCGGTACATGCACAGCTTCAGCCTAACTGTTCTCTTGCAAAAGCGCGGGAGGCTATTGCAATGATAGTTGGTCGCGACACACAGAATTTGTCACAGGCAGGGATCACCTGTGCCTGTATTGAAACGGTTGCTGAAAACATGGTCGATGGCGTAACCGCCCCACTTTTTTTTGCGGTAATAGCGAGTTTTGCCGCTCCAATGGTCGGTATGAGTCCGATCAGTTGTTCTGTTATGGGGGCCATTGTATATAAGGCCGTAAATACCATGGATTCAATGATTGGCTATAAAAATGAAAAATATATGCAATTCGGCAAATGTGCCGCAAAACTTGATGATGCTGTGAATTTCTTACCCTCTCGAATCAGTGGCCTGTGTGTAATTCTGGCTGCATTTTTTTTGAAATTGGATTACAGGGAGGCGGCGAGGATTTTTCGGCGTGACAGGTTGAACCATTCAAGCCCCAATGCCGGCCATACCGAAGCGGCCGCGGCAGGAGCTCTTGGGCTTCGATTAGGAGGACCATCGTTCTATTTCGGCAAGATCGTCGAAAAACCGTATCTAGGTGACGATGTTCGCCAACCGGTCCCCGATGATATAAAAAAAACAAATAATCTCATGTTGGTTGGAACATCGATATTTGTAGTATTTTTAATTGGGTTGCGGTTCATGTTTGCATAACGAGCCGAGAATAAACATAATTTTCATCATTGTGGGAGAAATACATATGGAAAGGACATTTGCAATTGTCAAGCCCAATGCTTTTGCCGACGGCAACAGCGGAAAAATCATCAGCCGAATATATCAGGAAGGTTTCACCATTGTCGGCCTGAAAAAGCTCTATCTCAGTAAAATAGAAGCAGAAGGCTTTTATTATGTCCACAAAAGCAGACCGTTCTTCGGCGAACTGACCGAATTCATGTCCAGTGGTCCCTGCATCACCATGGTTCTTGAAGCAGACAATGCGATCCAGAAGTGGCGGGATCTCATGGGTGCGACCAATCCTGCCGAGGCTGCAGACGGAACCTTGCGCAAGGAATTCGGTAAATCGCTTGGCGAAAATGCCACGCACGGCTCTGATGGACCTGAAACAGCTGCATTCGAAATTGGCTATTTCTTTTCCGGCCTCGAACTCCTGTAATCCCCTAATTCAGACAACCGGGGCATGTTCCTGAACTGTTCACGAGGCTATCTGGCATTCAAAGACAATACCCGTTTCAGGCGCGCAATATTCCGGAGGCCTGAAACGAGTATCCTGGTGATGTAAGTTAAGACAGCTGATTTTCCTGTAACGCGATAACAGTGTGGATGGAAGATGACGGATCATTTAGCGGGCTATTGTGGCGAAATTCTGAGTGGTGGATTTTCGACGAAGCTCTGTCGTCGAATTACGGAGTGCCTAACCACTCTGAAGGCCTTAGACAAAATATGCTCACCTATCATTCCTTACATAGCCGCCTGGCGCGGAGATGGAAAAATTATTTGGTATGAATATGTCGGAACGCGATTTTTGAACATTCTTCATTGTCAACCGTCGGAAGTTGCCGAGGTCTTTAGGCAGAGTATTGTCGATCGTCGACTGTATCGCTACGTGGGACAGGAAGTCAAGGTTGAGGAAGAGATTGTCACCAGGGACGAACTGCGTGGCGATCGATGCGGTCTGCGCGAGAATGTGAAAAATGAAGGTATGGTTGAATGCATTTACCAATTGGCCTTGCCCGGGGAGAAAACGATATGGCTGAAGGATCAGGCCTTGATCGAAATATTTGCAGGCGACGAAATCTGTCTCTCCATTGGCTGTCTGACAGAGGTCACTAAAGAGATGGAACAAAGGGATTTACTTGAAAAATTCGGTTATTTTGATGAACTCACTAAGTTGCCGAAGCGGTCCATCATGCAACGCATTATCGAGATGAATATCGGTAATCTTCATCGGGGAAACATCAAAGATTTTGTTTTTTTGCTTCTGGATATCGATCATTTTAAGGTAGTGAACGACACCCATGGCCATCAGGCTGGAGATCAAGTGCTGATTGGTTTGGCGGAAATAATGTGTTCAACAAAACGGCAGGAGGATGAGATTGGCCGCTATGGTGGAGAGGAATTTTATGCTTTCTTCATCGGTGGTTTGAAAAATGGGATGCAATTTGCCGAGCGTTTACGATTGGCGATAAAAACCAACTATTTTGTTTATAATCAAAAACGGATTCCGGTAACAGTCTCTATCGGCTTAGTGGCTGCCAGTCAGTTGGCGGAGGTCGACAAAATTACCATGGAGGAATTGGTCAGAGTAGCGGATAGACGGTTATATATGGCCAAGCAATGCGGACGGGATCGGGTTGTTGGCGAAGATCCACCGCAACCATCCTCTACATGAGATTGAATATTATCCTGGAATTTCTTTTTTGTTCTTTACCAAATAGAAAAATGTTTTGCAATCCATAGCTCGAAACGTTAGTGTATAGCGTATATTGTCGACAATCGACCATATGCGCTCTTACGAGGAAGGTAAATGGCAATAATCAGAAAGACAACCTATAAGGACCAAGTCATTGAACATGTGTATGAATTGATCCTTGACGGCAGCTATTTCCCCGGGGACCACATCAAAGAGAGTCTTCTTGCTAAAGACCTAGGGATCAGTCGAGCGCCGGTGCGGGAGGCGTTAAAAGAACTCATTGTCAACGGGATCGTTGATTACAAGCCACAGGTAGGAAATTTCATTGCCTTGCTTTCTGCCAAGCAAATCGCCGACTCCTATACGACCAGGGGAATTCTCGAAGGGTACGCCCTCATGGATACCCGCATAAAATTCAATAATGACGATCTCAAGGAATTAGAGTCACTGGTGGATAGCATGCGAAAGTATGCCAAACAGGACAATAAAAAAATGGTCGTTCAGGTCGGCCATGAATTTCACACCCTGCTCGTCAGTAAAAACACCAATATCCAACTGGCGAAATATATGGATCGGCTCAGTTTGAAGCTGCACGTCATGTTCTGTAAACATTGGAGCGATCTCTATACGCCCGAAGAGATCGGCGATCGGCATATGCAGATTGTCACCAGCCTTATGTCGGGAGATCCTATTGGAATCGAGACAACGGTTCGCAACCATTACTCCGAAAGCGGCAACAAAATTGCGGCAATCTACAAGGTTAACGGACGACGAAATGAATAAAGACGTGAAAACAGAAACGAAGAAAATCTTGGGCGACGACCTGTACTATAGTAATTTCACTTATGATCCCGCTTGTTACTATTTCTTATATATAGGTGAACTGAAGGCGTATGGTCTCAATCATTTCGTTAGGGAAACACTGCAAAAAAAAGTTCAGGGCAGGGAGGTCCGATTTGCGACGATTATTCCAGACGTTTGCTCCCAATATTATTATGACAACGTGATTGTCATCAACCCACGGAGTATGGGCAAATCGACGGCAGATAATTTGTCCGGTACACAACCCCTGAAGACAAGCTGTCGCCTGACCTCCAGCGAGTTCATGACTGCGATATCCGAAAGTGCAACCATTCGCCTGCTAATCGCCCACATCCTTGAAAATCAGCGGCAACTCTTCCTCAGTATGTTTGAGAGCATTGAGGAGATGACACTGGATGAAATTGACGGGGTGTCGATACTCGGACCAAACAAAGCTATAGCCAAAAAGTATAACAGCAAACTTGTGCAGTTCACCGAACTGGCGGGCCAGGTCCCCATGGTAGAAGGAGAGATCTGCCATGGACTTGCTACCCTGCTGCAAAGAACTGATGCCCTGCGGGCTTCATGGTCTGAAGGAATCTTCGTCAGTGCAGCTTATTCGGCGGCTGGAGTCAATTCTGCAGTCACCAGAACCCGGGAAGACGTCCTGAATCGATTTTCCGACACAGATGGCGAGTATGTAATTACCCGTTATTACCCACACGATCTCGACCCGACGGTTTTAGCGGTGGTTGCCAATGCCGATGAGGTCTATATCGCCGGTATCGCCGATCAGAAGATTATCGACGGCAATAAGTTCGTCGGCTCGGCCTTTCCTTCTCAGATAAACAAAGAACAGGCGGCACTTCTGAATAAACACACGATAGCCGCGGGAAGACTGCTCGGCAGGGCCGGTTATCGAGGAATTTTTGGTTGTGATTTCATAATTGATCATCAGGGAAGGATCTGGTTCCTGGAAATCAATGCTCGCAAACAGGGCACAACCTTTGAATTCTGCTGCACCCTTGAGCAGAACCTTCCACAGGATGCGCCATCCTTGCCGGAACTGGAATGCCATGCGGTTCTGCATAGCTGTTTTCCTCCTGAAACTGTTGTTATGGAAGAAAATGTGTGTGGACTTCATTGGCAAACATACAACCACAAGCTTTCTACGACGGTTCTAACAACAGGGTTTATTCCGCAAAACACCGGCGAACGCGAGTCTTTTGCCAAAGTCGCAAAAAAAGAACTGCAGAAAGATTTCGTTGTTCTTGAACATCTCGGTGCGCCTCTCAGGATTATGCCAGGAGCCTTTTTGGCTCGAGTGGTGTCCATAGCACGGTCCAAGGAAGATGTCGATGCCGGACTTCGCCAGGGCATTGGCTGGATCAACCAAACATTTCAAAAAGTGTGATATCAATGACAACAACAAACCAGGATCTTATTACGGCAATGCTGCCCCTTGACAGTTACACAAAAGAACTCCTCGCCGTTCTGACACAGCCTCTTACCAACCCAAAAGCTTCTGGAGAAAAGAGGAAAAGCGAGATACGAGGCCTCTATGAAAAAGCCTGTGCAACAAACCTTACCACCCCGATTATCAACCTTTTTGATCTCCTGCTAGCAACCCGCAAAGAGGAGGAAGGAACGCCCGCTGATTTCGGTATCAGCTCGAAGGAACTCGAACACCTAGCGTTCAAACATCAGGAAATCGACGAACATATGGTCTCAGTAGGCGGCCGTCTAACCAGGGCTCTACCCATTGCCGCAGCCGCCAACAGCAGGGTTGATGAGTACCTTTCACAAAAAGATGTCCTCGTTCCAAGCGGCATTGATAAATGGCAACAGATTGAGAAAAACAAGGCGCGAATCATGGCTGAACTGGGAATGGACGAAGGAACCTGGAATTCTTTTCCCGGCCAGATCCGCCATGCTGTTGATTCCGTCGCCACCCTTGCCAAACTAATCGACCTTCCGAAAGAACAACTCGAATCCATAGCGAAGGTGACAGCATCTTACCGGATGCGCCTGACACCCTATTACACCAGTTTAATTATGCCTGGAGCCATCAATGATCCGATAATGCTCCAATCGGTGCCGACCGGAGAGATGGTGGGGAATGCAGGGATTGAGATTCCACCGGTAGCCGCCGACCACTCTCCGGCTCGATTGGTCGATCAATTTTATCCGCGGGTTCTGACAATCAAGGCAACAAATATGTGCGCTATGTATTGCACCCATTGCCTTCGCCTCGCTCATATCGGCAGAAAAGATCAAGTGTATTCGCGAGAGGCTTATGGTGAAGCGCTTGACTACATCCGCGCCAACGAGCGCATCCGCGATGTGCTGATAACCGGCGGCGATGCATTTGTCCTGCCCAACTCGATGCTCAAGTGGCTACTGCAAGAGCTGGACGGAATCGATCACATCAAAGTGAAGCGTCTTGGTACGCGCATTCCGGTGACAGCACCCATGAGAGTCGACGACGAACTGCTCGATATTCTAGAAGAAAGCAACGACCGCAAGGCGATTCGCGTAGTCACCCAGATCAACACGGCACAGGAAATCACCCCGCTTTCCCGAGATACCTTCCGTAAGCTATCGAAAAGAACCTTTGCCGTACTCAACCAGGCAGTGCTCCTCAAGGGAATCAACGATACCCGTCTGAAAATGTGGAAGCTCTGCGAAACGGTGCACGAATCCTACGTTAGGCCCTACTATCTCTTTAACTGTAGCTACCGCAACCCGCAATTTGCCCATTTTCGTGTGCCTCTCGAAGTCGGGCGTGATATTGTTGAATCGATGTACGGCAATATTTCTGGTGATGCCATCCCCCGTTATATTGCGACAGCCGGTGGCAAGATCCCCTTGCATAGATCCAATGTGGTGAATCGAGAGGGCAATGATATTATTTTAAGAAAACCTTGGAGCGACGAAGAAGTCAGCTATCCTGACGCCGATCCGGAAGTTTATAGCAACGAACTCTTCGCCTTCAGGAAATAAAGGGAATATGCGAAAGAAGATTGCTGAATACTTGCATAGCGAAGAGAAAAACATGTTCAAATTGCTGGAGGCCCTCGTCCTCCAGCCCAGTTCGTCTCGATCCAAAAAAGGAGTCGATGCGGTCGGCGCGCTAGTTGTAGAAAGTCTGCAATCTTCCGGCATGAGTCTCGAGATTGATCGACAATCCGAGGTTGGGGATCACCTTCTTTTTCGTTCGTCGGCCTGCCACAAAAGTCAACCATCCATACTTCTTTTTGGCCATATGGATACGGTTTTTCCAATAGACAGTCCTTTCAACTGGTACAAAGATGATGGCGAAAAGATCTTTGGTCCTGGCGTGATCGATATGAAGGGGGGATTGGTCTGCGCTGTTTATGCCATCAAGGCACTGGCTTTCTGTGGCCTCCTTGAGAAGATCCCCATAACCTTCTTATGCAATTCCGACGAAGAGATTGGCTCGTCCACTTCTTACGAGCTCATTAACGCCGAAGCGAAAAAGAGCCTGCTTGCCCTTGGCTTTGAATGCGGTGGTCTGCAAGGGGAGGTGGTCACCGGCCGCAAAGGGCGGCTTGGATACAAACTTGTTGTAACCGGAAAGGCTGGCCATGCCGCCTTCGCCGGAGCCGACAAGGCCAGCGCCATCCTTGAAATGGCTAATAAAATCATCGCATTAGAAAAGTTGAACGATCTGGATCGGAAAATAGTCGTCAATATCGGAACCGTCCAGGGTGGTATTGGCCCCAACACCGTGGCTGATCGCGCAGAGGCGGAAATTGATACGCGGTTTCTCTCAGTTGCGGATGCTTCCGATACCTCAGAACGGATAGTCCGGATTGTCACACAGTGCTCGGTTTTGGGTACTAAAACTGAACTTATCAAAACCGGTGAAAGGCTGCCGATGGAACAAACTCCGCAAAACTCGGCTCTCTTTAAAATAATACAAAACGAAGCACAATTGTTGGCAATTCCTTGTTTGGAAGAAATGCGGAGTGGAGTTTCCGATGCCAATACCATCGCACAAAATTCCATTCCGGTTGTAGATGGCCTGGGGCCGATTGGCGATTGTGACCACAGCGACCGAGAATACATGGTCAGGGCAAGTCTTCCGGCCCGTGTCAGGCTAGCGGCCTGTAGTATCGTCAGTTGTTGGGGGACCATTTCCGACTTTGATAAAGCTGGCGAGTCTTCTTAGCATGCCATTGGTGACACCTGGAAATGCCTTGACTAATATGTTATTATTTGTGTTTGTTCCAAGTTGGTTACTAACGTACAAAGCTGTACAGAAGTTGTCCGGGTAGGACCCCGGCTATATGCATGGCGATGTACATTATTCCTTCCTTACGCTGATTGTCCGGGGTGAGGATTACTCTCATTTTCACAGGAGGAAAAACAATGAAAAAAACGACTTCTCTGTTGACTGCTATGGCCTTCGGTTGCGCCATGTATTTTGGCGCCGCAACGACTCCCGCCGTGGCTGCCGACCAGAAATTCATTACCATCGGCACAGGTGGTGTGACCGGTGTTTACTACCCGGCCGGTGGAGCCATTGCCCGCCTCGTCAACAAAGGGAAAAAGGATCATGGCCTTCGTGCCACCGTCGAGAGTACTGCCGGATCGGTATATAATGTCAACGCTGTCTCAACCGGCGAGCTTGATTTCGGAGTAGCACAATCAGATGTCCAGTTTGACGCAGTCAAGGGCCTGAACAAGTTCGCCGCAAGCGGTGCAAACGCTGACCTGCGCGCAGTATTTGCACTGCATCCGGAACCGTTTACCGTTGTCGCCAGGGCTGACTCGGGCATAAAGAAATTTGAAGATCTTAAAGGAAAACGCGTCAACATCGGCGATCCCGGTTCTGGACAGCGAAGCACCATGGAAGTGGTTATGACCAAACTGGGGTGGAAGAAAGAGGATTTCAAGCTGGCCTCCGAGTTGAAGGCAGCTGAGCAATCCGGCGCTCTTTGCGACAACAAGGTCGATGCCATCGTTTATACTGTCGGACATCCTAATGGATCCATTCAAGAGGCATGTACCGCCTGTGATTCAGTTCTGGTCAATGTCGCCGGCCCGGTAATCGCCGAACTGGTCGCTGCCAATCCCTATTATGCCGACGCAACCATCCCCGGTGGAATGTACCGTGGTAATGCCGAGGCTACCAAAACTTTTGGTGTCAGTGCAACCATCATCTCATCCGCCAAGGTTCCAGCCGACACCGTGTACCATCTCGTCAAGGCGGTTTTTGAGAACTTCGATGAGTTTAAACAGCTCCATCCCGCCTTTGCCAATCTGGATAAGAAGCAGATGATCAAAGCTGGTCTTTCCGCTCCTCTGCATGATGGTGCAGTGAAATACTTCAAAGAAGCCGGTTTGATGTAAACCTCTTGGAAAACGGGCGGGTCAAGATTGATAGAGTTTTCTTCTTCCCGCCCGGCTGAACAGAATTATTTTGTTAATCGTATGGAACGCGACGCAGAAAACGAGAACAGGAGTTGACTATGACAACTGAGAAAGAAAACATCCCGGTTTCGGAACGCCTGGAACAGATGGTTGCCGAGGCCGACACCGGGGCCCGCAAACCACATGGCAGTATTCCCAAGGCGGTCCTGTTCGCTGTTCCGCTGCTCTGGACCCTTTTTCAGTTGTGGTATTCATCTCCTCTGCCCTTTATCCTGAATATATTCGTCATCAACGACACGGAGGCCCGGTCCATCCACCTGGCCTTCGCCATGTTTCTTGCATACACTGCATTTCCGACCTTCAAGTCATCTCCAAGACAATACATTCCTTTTCAGGACTGGGCGCTAGCTCTGGTAGCAGCCTTTTGCGCGGCGTATATCTATTTCAATTACACTGCACTTTCAACCCGACCAGGAATGCCTACAACCTTTGATCTGGTAGTTTCTGTAATCGGTATTGTCCTGCTTCTGGAGGCTACCCGCCGGGCCCTTGGCCCCCCCCTGATGATTATCGGCACCTTGTTTATTATTTACTCTTTTGCCGGTCCTTACATGCCCAATGTAATCGCCCACAAAGGGGCGAGCCTCATCAAAGGGATGTCGCATTACTGGCTGTCAACCGAGGGTGTTTTCGGAGTCGCCCTGGGGGTTTCGACCGGAATGGTATTCATGTTTGTGCTCTTCGGCTCACTGCTTGAAAAAGCTGGGGCCGGCAATTATTTCATCCGTGTAGCCTTTGCCGGTCTCGGGCATATGCGTGGCGGACCAGCCAAAGCTGCGGTCGTTTCTTCGGCAATGACTGGGATGATCTCCGGGTCGTCGATCGCCAATGTCGTCACCACCGGCACCTTCACCATCCCTTTGATGAAAAAGGTCGGTTTCTCGGCTGAAAAAGCCGGTGGTATTGAATGTGCCTCGTCTGTCAATGGCCAGATCACCCCACCGGTCATGGGGGCTGCCGCCTTTCTCATGGTCGAATATGTAGGTATCTCGTATCTTGAGGTTATTAAACACGCCTTTCTGCCAGCCATAATTGCCTATATTGCCCTGGTGTATATCGTCCATCTTGAAGCCTGTAAAATGGGACTCAAGGGTCTTGAAAAAAGACATAAAAGAACTTTGGCCCAATCCCTGTACGGTATGGTTTCGGTCGTCCTCGGGGTTGTCCTAGTCGGTGCAGCCACCTACTACGGCCTTGGCTGGATAAAGACCGTGGCCGGCGAAATGGCGGTATATATCGTTGCGGTACTGGCCATTTTAGCCTACCTTTTTCTGCTGTATCTTGCCAGCCGCGTGCCGGAACTTGAAATGACGACTGAAATGAACGTGCTGCCAGACCTCGGCCCAACCACCCAGGCTGGCTTATATTTTCTCCTGCCGGTGGTAGTGCTTATGTGGTGCCTGACGGTCGAACAGTTTTCTCCCTCGCTGTCGGTTTTCTGGGCAACCGTACTCCTCTTGGTGATTGTTGTAACCCAGCGACCGATCAAAGGCTTTTTCCGAAAAGTCGGCGGCGAGGAATTCAGCTTTCGCCGCGGCATTGAGGATCTCATTTTCGGTATGGTCGCCGGAGGCCGGAATATGATCGGCATCGGTGTTGCAACCGCCGCCGCCGGCATTGTTGTCGGCACCGTTACTCTCACCGGCATCGCCCTGGTCATGACTGAGTTTGTCGAACTCATCTCTCTTGGCAACATGACCTTAACCCTGATATTTACCGCCATCTTCAGCATCATCCTTGGTATGGGACTGCCAACCACCGCCAATTATATTGTTGTATCGACCCTTATGGCGCCGGTCATTGTCAGTCTCGGAGCGCAGAACGGTTTGCTCATCCCGCTCGTCGCCGTGCATCTTTTCGTTTTTTATTTCGGTGTTCTCGCCGACGACACCCCACCTGTCGGCCTGGCTGCCTTTGCCGCCGCCGGTATTTCCGGGGGTGACCCCATTCGCACCGGTGTCCAGGGCTTTATGTACGATATTCGTACTGCCATCCTGCCCTTTGTTTTTATCTTCAACACAGAACTCCTGATGATTGGCATCGGCTCACCTCTTCATCTCTTTGTTGTGATATGCGGTGCTGTCATTGCCATGCTGGCCTTTGCCGCGGCAACGCAAAATTATATGCTGACCCGCAATAAGTTCTGGGAGACCGGCTTGCTGCTGCTGGCGGCCTTTGTCTTGTTCCGCCCAGGATACTTTTGGGATAAAATCTACCCGGAGCTTGAGATTCGACCAGCTACCGAACTCGAACAATATGTCGCAACTGTGCCGCCTGGCGATCAACTGCGCCTGACCTTAAAGGGTGAAAAGATGAATGGCAAGGAATTCACCATGGTGGTTTCTTTGCAGGTTGGGAAAGAAGGGAACAGCAAAGACCGTCTCCAGGAGATGGGCATGAGCACTCGCAAGGAAGAAGGTCGGATCTTCATCGACAATGTGGTATTCAGTAGTTCTGCGCAAAAAGCTCGCGTCGATTTTGATCAGGAGATACTCAATCTCCAGGTGCCCACCGATCGGCCACCCAAACAGCTGATGTTCATTCCGGCCCTCGTCCTGCTTGTTCTGGTCTGGCTGTCTCAGCTGAGACGAAGCAGGCGGAATGCCAGACCGCTTGATGACGGGACGGCTGCAGTTGTACTTTAAATTTGAGCTCTGTGTCGAGGTACCATTATGATAAAAAAAATTCTTGTCCCCATTGCCTTTTCAAAATATTCAGAAGGAATCCTGAAGTACTCGGCCGGCCTGGCAAAGGCCTTCGGGGCAAAGCTGATGATAGTCAACGTCATCAACGAGCGTGATCTTCTGGCGGTGCAAAAGATCACCTCTTTCGGCTACACGGTCGATACCGAACACTATCTTCTTACCCTGCAAAAAGAACGCCAGGAAGAAATGGCCAACCTCATGCAAAAGGTGGGTCTGGAGACCAATATGGTATCCTTTTCTTTCCAGGTGGGGAACCCTGCCGAAAAGCTCTTGCAAATGATCGTCGAGAATAAGGTCGATACAGTTGTCATGGGTGTCAAAAACAGGGATATTCGCACCCTTCTTACCGGTTCAGTTGCCGAACGGATCTTTAGGCGTAGCCCGGTGACAGTCATCAGCTACCGGGATAAGGAAATTGCAGCGCTTCTGCGTAAAAAAATTCTGAAACAGATGGATTGATAGGTGAAAAAACAATCTGCCGCAGGTGATTTTCCGTGGGAGGTTCTGCTTGGTAAAAATATTCACGAATAATTCCGCAGTTTGTTCTTGTGCACCTACCCCTTAGGCTTGCTGTCTCGGCATAGTCCTATTTGCTCCTGGTAACAACACAATCCAGCTGACCTTCCCGTAGAAGAACATTGAGCTCTTCCCCGATCCTGGCATCGCTTGCCCTTGATACCACAGTCCAATCGACACGTCCTGGTTGTTTTTTGCGGACAATTGCATATCCTCTGGCCAGTGTTGCAAGAGGGCTCACACTATGCAGCAGTGTCGCCTGCTCAGCAAGAGTTGCTCCCTTTCGTTCAAGCGTGCGTTGCATATGGTTTTTCAGCTGTGTGACAAGCAGATTGATATAATGCTTTTGTAAGTTGATACGAGTTGTAGGATTTTCTTTATGTAAACGACGAGTGAGTGTCTGAAATGTTTGCTCTTTTATAAGGAGATAGCCGCCCATAGCTTGCAGCAAGTGTGACTTACTGAGATTGAGGTGAAACTCCAAACTGTTAAAAACATTTCGCATATCCCCCAACATTTTTTTGCAGTGTGTCAACTGTTGTTCGGCGAACTGTATCTTTCTCTGTAGCCGAAGCTGCAAACTGTCTCGCAAGGAGCGAACATGACGGCGAAGTTTGTCGGCGTCGGGAACCAATTTTTCGGCCACTCCAGTTGGTGTGGGGCAGCGGAAATCGGCGCAAAAATCGGCAATGGTGAAATCGACTTCATGACCTATTCCGGTCACCACGGGCAATGCCGAATGATGGATAGCCTCGGCGACAATTTCCTCATTGAAGGCCCAGAGGTCTTCGATGGAACCACCTCCTCGACAGAGGACA
>JAHJLI010000226.1 GCA_018821785.1 Pseudomonadota bacterium
CATGGCCTGATTGTTTGAAAACTTTTCCTGAATTCAGGCAGAGATTATTACAGGTTACGCACTCCAACGACCCCCAATGTCGGGTGCAGTTTTTTTGGGACAACCCGTGTAGCAATTATCAGAAAAAATTGAGAGAGGTAAATAATGGAGTTATCCCCTTTTGTCGGTGCAGCCAAGTATGTTCTCGATCCTGAATTAGCTAAAATTGTCAATATTTCCATGGTGCTGGAAATGCCTTTGCTGCTAAAAGGTGAGCCGGGCACGGGAAAAACAATGCTCGCCCATGCTGTTGCCGAGAGCTTACGGATGCCGTTGATCATTTTGAATGTCAAATCGAACATGAAGCTCGTCGATGCGTTGTATCAATACGATACCCTGACAAGGCTGAACGACAGCCGGTTTGGCGATTCCCTGCGCAATGTCAGTAATATATCTGAATATATTAAGATGGGTAAGATCGGCCAAGCCTTTACCGCCGATGCCAGATGCGTGCTGCTGATCGATGAAATCGACAAGGCCGAAACTGAGTTTCAGGACGATATGCTCGATGTACTTGATCAGATGCAATTTGATATCATGGAGACCGATGACACCGTTCGGGCAACACACCGCCCGGTGATAATCATTACCTCCAACGCCAAAAAAGACCTGTCCGATCCTTTTCTCGGGCGGTGTAATTTTCACCATATTGCTTTTCCAGATCCAAAGATGATGCGCAATATACTAGCTGTTCACTTCCCTAGTATCAGCAACAGACTGACTGATAATGCTATCGGAACCTTTTATGAGCTGAGAAATATTGACGGCCTGGAGAAGAAACCGGCTACGCGGGAGCTGATCAATTGGATACGAGCCCTGGCCAGCGATGCCGATTTCAAGGATGGTGATAGGTTGAAAAAGGAGATCCCCTATTTAGGCGTTCTGTTTAAAAAAAGTGCCGATTACCAGAGATCGGCAAACAGCGTGGTGAAGAAAAGATTTTTCTAGACGGGGAACCCTATGTTTATCACTTTCTTTTATCAACTCAAGGATGTGGGAATACCCGTAAGCCCAACTTCTTTTCTCACCCTGCACAGGGCGATGCACTGCGGTTTGGTCAATTCGATCGATGACTTGTATACCACCGCAAGATCGGTACTGGTTAAAAGCGAGAAATATTTTGATCTTTATGATCAGGTCTTTGCACATGTTTTTGCAGGCATTGAATTGCCCGCTGCCGAGGATGAAGCCACCTTTGACCTTTTAGCCAGTGGGATTCTCCAGGAATGGCTTGAGAATCCCAAAAAACTTGCCGACGCACTTGGTCTTGACGAGAAAAAGTTGGCAAACATGTCTCCAGCCGAATTGTTAGAGTATTTCAAGGCGCGACTCAAAGATCAACAAGGGCGGCATGACGGTGGTTCCAAATGGATCGGAACCGGCGGCACATCTCCGGTCGGTCACGGGGGTTTTCATCCAGGCGGATTGCGGGTTGGAGGGGTGTCCGGAGGTCGTTCCGCCATCAAGGTGGCGGGAGAACGGAGATACAGGGAGTATTCGGCGCGGGGAGTTTTGACTCGGAGTTCAGTCGGCGAGGCCTTGAAGCGTTTACGCAATCTCGTGCCACAGGGTGTAAAGGATCGATTAAATATCGAAGCCACTATTTATCGGACGATGAAAAACGGCGGCGAAATTGAGTTGGTTTTCGATCGGGGAGTCGTCGATCGACTGAAGGTAATCTTGGCCATCGACAACGGCGGGTGGTCCATGGAACCCCATGTGGACCTGGTGCAGACCCTGTTCAGTTACGCAAAATCGCAGTTTAAGGATCTAAAGACATATTTTTTTCATAATACAATCTACGATCTCCTATGGGAGGATGCGGCGCGCTACAAACAACCGATTGCCATTCGCGATTTTGTTCGGCTCGACCCGGACACCAGGTTAATTATTGTCGGTGACGCCAGCATGGCCCCGTATGAACTGATGGCCACGGATGGTTCCATCTATGCCTTTGAGCGTAGCGGCAAACCCTCGATTGAACAGCTCAGGTATCTGGCTGAGACTTTTCCTCGAGCCATCTGGTTGAATCCCATTGCCGAAAACCACTGGTCATACACCCAGTCCCTCAATGTCATCCGTTCTATTTTTCCGATGTATGAATTATCTCTGGATGGTTTGGAACAAGGCGTTCGTTATCTGATGGGCAGGTAAAGCTTAGGAGCCGTTAGGAAATACCTAGGCCATTTATAACCATTTCCTTACGGCTCCTTATGCCGTTCCAAGCATTTCTTCGGCCATGTTATTTTTTTACAACGGCTTACCCATTATCAAAGGGAAGAAAAAAAGAAGGGTGACATTTTCACCATTGGAATTACAGTTTGTTAGCAAAAAACAGCATCATTTCCACTAACCCCGATAAACGGGATACGTACTTTTACGAAATTCGTTTATTAAAAAAGAAACGAATTCCTAAGGTACTAACAACCTAAAATCAGGTATCAAGCATGTCCTCTTTTAAGCCGAATTGTCTGCCGCTTCTTATAGGGAGTTTACCCATCGGAAACCATCAGGAAGCCACCGATCTGATTTTTCAATATACCCCTGACGTTCCACTTTGGCCTCAGTTGCCGATTTATAAAATTGAGGGCATGATGCAGCAGTTTCTTTCTGGATTGCCGTGCGTCAGAGAGGTTGGTGGAAAGGTTTTCATAGACACGGAAAGCGCCGCTTGCGAAGAGGAAATGCTCGCTTTCTATGAGGAATATCTAGGTGTCGTCGAAGGGGCTGTGCCGCTGGAGGAATCAAGGTTTCATCTTGGCCGGGGGGAGGCTCCAGGTTTTTATACTTTTTTAGAACATGCTGCTGCTAGAAAGGTGACGATTCAAGCCCTAAAAGGACAAACCACCGGGCCAGTGACCTTTTGCACCGGGCTATGTGATCAGTCGGGAAGAGCAATTTTTTACAACGATCAACTTCGCGATGCGGCGGTTAAGCATTTAGCGATGAAGGCAAGATGGCAGGTCAGAAAAATGGCAGAAATTTGCGACCGCACCATTATGTTCTTCGATGAACCGGGACTGGCTGGTCTTGGCTCATCGGCCTTTATAACCATTACTCGTGAAGATATTGTCTCCTGTTTGTCAGAAGTTTTTAACGCTGTTCGTGCCGAGAATGGCCTGACCGGGGTGCATGTCTGTGCCAATACTGAGTGGTCTGTACTGTTTGAATCCGCTGTGGACATCGTGAGCTACGACGCATATTCCTATTTTGACAAACTTATTCTCTATCCAGCACATTTGGTGAAGTTTATTGAAAGTGGTGGGATTCTTGCCAGTGGTATCGTCCCGACGACTTCAGAACTCATTGATACTGTGGATGTAGAATCTCTTACAGCAAAATGGTTTAAACAGGCGGAACAGTTGCAGATGATCGGCATTGACAAGGACAAGATTTATGCTCAGACGCTGATTACTCCCAGTTGTGGCACCGGCGCTGTGTCGAGAGAGCATGCCGAAAAGGTGCTTTATCTCACCAAATCAGTTTCGCAAAAGATTAGGGTAAGTTTTTTATAAGTTGAGTTTTCCAAACAAAGTATCTACCTATTTTCAGTAGGTTGTTAAACGGATGGAACTGCCACAGCAGGGGGAAGGCCACCGGTTATGAGCAGGTTCTTTCCGGTGACAGTCATTTTTTTTATCTGGTTTTCACGTTGCGTGGCCGTTGATCTGGAAGGTGTCGATTCACTGTAAACCAAGGTGACCGGTCTACGGGGTCTGGTATATTTTGCCCCACCATCGGGAGAATTGTGTTCCGCTATACGTCGTGTTAAGTCTGTGGTAATGCCTGTATAATAGCAACCATCACGGCAACGGACAATATAGACAAACCATGATGGGTTTGAGGGCAAAGTATGTTGTCCATTATCTTTCATTGGGCCGATACATGTTTTGAACAAACGGGGGAGGGGAGGGCATGATGGTGTCGTTTCTACTGCAGATCATCTTGTCAAAACCCCTTGCAGGTGGTATTCAAGTCAGTTTTGGACAGAGACAGTGAATAGTTAATCTTCAGGATATATGCCATATGAATCCGCAAGACGGTAGTGGAAAATTAGAGAAACAGGCTCTCACAGATCATCTGCGAGAGTTGCGTTCGTGTCTGATTGTGTCGTTTGTGGCTGCATTTATAGGGTTTTGTCTTTCCTATTCGGTAATCCGTCCCATTGGAACCTGGTTTTTCAAACCTCTTGTTGAGG
>JAHJLI010000227.1 GCA_018821785.1 Pseudomonadota bacterium
ATCCATTTCAACGAAAACTTCTTCACATCAACCTCTCAGATTTTTTTTACCAGCAAAAGAGCAAGATACCCCCCAATCCAGAAGCCTGCACTTGCCATAATAATTCTTTTCGAATACCTTTTTTCCATGGATATACTACCCACCCTCTTCACCACTCCCAGCCTGCCGCTGCTTTTTGTTCTCAGTTTTATGGCTGCAACTATTTTGCCGATCGGCTCTGAGTGGTTGTTGATTGTCATGGTCCTCCAGGGATTTTCCCTCCACAATGTTATCATCATAGCAACGCTTGGCAACTTTTTGGGTGCCTGCACAACCTATCTGATTGGCATATGGGGGGCGGGTTTTTTCATCCGGAGTATACTTCGAATCGATGACACACAACTTGTGAGAGCCAAGAATATATACGGGAAATACGGAGCATGGTCCCTGCTTCTCAGTTGGCTGCCGGTGATCGGCGATCCTTTATGCCTGGTTGCCGGCGTCTTCCGGATCAGTTTTATCCGTTTTTCTGTTCTTGTTTTTGTTGGCAAATTTTCTCGATATGCTATTCTTGCCTTTCTCGCACGACATGGCACAGGAGGCTGAGCGACAATGAAACAACAGATTTTATACACTATATACGATATTTTCGACCAGTGGAACAGTGATATTGACAAAGCCTGCAACAGGGGATGCAGTGGCTGCTGCACACAAAACGTAACTATCACGGCTGTGGAAGGGGAGGCAATACTTCGCTATATATTAGCCGAAGGCATGTCCCTTTGGCTGGCAGAAAAACTGGCCTCTCCAAGAACCCATCAAGCACCGCAGATGACTACCAATGACTTTGCATCAATCTGTCTCGAAGGCAAGGATAATGATCCCGGTGACCACTACAATCTCGCTGTATGCCCATTTCTCGAAAAAGACCTCTGCAAAATTTATCCTGTACGACCCTTTGGCTGCCGACTCTTCATCTCCAAAAAAACCTGCTCTGCCGTTCACCCAGCGCTGGTGTCCGATTCTTATTTTGAAGCCGCAACGGCGGTGACCCAGCTCATCGAACACCTTGGTCAAAAGGAATACTGGGGAAACATGCTGGATGTACTTCCCGCTCTCCTCGACATCAGCGAATTTCGTGAGATAGCCGACCATCTGAGTACAACCCTGATTATGCAGGCACGAATGCAAACCCTCACGGCAAAACCTCTGCCCGGTTTTCTTCTCAGCGAAGAGCACACAGATGAAGTGTCACCTCTTCTACACAGCATCTTCGCAGCAGAGGTCAAAGGAAAAAAGGTTGAAGATATTCTGAACGGAAAATAATTCACCATCTTAGCACCAACTACTGGCCTGATCACTGACCCGATAACCAGCCAAACAACAAAAGCCGCCCAGGTTTTCTTGCTTTCCTGAGCGGCAGGAAGCGTCATCGTAATTATTCAAACAGCGGTAAAAACTCTCCGTACCCTTTCGCCTCCATCTCCTCAACTGGAATAAAGTTAAGCGATGCCGAATTGATACAATACCTCAACCCTGTTGGGGCCGGGCCGTCGTCAAAGACATGACCAAGATGTGAATCCCCACCTGCGCTTCGCACCTCAGTTCGCACCATCAGGAATTTGACATCCTTTTTCTCTACAACATTTTCCTTGACCAAGGGTCGGATAAAACTTGGCCATCCGGTTCCCGATTCAAACTTATCAAGTGAACTGAAAAGCGGTTCACCGGAGACGATATCGACATAGATACCAGCCTTCTTGTTGCCTTCGTAAACATTTTCATAAGGTGGCTCGGTGCCATTCTTCTGGGTCACCTCATACTGCACCGGGGTTAACCTTGACCGTAGCTCCTCATCCGATGGTTTGACATATTTCTTCTTTGGTGGCCGTTCCTTCCAGGTCCTCTCCAAAAAACCCGCCCTGCCGGAACCTACCTTATACGCCTCGTAATGATTGACGTTTTTTTTGTAATAGTCCTGATGGTATTCCTCTGCTGGATAAAAGGGCTTGGCAGATCGGATAGCTGTGGCAATCGGCTTGTTGAAAACTCCAGATGCGTCCAGTTCATCCCGGGATTGTTCGGCAATCTTTTTTTCTTCCAAATCATTGTAAAAGATGGCCGTTTTATAGTGACTGCCGCGATCGGCAAACTGACCACCCGTATCAGTAGGATCGACATATCGCCAGAAAGTGTCGAGCAATTCTTTAAAGGTGATTTTTTGCGGATCATAGACAACCCGTACGGATTCGATATGTCCGGTACGACCACTGGAAACCTCCTCATAGGTTGGATTTACTTCATCCCCTCCACTGTATCCAGCCATTACATTGACAACCCCCTCCAGCTGTTCAAAGGGTGGCTCCATACACCAGAAACAGCCGCCTCCAAACACTGCGGTTTTCTGTGATTCAACCGGTCGATCTCCAGCTGCAAAAGCAGTTATCGCCAAAGCCAGTACAACTGCCATGAATATCAAATATTGCATATATTCCTCCTTTTCTTATAATGCCTTCACACAACATCATAGGCACTGGCATCACTTCGATCAAGCTATCCCTCAAACTCTATCACTCGACACCATCAAAAAGTTATACAACAGATCATCTCCCTTGCCATTTTTTTCCATAGGTTGAGAAGTTTTCTATTTCAAAAAGAAGGTTCGATTGCTATAGTGCCATCCATGAAAAAATCAAATAATACCAAACGGACCAAGTTTATTTTTGTTACCGGTGGCGTCCTTTCCTCTCTTGGAAAAGGGCTGGCCGCCGCAACCATTGGGGCACTGCTCGAAAGTCGGGGACTTACTGTAACCTTCCAAAAATTGGATCCCTACATCAACGTCGACCCAGGCACCATGAACCCCTTCCA
>JAHJLI010000021.1 GCA_018821785.1 Pseudomonadota bacterium
ATCAGTGATTTTTCTCTCAGCAAACTTCTCCATGCCCATTTTCTCTAATGCACAAAGGGCCGCTATCCGGTCATCACTACCCCTGAAAAAGGCCCATCGCTTGTCCGGAGAATGCCGGCCCATGAGGACGACATCAAGTGCTGAGGCAGGAAAATTATGATTATGGCTAATCTGTTGCGGCACATAGCCGATCACAGCCCCACCCCGACCGGGAACCTTGCCATTGACCCGAAGGGTTCCTCTGGAAGGCTTAAGCAAGCCTAGAATCAGTTTGACGAGCGTCGTCTTGCCGCCGCCATTGGGCCCGATTATTGCTACAAAATCGCCAGAATGAACGGTAAAATTGATGGCGGACAATACCTCCTGTCCCGGATAGGAAAAAGAGAGCTCTACCATTTCAACCATCGGATGTGTTTCGTCCATATGTATTCCCACAGCAATTTTTCCCTTAACGGCAATTTCCCAGACTATTTGGGATGAGGATTACGTCTTCAACTTTGTGATCATTGTCAAGCGCAGAATGAGGAATCGCACTCTGTTCATCATGGTCCACCATGCATGCAACATCTTGCAAATTTGTTGCGCCGTCAATTTTTGTCGACCATCATGACAGGGTAGGCAATCAAGACCTCGACTTTGCGCCGACCATTCTGTAAAAACCTTTGTCGGCGGGCATCACTCACTAAACCTCAATGCGAGTCGGTTCCCTCTTTACAGGAGAGGTGCTTTTTTTACCTCATGCAACAATATTGCAGGACCTAAAAAATACCAACGCTTTTTCTTCACTTCAGCAGATAAAAACCTTTTTATACTGTTCAACGCGAAAATCGAAGGTGGTAAAGGCGGGGTTATCTTTCTTACGAAGTTTATACAGACTGCTGCTGCCAATAGCCATGTTAGCGGCATTGGAGGGAGAGGTGAGAGAAATGGTAGTAATTTCTCTACAGGCATAAAAAAAACGGTTCCCCCTTGGGGTTTCGTTACTGATGCAATGCAGTTGTAAGCCATGGCTTTGCAGCAGCTTACGAAAAAGATATTCCGGGCCGTTCTTGCTGTTTCCCCCGGTGAAAACCAAGGTGTGGAGAGTTGGATGCAAATCTAATTGGGCGATGATGTCACGCAGCTGGATATCCCGCATGCCAAGGTCGGAGGCATTGATTTGATCCCTCAAACATGACTCGACGATATCACAGATGCCTATTTTTTCTCGACGCAAAAAAGCCTGGCGCTGACTGACCGCTTCTTCCGAATTGTCGTAGCGCAAATTGAGGCTGAAGATTGCATCGAGCACCGGCCACAACAACCCATCGCAACTTCCATAACAGAAATTGACATCTTTTCCTCTCAGTTCTCCGAACGAAAAGCGCGGTGGCGGCAATGTCCCGACAATGATTTTACCGGCCCCTTCGGGAATGAAGATTGGGTAGGGGTGTTGATGAAAAAAAATGGTGCTCTTCTTCTTTGGTGTTGGTCGGAAACCGGTTATTTTTTTGCTGTGGTACCCGAGAACATCTCGGCAAGATTATTGTCGATGACATAGCTGCATATTTCTTTTGCACCCTGTCTCGAATAGCGGTGCTTTTTCTGAAGATTGTCGATCATAAAGCTGATATCACTTTGAATCTTGTTGTCATAGGTTCTGAACTGGTCGAGATCAAAATCCTTTACTGCCCGCCGGAAATTCTCATTCTTTAAAAACGGCTCGAGCACTTTTTCTTTAAGATTATAGGTATATCTCTCATAAAGATGGATATAGAGAGCAGTCTCAGTAATTGGCAATCCATCGCGCAACATCTCCTGGGGCAAGGCCAATGTTGTGTAAGATTTCTGCACGCTGCTACGGAAAGCAGCAGCGTTTCTCTGCTCTATCTGCAGTCGAGACTCCAATCTTCTAAAGAATTCTTCATTAATTTCAAGATGTTCTCCGGTAAACTCACAATTTTCTACCGACCCGAGCTCAAAATTGACAGCAAAAATATAATTAATGATCTCCTTCGAGATCTGCTCTTCGTTATAATAGTATAGAGACTCTTTGACCTGTTGGAGAACGGTAAAGTTATACATTCTCAGGAGGGAATCGAGAAAGCCCATGGGCAGAATGTTGCGATCTTCCTTGCAGTATTTTCGGAAAAACTTTCTGAGCATGGACATATCGATAAGCTTATCTTCCCGAACATAGGTTGAATAAAATTCGTTAAACAACTTGATTGAATCGCGGCCGGAAAGGCCTTTCCACCCGTCTTTTTCAGATTCTGCAATGATACTCTGCCGCCTCTTGGCAGTGAAGCTGGCCACATCTTCTTCTTTAAGCCACTCAGGGATATAGCCGGTAAAAATCTCCATTTTAAGAAGTTGCAGGTTAGTATCACAATACATCTCATACTTTTCAGGCTTGCTGATCCATTCCTCCATCGCCTCAGACTTGGTCCTCAGTCTTGTGGCAATAATGACTCTGGCGAAGTTATGGAGAACTCTGGGGAGAAAACTTTCGTCAATGTGTTTGCCGAAGTTTTCACGATAAATATCTACTTCTGTCTGCAAATCAAGGACATAGGGGATGTTGATATATTCTACTCGATCACTGAAAGCCTGCAGATCATCAAGCAGTTTCTTGTCCTCGGGATTCATGAGAGCAAACAGCAGGGAATTTACCTTTTCTTCAATATCTTCAACCTTGTGCACCCCGTCGCTGATAATATTATGCAGTTCCATCAGCCTCTCGGTGTTATGCGACTTAATGTCCATCAAGGCATAAATACCGTTATTTGTTTTGGCGTACCGGGAATAAATATAGCTGACATGTTTGCTTCCAGAAAGCATGGCATCGAGTTTCTTCTGGAGCACCTCATTGGTGAGGACATTTTGCCTTAGTGGTTTATCGCCGGGATTAAAGACCGACACACCTTCACCCAGACGACGATTGTAAACAAAAGGTCGGGCGTAGACGCATTCCAGAACTTTATACGGATCGTGGTGTTTCTTCAGCAATTCCTGGTACAGCGAAACACAGATGGTGCAGGGTTCCTCAAGAAAAATCCACTCGAATTTCTTTTCAGTGAACAACTGCCACTTAAACTCATCATTTTCAAAGAGATCATCAAAGAATTGTCGCCGGATCTCCTTCGGGATAAGAAGGAGCGGGTTATCGTGGCTCGGGCAAGGTACATCGAAATAGCCTCCCAGATCCTTATCTGCATCACACGCACATTTCATTTCCGAGGCCAGTTCCGTCTTGCCCTCGTTTTCCAGGACCCAAGCCAGCTTCTGGGTAAGTGAATTGAGGCTATGCACCCCTCCCACCAGATGATCCTGTTTCAGTCGCCAGACCACTTCATATCTGCATCCTTCCGGCGAGTTGGCATATTCTTCGAACTTCTGCAGGAGATTATTAAGAAAGGTTGACTTACCGCTGCCGTGCGGCCCATCGAAGATGTATATTTTATTTTGTTTAGCCCCTACTTTGAAACTATCGACATGGCGCATCAAGCGATTGGCAAAAAGGCGATCGGCAAAAAATGCCCTGTCGGCACCGTCGACAAAAAGCTTAGTACAGTCGTATTTCAGAAATCCAATAGATTCGGGGTCTTCACCATACTCATCGATACCGTCGCACACCAGGGAATTGGCCATATCCGAATACACCTGATAAACATTGCGGATTACCCGTTGCGGAGAGGCAATAACCTCCTGGAGAAACTCTTGGAAAGAGAGAATTGGCGACTGGCTTAATTGCCCCCGGCAATTCTCAAGACTCCCCATGGCTTTGCTTAAATCGCGCATGCACTCACCTTTCTCTTCTATTGATCAACCTGCACTCGGGTCATTTTTCTTTCTTTCATGGTGTAGCGAATTCGTCGCCATTTTATTTCCCTGTGAGGATGTTCTTCTTTGCCGGTTTGCCTGGGGTCCTTTTTCACCGGCTCGGGCTCAAAGGTATACAGACAGGTCTTTCCTCCCCACAAAAACTCAATACCCATAAGGGCACCTTCGATATAATCTCGGTAGAGGGGTTTATCTTCAAAAACATGGTTCAATATCAGCGCATTATCATCATCGATATTGATGTTAATGGCTGGTGGATGATACAGGGAGTCGGCGACCATCGCTTTATATTGCTCGGCTTTCCGAGACTTCACATAGTATTCCCAGGTCATCCGCTCTTTGTTCAGCCTTTTGTCGGCCACAAACAACCTATGCAGGTCAACGAATTCCTGATCGATGTATGAATTTACAAACATCGAGTCACAGAAATTCTCCCGAATCGAAAAGATGAATTCTTTGCCCCGACCAGTGTTTTTATTGTACATCTTCTTGTCATGATAGTCAGCAATCCGCCTGTAATCAAAGGTCATCTTGCCTTTATCTGCCTGGTCTTCAAGAAAACTGAAAAGGCGCATGCCAAGAGCATAAGGATTGAGACCAACCCTCGGCATGGAGGTCACTTTGGCATTGATCACCGCATAATCCACCTCGTGTCCCCTGATCCGCTCATCTTTCAAAAAGAGTTTGTCATGCCAGTAACTTGCCCAACCTTCATTGAGGATTTTAGTGCGAATCTGCGGTTGAAAGTAGAGAGAGGTGGCGCGGATCACCTCAATAACCGTGAGCATCCATTTGTTTTCTTCCCGCCTCAGAAATTTGGAATTTTCCATAAGAAATTGCAGGAGATCCCGCCTGCCACCCTTGTTCTGCTCTTTAACGGCTCTTTCAAAAAGAGATTCAAACTCTGCGTGTTTTTTCTTTACGTATTCGACAAAACGTTCTGCTCCGTCCGAGGGAAATTCTCGAAGCAGGCTGTTATAATGCTCTATTTCAGTAACATAGGCGGCTATTGATTTCTTCTCCTTTTCCTGTAAAAAGACATCGAAATAATAATCGACCATCGTCAGTTTTTTGCCGTTTACGGAAAGCGATGCGAGCACATCAAAATAGCCCACCAAGTTGTCGATGGATCTGGCAAACTCGATAATGTAGTCCACCCAGCGACCCTTTTCCGAGCGGAGTTTGGCAATGATTCGTTTGTCGGCGAGGGCCTTGCCGGCAAAGTCGTAGTCCCAGGTATTGGCGAAGAAATGATTATTTTGAAAAAAGTCGATGTGACCGAGAACATGATAGAAAATCATGACGTTCAGCCAGTCGGGATTATTGTCGTTATAGAAAGAAATCGCCGGCCGGGTGTTGATGACCGTTTCATAGGGGTTGTTGGGATAGAGTTCGTACTGGCCCTGTTCCTTTAATACCTCGACATCCTGCACCCAGTAATCATACAGGGTGGGGATCATGTTTTTCGGGGATAGCTGGAGGAAGTCACGATTGGTGACTATATACTCGAGACTCTGATCCTGAAAGCTCAGACCGGCATCACGCGCCCGTTCCTTGCATCCTTCCATGATCTTTTTCGCATGTTGACTGACCAGTTCCATAGCACCTCACAGTGAGCGTAAGCCGTAGCGTAAAAAATTGTCTTCCGCGATGTGGAGGCCATTTGTTGTCCACCGACACCGTGATCCACCGGTTATCAGGATATTAATTCCCGAATCCCAGTGATGAGCCGCGATTCGGTTGTATCCTTGGAAATAACATCGAGTCTCAACAAAGCCTTCTTTTCCTGAAGCAGTCCGGATCTACGAAGATACTTTTCCACCTCGGTCTGCCCGGAGATACCGTAGCCGTTTTCAGCAATGGTGATGCCGACCCGGCTGGCATATTCGAGCATTTTATTAAGTTCGGGAATGGCCTTCTCGCCTTTCGTGTCCCAGTCATCTCCGTCGGTACCGTGAAATACGTAGATATTGTTGTCACGCTCAAGCGTCTCGTCTTCAACGATTTTATTGACCAGCGCGTAGGCACTGGAAACCTGGGTACCGCCGGCGACGCTGGAGTTGTAGTAGGTCTGGAAATTATCTACTTCCTTGGCCTCGGTATCGTGTAGGATGAATCTGGTAACAACCTGATTTTTATACTGATAGATGAGCCAGGAATAGATAAGCACATGCTGGTTAACAACTAGCTCGGTGGGCTTGCCTCCCATGGAACCGGAATAGTCACGGACGAAAAACACCACCGCCTGTGACTCGTAGTCCTTTTCCTTGGAAAGAATGCGATAGACCTTGTCCTTCGGGGAAATGAGCAGTTTACGGCTGTCTACCGTCCCCTGGCCCTTGATTCGCTGCAGGGCGATATTTGTCTCTATGATTTGCCGCAGGGTAGCTTTTTTATCAAGGAACTGCCCGAAGCCTCGATTTCTATCGGTCAGATCGTAGGTGAATTTGGTGAGTGAGCGTTTTTTGCCCTTATCTTTCAAATTGGGCAACTCGAACTGCTCGGTGAGAATACGTCCCAGGTCGTAAGCATTGGATTCCACATCATGGCCGCCACCATCACCCTGGCCCGCGCCGCCCTGGCCTGCGCCCGGTTCTGGTCTTACCGGTTGTTCACCGATGACCTCACCCTCTTCGCCCTCACCGGCACCGCCTTCGCCTCCTCCCTCTCCATCGCCACCTTCGCCCTCTTCATTCATCCGAATCCGGTCATGGAGCAGTTTTTCCTCCACCGTGGTCGGTACGATAATCACCTTGTCATCTCCGTCCTGACTCGGCTTGACCATCTTGCCGATTCGTATTTTCCGAGGAAAACCATCCTTTTCCCGCTGCTTATCCCGTTCCAGCAGATAGTCAAGGGACTGGACCGAGGTGAGGGCCATAAGGTGCGGCGGAGAGGCATCGTGGAGTATCTCCGGATCATTGTAGGCATAGAGGCTGCGAATTGTCGGCCGGGTGATACATCTATGCTCACCGTCCAGGTCAAGCAGATCCAGTTCATGACGGATCATCTTGTCCTGTTCTTGCGTCAGTCCCTGATCTTTAAGGGTGTGATAGAGGGCCCGAAGTCTGTTCTTCATCTGTCGCTTCACCCTTTGTGTTGGGTTAAGGAACCATCAGGAGCTGTTGCCGAAAGAGCTTGTTTTGCTTTATGCTTTCAGTACAGATCCTTGTATCGTTCCAGCTCTCACACTTGTGCAAACATACTAGGAACGACGGCCTGCTGCCAGGGTGGCGGCTCAGTTCTCGTCCACCTGGGTGCAAAAGTATTCAATAGTCTTCTGGGCACAGGTGGTACAGTACCCGAGTTTATTCAGCATCGTTTCGATCATACGATCGTAGAGTTTCTGGTTTTCCTCGTTGGTGCGATTGGCCAGAGCCCCGATGAGGCTACCAGAACCGGCAATATCCGATTTCAGACGGACATCGGTGACCGCTTTGACCAGTTCCAGATTGTCCATGAAATCATAATCCGGACGTACAGATATTTTCTGACCGTAGATCTTGCGGATCGAGGTTCTGAAGGAATCTTTCTGCTCCTTGGTCTTCAAGCCAAGACAATCTTCAACCGAATTGATATACCGCTCATCGATCTTCAAGGCCTGCAGTTCACCAGTCTGCGGGTTTTTATATTTCCACATCTTGTCGGCCCCAAGATTCTCGGCGTCAATGCCGATAATCATATTGACGTAGTTCAACACATCTTTTCTGATCGCCAGCGGTTCATCCATATAGGCGTTGAACATCTCGGTCATGATCCGTTCCCGATACAGCCCTTTGGCGATCTTCAGGTCATCAAGGAATTTTGCCCGGTCTTTCGCCTCCGAGACATAGTCGAGAATGACCCGTTCAAAGGCATGGAACACATCGTAGGCGAACATGCACTTACCCTCGTTGGTCTCCGAGCTCTCCAGCATAAGCTGAATGGTGCGCCCAAGATTTCTCTGACCAAGCCCTTTTTGCCCAAAACGCTTGGTTATATCGTGTTCCTGACTGAGGGTATCGATGACTTCCGAAAGGGTCTTGAGACTCTTTTCTCCGGCCACCTCTCCGGCCGCAAGCTTCATGGTCTCAATGGGGGTGAGTTTTTCCGACCTGGGCAAACGGGTAAGAACCACTGCCACTGAAGCAGCGTGGTTGAGGTTGGGGTCCTGATGCATCACGTCGCCGGTCAGGGTGGTCTTTGATTCATTGCCAATGGCGTAGGCGGTCAGTTCTTTCTGCTGCACATGATTGGTGTTGTGCGAGACATAGCAGATGCGGCAACGGTCGACGATCGGTGCTTCCTCTTTTTCTGCAAGAAAACGGTTGAACTCCGAGTTATTGCTGGTGGCGACGATGAGGCTGTCGATCGGCCACTTGTAACCGTCGATCTCGATGCTCCGATTTTGAATGATGCCGAGATAAACCTGCACCAGATCTTTCTTGTTTTTATAAATCTCATCGCTGAAGTGGATACCACCCCCGGCGACCCTGGCAAGAGCTCCGCGCCTCAGGTCGAAGCGGTAGGGGTTGTTGGTGTCGGTGATATGCAGCAACCGCTGGATCGATTCCTCCCCCAGCAGGTCGACCGCCGAGGAGGTGATCTTGTCCTTGGCCGGATATTTGCCGGTCACCGTCCCGAGACTCTCTACCAGTGGTACGGACACGATATCAATAAAATTAAGCATATCGTCCATTTTGTTGCCGGTGAATTCTCGGATATTGTTCCAGATATAGGCGGTACAAGCGCCCAAGGGGCGATAATTGTCATACCACTTCTCCAGCATACCTTTTTCCACGCGGTAGCGTCTTGCCAGGAATTGTGCTGATTCGTCCCTGGTTTCCTGCAGATTCATGGCGAGTACCATCGGGTCTTCATAAGTCTGCGATTCGATGGTGGTAATGTTGCCGTAAGAACCGAGTTTGTCGAGGCCTGTAAAGCGAAAGGTATACTTCCTGTTGGTCGGAATTGTTAAAAACTGGCGGTACAGTTTACAGAGATATTCAACAAGAAAGGTCTTGCCGTTTCCTGGTTCACCGACCAGAACGAAAGCCATTTCAGCAGACGATCCTCCTTCGGAAGCATCCTTGACAAAGGAAACAAAAGAGTTGATTTCGTCATACATACCGACAATATGTTTTGGGCCATCACGAAATATCCTGAAGTCAAAGGTGCTTTTCCCATTGACCATTACCTTGTCGATCTCCCCCCCCAACACCATGCGGCTGACACTCTGGAACGCGTTTTCGAAAACCCGTTCTCCCTTTTTTACCGAGGTAATATGGTAATGGAGTGAATTATTCCTTTGTTCTGCCATCGTTCCCCTCCTTGACAGGTTAGTAAGGTTGATGCGTTGTATAGTTACTTTATTATCGGCGTTTAAAAATAAATTTCAAGGAATTCTAGATAATAAATTGTCTTAATAGAAAAAACTAGTGCATCGGTCTTTGCCGGCGACGGGCATCATGGGAGGAAAAATTCAACATTATTTGCAATGTTCAACTTTTTTGTTGACTCTTTTGCCGATGACTGCCAAAATAGATTGGTGCATATTCACAAAATCAACTGATGCCTGTTCGATAATTACTGATGACTGACAAAGAACGCTTTTTACAAAACCTGCGGAGCCTGGCTGACGCGGTAGTCGCCATGTTCGGTCGCAACTGTGAGGCCTGTGTCCATGACCTGACCTCCCTGCGCAGCTCCTTGGTGTATATCCAGGGCGATGTGACCCACCGCCGACCAGGTGCCCCGGCCACCGACCTGCTGGTTAAAATGATAAATAGCACAGGAGAAACGGGGGACGTGCATAGTTACCGTACGACCAGCAGTGAAGGGAGGTCTTTGAAATCGACGACAACCCTGATTCGGGATGGAGATGGTCGCGCCGTAGCCGCCTTCTGCATCAATTTTGACACTACCGAGTTCTATAATGTTGGCCAGGCGCTCTTGCCTTTCATCGGCACTCCCGAAATCGGTGCCCCCCCCAGCCCTGAAACCTTCGCCCACTCAGCAGGCGAGACGGTCGATGCACTTTTTCATAACGCAGTACTGGAGATAGGCAAACATCAGACAACGATGAATGTCGATGAACGAAAGCGCCTCATCGCCGCTCTCGATGCAGACGGCCTCTTCCAGTTCAAAGGAGCGGTGGAGCAGGTGGCCAAGATGATGGGCATTACCAGATTCACCGTCTATAATTATTTGAAAAAAGCTCGATCAACCGACACAACTCAGCAAAAAGAGGAACACCAATGACTCGCAGCGTCATCTTCACCACCCAGGCCCCGGCCGCCATCGGCCCTTATTCCCAGGCTATTGCCACCAGTGATCTGCTCTTTGTCTCCGGCCAGCTGCCAATCGATCCGTCCACCGGAAAGATGGTTGACGGCGATATCGGCACTAAGACCCGGCAAATTCTTGAAAATGTTACAGCCATTGCCGGAGAGGCGGGAACCGACCTTACCAAAACCCTAAAAACTACAATTTTTCTCACCGATCTTGCCGATTTTCAGGCGGTCAACAGCGCCTACGGCAGCTTTTTTCCAGAGGCCCCGCCGGCACGCAGTACGATCCAGGTTGCCGCTTTACCGCTCGGTTCAAACATCGAGATCGAGTTTATCCTGGCAAGGTAAACGATCCCAGGACAAAGGAATATCCTATGAAATTCACTGTTAAAGACATCCTCGAGATGGAGGTCATCCTGGCTCTCGGTTGCACTGAACCTGTGGCTATTGCCTTGGGTGCGGCGGCGGCGGCGACCCTCCTGCCAACAAAAGAGTTCAATTCGATTGAGATCTGGATCGACCCAAACATCTACAAAAACGGTATGGCGGTAACAATCCCCGGCTGCGGCGGCATGCAGGGCCTCGATACCGCTGCAGCCCTCGGTGCCTATGGCGGTAATCCCGCAAAAAGCCTCGAGGTACTGGAAAGCCTCACCGACGAAACTATTACCCAGGCAAAGAAACTCCTTGCGGAAAACCGGGTTACGGTCAATCTGCGAGATGAAGTCGGCCTTTATGTGCGGACGAAACTTGTGGCCGGGCAAAACGTCGCCGAATCACTGATCGTCGATCTACACAGCAACATCGTCAGCCTAAAACTGAACGGCGAGGAGATAACCGACTCGCCTCTCCTTGAGCGGGCCCTGAAAACAGGCGGCAGACACACCATGGCAGAGCTCGAGACCTGGCTGCGCAGTCTGAACCTTGAACAGATCTTGGAACTGACTGCGGATCTTGATAACGATGATCTGAATTTTCTTGAGGTAGGAGTCAACCATAACCTGGCCCTAGCCGAATACGGCCTGAAACACGGTAGCGGCCTTGGTATCGGCAAGGCCATCGACCGACTGATCAAACAGAAGTTAATGGTCAACGACATGTCCAACTCTGCACGCAGGCTTACCTCTGCCGCCGCCGATGCCCGAATGGGTGGGGCGAATCTGCCGGCCATGAGTTCCGCCGGCAGCGGCAATCACGGGCTGACCGCCATCCTGCCGATCTGGGCGATCAAGGACTTCATCGACCATGACCGCGACACCCTCCTGCGAGCCATCGGCCTCAGCCATATCATCACCGCCTATGTCAAAGCTCACACCGGCAGGCTTTCCGCGGTTTGCGGCTGCTCGGTCGCGGCTGGAGCCGGGGCGACGGCGGGCATCACCTACCTGGTCGGCGGCGATATCCACCAGGTCGAAGGTGCAATCGGCAATATCCTCGAAGACCTGGCCGGGGTGATCTGTGATGGCGCCAAGGCCGGTTGTGCCATCAAGCTGAACACTGCGGCAGGTGCTGCGGTCCAGGCGGCCCTTTTTTCCCTGCATGGGGTTAATGTCAAAGACACTGATGGAATCATCGGCAGCTCCACCCGGAAGACCATTCAGAACATGGGGGCTCTCAGCCATGATGGCATGATCCAGGCCGATAAGACCATCCTGAAGATCATGCTGGAAAAACAGCTAAACAAAGGGAAAAAATAATAATACAGGGGCCGAAAACAGTGACAAGGACCACCGCCGATTATTGCTTTCCTCCTTCTGCTGGTTAATAAAAAAGCTGGTGCGGGAGACGACCAGCAATGTTCAGGAAACATGGTACCGCGACAATACGGTCGCGGTACCTCAAAACCTTTTACTCTTCGTCCCCCTGACACCATCGATAAGCATTTCTAAACATCTGCATCCACGGCGAGACCTGCAGTCCCTTCATCTCCTCCGGTAAATAATGCGCCTGCCATGGCAGGAAAACCCGCTCCGGGTGCGGCATAAGTGCCAGATGGCGGCCGTCGGCGGAGCAGAGTCCGGCCACTCCCTCCGGTGAACCATTAGGATTAAAAGGATATTTTTCCGTTGCCTGACCATCGTCATCGACAAAGACCAGGGGCACCATACCGCCGTTCTTTACCTTGTCAAACAGGACTGGATCAGGAAAGAGGAGGCGTCCTTCGCCGTGGTCAACGTGGATGCCAAAAACCAAGCCCTCCATGCCTTTAAGCATAATTGCCGGACTTTCGTTGACCTTGACCGTGCTCCAGCGCGATTCAAAACGGCCGGAGAGGTTGCGGACAAAACGCGGTTGCCGTTCGGCAGGAAGTCCCGGTTCAGGTACCCAGCCAAGCAGCCCGAAGAGCTGACAGCCATTGCAGACACCCAGGGTAAAGGTGTCGGACCGGTTGTAAAAAGATTCAAACATGTGCTTCAACCGGGGGTTAAAGAGAATGGTCGCCGCCCAACCCTTCGCCGAATCCGGGACATCGGCGTAGGAAAAGCCGCCGACAGCCGCTAACCCTCGGAAATCTTCAAGGTTAACATTTCCCGCAAGCAGATCGTTCATGCAGACATCCCAGGGTTCAAAACCGGCGGAATAAAAGGCCGAGGTCATCTCCCGATCCGAATTGGAACCCTCGTCGCGGAGGATCGCCACCTTCGGTTTTTTCGAGCGGCTCAGCAATTCGGCGGGAGCCGGCTCGGGGGCAAATGGCAGATGATAGGCCGGTCCCTTGCGGTCATGGATATTGGCTTTCTCTGCGTCGGCACAGTCTGGATTTATCTGCAGCCGTTCCAATTGATAGCTGGTCTCCTCCCACCAACTCCGCAGGACGTTCATCTTTTCATCGAGAACAGTGGCACCGTTATAGCTGATCCGAATCTGTTTGCCTTCGTTGGCGGTGCCGATATAAGCATACGGCACTCCTCCCTTTTTGAGAATGGCTTCCGCCGCCGGCAAATGCTCCAGGCGACATTCAAGGACCAGACCAAGTTCCTCGGCAAACATGGCCTCAAGAACCGTTCCTTCCCCGGTTAATGAAACATCAAGGCCGCAGTTGCCGCTGAAGGCCATCTCCAGGAGGGTGGTGATCAATCCGCCGTCGCTGCGGTCATGACCGGCGGAAATGCAGTCTTCGGCAATTAATTCCTGGACGGCGAGAAAACATTTTTTCAATAGACTGGCATCGTCTAGATCGGGGCATGAATCACCCATCTGCCGCATGACCTGGGCTAGGGCACTGCCGCCCATCCTGCTGTGGCCACTCCCAAGATCGAGATAGAGTAGCGGCGAGCCAGGTTTTTTGATATCCGGGGTTATGACTTTGCTGATATCGGGTACCGCCGCATAGACGGACACCACCAACTCGCGGGGCGACTTGACGGTTTCCGCACCAACCATTGTGGCCATAGACAGGCTGTCCTTGCCGCCGTCCACTGCAATGCCAACAGCGATCATTGCCTTCCCCATCGCTTTCGCTGCATCGTAGATGGCAGCTCCTTCGCCCGGCAATTTCGGTGCCCACATCCAGTTGGCGGAGCATTTGACCTGTTCAAGATCAGCGATTTTGGCAAAAACCAGGTTGGTCAGAGACTCGCCCACCGCCATTCGCGCCCCCGCCGCCGGATCAACCAGCATCTTGATCGACTGCTCGCCAATGGCTGTGGCAATACCCGTTTTGCCAAAATGGCTCTGGGCCACAACAGCCACATCGCCAACAGTGAGTTGCAAGGGGCCGCAGCACTGTTGCCGGGCGATGAGCCCGGTGACTGCCCGATCGACCTTATTGGTGAGGAACCGTTTGGAGCCGACGGAAACCAGTCTCAGAACATCGTGCAGGGCTCCCGCAACAGTAAGGTCAGCGGGCAGGTTGAGAGAAGCAGCAGCAAAAGGTCTTCTCTGGTCTGTAAAAGTCTTTTGCGGAATATTCCCTAAAAGCACCGGCAGTTCTATATCCACAGGAGTGGTATCGTCGTTTGCATCATGCAGGACAAATCGCAGATCACCGGTCACCTCACCGAGCACCTCACACCCCACCTTCTCACGTTCACAAATGCCTTTGAATTGCTCAATATTTTTGGGTTGAATCAGGAATCCGTTGCGCTCCTGGTATTCGGCGACATAGATCTCCAATACCGACATGGTCGGGTCGCCGACCCGAATATTGCGAATTTCCACGCGCCCCCCGGATTTCTCGACCAGTTCTTTCAAGACATTGGCTGGCCCCCCCGCACCCTGATCATGGATGACCTCGATCAGGCTGCGATCACCCATCTCGTTGCAGGCGCGGATGACACGGTTCATCTTCTGCTCCATCTCCGCATCACCACGCTGCACCGCGTTGAAATCGAGATTCGACTCGTTCTCTCCCTGCAACATACTGGAGGCGGCCCCACCGCCAAAACCTACACGGTAGGCAGGTCCACCCACTTGAACGATGAGCATCCCCTTTTCAGCCGGAAGCTTATCGGTAAGCCTGGCATCGATCTGGCCAATGCCGCCGGTGAACATGATCGGTTTCAAAAACCCCCAACGCTCGCCGCTTTCAAGGCGCATGTCAAAAGACCTTGTGAAGCCCTGAATGAGCGGCTCACCAAATTTGTTGCCGTAGTCAGACGCACCATTGCTTGCCTCAATCTCAATATCCAGAGCCTTGGCCAGATTGTCGGGGCAAGGAAAATGCTGTTCCCATGGCAGCTCATAGCCGGGGATATTGAGGTTGCCCACGCAGTAACCGGCAGTGCCGGCAATGACAAAGCCACCGCGGCCCGTCCCCTGCACGTCGCGAATCCGTCCACCGGTACCGGTTTCCGCACCAGGAAAAGGTGCTACTCCGGTGGGAAAGTTATGGGTTTCGGCGGTCAGCAGCGGATGATACTTTGACTGAAGCGCAACAAAAGGAGAAGGCTTACCCGGCTCCTTGGGAACCAGGGTGTGTATATCGTAACCCTCTATCACTGAGGAATTATCCTTAAAAGCAATCACTGAGCCCTTGGGGTTGGCCGCGAGTGTTGCTGTCACCAGATCAAACAGGGTTTCTTCCGTCACTTCCCCGTCAATAACCTGTTTTCCTTTAAAAAAACCGTGGCGAGAATGCTCGGAATTGGCATTATTCAGATCCATTATTTCAACTATGGTCGGATTGCGGCCCTGGCGATTAACAAAATAGTCATAGTAGAGGTTGCGGTCTCTTTCGTCCATGGATATGCCAGGCAACTTGGTCAGTCCATCCGGACCTTCGGTTTTAAGATCGACCTCGTACACCGGCTCGGGCACAACTCCGGTCTCAAAGGTTGTAAGCGGCAGAGGATAATGGCACTCGGTCATCCGATCATGATGACCCTCAATGAAGGTTTGCAGATCCTCGCCTTCGGCAACCAGGTACCGCCTCGACCTCTCGACCCTTGTGACTACTGCAAGACCGATTGCCTTGCAGATCGAAACCATATTCGACGACCAGGCGGTGGCAAAATTCAACCTGGGCCCTACCTCTACCACTCGCCCCCCTTGCGGCACTGGGATTTCTTCAACTGAATCAAGGAGAAAACCATCGGCTAGAATCAGCCTCAGACAGATCTTCTCCTCCGGGCTTAGGTCTCGCGTTGACTCGATATGAAAACAGTAGGCCTGGTCAGCAGAAATTTGCCTATAAAGCTGTGTAACTGTCACACCCATGATCTTTTTCCTTTTATTCTTTCAGCTTTGTTCTGAGAATGTCTCTTCTTCAGGTAAATGCCGAACCCCGAAAAACGGGATTCTCTAGTTAGCCCCTGATGGAGTATAAGTCAGCGAACACTAGCACTAATCAATGAAAATTTCCGTATGAATTTATTCTTGTTCAGGTGACTTTTACGGTATAGTAAGAAAGTTTTCAATTGCCCATACACTTCAATCCTCTCAAAGAAGAACAGTTGACAAGATGATACAAGCCGCTATCGGAATCAGTGACGACATTGATATTGACGTTGCAATTGAAGAAGTCCTTGGACAGTGCCAAAAACAGCTGGGAACATCTCGACCTCAGGTAGGAATCCTCTTCTCCTCTTGCATGGAAGCTGATTTTTCTGAGATACTTGGCAGGATTCTCCGAGAATTCCCCAAGCTCCAGCTCATCGGCTGCACCACCGATGGAGAAATCAGCAGGGAAACCGGTTTTATTGAAGATTCCCTGGCCCTCCTGCTCCTTTCTTCCGATACGCTGGAATTTGCCACAGCCGTGGCCACAAACATCTCGACAAATGCCGAGGATTCTCTTGGCAAGGCCTACCGGGACGCCTGTCAAACATTACATAAAGAACCGGCCTGCGCCTTCATCTTTCCCGACGGCCTGACCACTATCGGCGTTGCCCTGGATGAGGTTTTCCGCCATGTCTTTGGTGACTCCTTCCCAGTCTTTGGCGGATCATCCGGAGATCATTACCTTTTTACCGGCTGCTATCAATTCCATAACGACAAAATTTACTCCGACGCTGCCCCGATCCTCCTCATCGCCGGTGACGTTCAGATACTTTCCGCCATCCGAACCGGCCCGATACCGACTGGCTTCCACTATAACCTGGGAAGACACGAGAACAATATCGTCTATGAAATCGACGGCAAAACAGCCGTGGCCTTTTTCCGCGAACACCTCGGCGAATATCGCCAGGAGTTCAGCGAATTTCCCCTGGCTGTCTATGAAAACAACGAAACAGCCTTTTATCTGCGAGATCCCCTTGGTTTGAACCCAGAGGATGGAAGTATATCTTTTGTAGGTACATTTCCGGAACACTGTACGGTTCGCCTCACCCTCGTTTCGCAAAACGATGTTCTTGATGCCGCTGAACAGGCAAACCTCTCTATTTTGAACAAAGAAAGCGGGATTGAGCCGGAGTTACTCCTTATCTTCCCATGCACCTGGGTGCGACATATCCTCGGATCAAAAACCAACAACAAATTTGCACTGCTCCGTCAAGCACCGGGAGCAATCCCCTTCTTCGGTTTTTACTGCTACGGTGAAATTGCACCCTTCTCTATAGGGACTCCAAGTCGTTTTCATAATGACACCTACGTCATCGTAGCTTTGAGTTCAAGAAAGTCGTGAAAACCGAAGACCAGACTCCACAGGAGCGAGAACTTCATGCTTTGCACAAACAATGTGCCTATTTGGAAAGGAAAATTGCACGCTTGCGCGAACAGCAAATACGCCAGGAAAATATTGATGAAATTAACAGGTACATCCTGAAATATACCAACGAAAAATTGCTGCAATACCATCAAAAGGCGCAACAGGAAAATATTTCCAAAACGGATTTCCTCGCAAACATGAGCCATGAAATCCGCACACCACTGAACATCATTCTCGGTATGGCTAACCTGCTGGCCGACACCACTCTCGACAAAACCCAGACCCAATACCTCAACAGCCTGCGGGTGACCGGCAGACAGCTCACTGAGGTTCTTAATAATGTTCTGGAATTTTCACGCATTGACGCGGGCAAGACCACCTTTGAACCCGAACCCTTCAGCCTGGAAAAGATCATCAATCAACTCGAGGCATCAATCATGCCTCTATGTATCCAAAAAAAGCTGCATTACTCCGTCCTTTATGACCCGCTCCTCATTATGGAGCGAATAGGCGATCCACTGAAGATCTACCAGATCCTTCTCAATCTTACCAATAACGCAGTAAAATTTACGGCCAGTGGTGGCATTACCCTTGAGGTCAAAGAGGATAGCCATATTCCTGGGAACCTTATTCTTAACGTCAGTGATAGTGGAATCGGCATATCTGAAGAACATCAGAAGGTCATCTTCGAGCGTTTCACCCAGGTCCATGATCTCTTCGCAAGACCACAGAGCGGCACTGGCCTTGGCCTGGCTATCAGTCAGAAACTTACCTTAGCCATGGGCGGGCAATTGACGGTAGAAAGTCAACCCGGGCAAGGCTCAGTATTTACTTGTTCACTGCCGCTTCCGCCGGTAGCGACCCCTGAAAGAAATCTGATCCGCCTCGACTCCCACTGCATTATGCCGGAAAACTTCCCCCCCCTGCGGGTTTTGGCAGTTGATGACATAAAGGAAAATATCGAAGTCATCAAGGTATATCTGAAAGATTACCCGATTCGGATAGAGACAGCCAGCAACGGTCAAGAGGTCCTGGAATACCTGATGAAAAGCGCATGCGACCTCATTCTTATGGACATTCGCATGCCTGTCATGGATGGGATAACCGCAACCAAAGAGATCAGAAAAAGGGAGGTGCAGGGAATCCTGCGGCCCCAGACCATTCTGGCGATTACCGCCCACGCCTTTCAGGAACAAAAGAAAAAAATTCTCAAGGCCGGTTTCAATGGGGTATTAAGCAAACCATTTTCCAAAAAAGATCTCATTCGATACATTTACCGGTTTGCCACCGTTGACAGGATAACTCAACCTGCGGAAAAGTTAGGCAACAAAGCTATCGGCTTTTATCTCGAACAGGATAAACCGGAAGATATCCCTCAGCCCCTCAAGGAAATGCTCCCCGTCCTGTTACAGACAATCAATAATGATTTGAACTCTATGAAAATGGCTCTGGAAAAACACGAATATCCAAGTCTGTATGCCAAAGCACATTCACTGCAGGGTGTTGCCGGAATGTTTGGCTTCCAGGAACTGGGTTCTTTGATCCTTGACCTGTCACAAACAGTAAAAGCTGGAAACTTCATCATCGCATGCGAGCTTTTCCGCGCCCTCGACCTCTATCTACACCGGTTGATGAAACGGTAAATCATTGGCAAAATTATCTCTTACTCAGGCACATATGCTCTAGCTGCGGCCCCACCACTTTCCAGTCCACACAGGGCCTGGCAAAGCCCTTCGGCTGGGTGAGTGGGCAGCCAAAACCGGAGTCGTCAACGTATACATCGCCGTAGGCCTTGGGGCTGGATGTCCAAGAGTCTTGATCGGGGTTTCTGTTCACCCCGTACAGTTTGATACCATTGACCTCAAAAAACTGAACAGCCTGACGCAGCAGATTACTGCCTTCCGGGTGATTTGAACGCATGGTGAAGAGAATTAATTTTGCTCCATGCCGCTGCAACTTTTTTAACCAGGTTATTGCTCCAGGAACCGGTTCGCCAATATCCGGATAGCGGTGATCGACCACCGTCCCATCAAAATCAACACAAATATACATTGCAGCCTCCAATGGTCATTACAAATTCTTTCGCAGCCATAAAATAACACAACTTCCTCTCATTACAAGTTGGAAGCCGGCATCATCGCCGAAAAATACGGCGAACCAGACAGAGGGCCACCCATACCTTTTCATTCGGGGTTAGCCAAGAGCATCTGCAAATTGGTCTGGCGCTTGCTTGTATCCTGGCGATGAACAGCCATCGCCAGGGCCTTACGGGTCCCGACAAGAACGGCTAGCCGACGAGCCCTGGTCAACCCTGTATAAATGAGATTACGAAAAAGCATCTTGAAATGCTGGGTCAACACCGGAATGATAACCGCACTGAATTCACTCCCCTGCGACTTATGGATAGTTATGGCATATGCCAGGTCCAGCTCGAGGATACAATCCTTCTGATAATGCACCTGCCGTCCGTCCGGAAAAAATTCCACCACGCAGCCCAGGGCAGTGTTATCAATTGCCGTTATCTTGCCGATATCGCCGTTGAAGACATTCAGCTCATAATTATTTCGCTTATGGATGACCCGGTCCCCGACACGAAAAATCCGCTCGCCCACCTGCAGCTGGGCCTTTCCGAGGGCAGGCGGATTAGCGGCCTCCTGGATGGTCCGGTTGAGATTGGCGGTTCCCAAACTGCCGCGGGTCATCGGCGAGAGGATCTGAATTTCTCCGCCCTTGCCGTAATATTTGGGAATCCACTGCAGATAAAGACGGACAACCGCATCGACAGCAGCAATCCCATAATGGAGGGTCGACCAGGGATGCACCTTGGCGAGCACCGCCTTCAACTCCTCGACACGGCCATCCGCCGCCTTGATTTTTTGCAGGTCAACGTGCTGGAATTTTTTCGGGATAACTAGATCCTGTTCATAGGAGGAGTGAATCCTTTCCTCCGTCCTGAATTCATAGAGATTGTCGGCGGTTGTCAATCCTCCTTGGCGAGGGGCCTCAAAATCATAGAATTTTTTTACTTTCACCACAAAGTCGAGCTGTTCCTTGGTGGCCTCATCGGTGTCGATAAACAGACAATCGACCTTCTCCGTCCACAACTCCGGCTTTTTAAAAGGCGAATCGATGTGCGGAGTTATGCCCTTATTCAATTGATGGGCAAATTCAATGATCTTCGAGGCCCGAGCCTGGCGAAAAACTTCAGTCAAATGAAAGACCATAACCCTTCCAGACAAGATGATATCCCTGAGAACATTGCCGGCACCGACCGCCGGCAGTTGATCGGCGTCGCCGATAAGAAGCACCTGACAAGCCGGAGGCACAGCTTTCAACAGCGAAGCGGTCAGCGAGATATCAAGCATCGAACATTCATCAATGATGAGAGCGTCGGCGCGAAGCGGCTGCTCCTGGTTTTTCTGGAAGGTGCCATTCTGCCATTCGAGCAGGCGATGCAAGGTTTTCGCCTCCCGACCGATGACCTCGGACATCCGTTGCGCTGCTCGTCCGGTGGGGGCGGCGAGCAGGACCAGTTTACCGAGATACTCCAGCAGCCTGACAATAACAAGGGTCGTGGTGGTCTTGCCGCAACCCGGCCCACCAGTGAGCACCGAAAAGCGGCTGGCGGCAATGGAGCGCACCGCTGACGCCTGCTCGGTGCTGAGACTCATCCCCTGTTGTCCGCAATACCGCTCTACCCACCGGCCAATAAATTTCTCGTCGATACCGAGAGGATATGCCATGGCGCCTACCGTACGGGCGACGAAAGCCTCGTCGTAATACAGCGACTTGGAATAATAGCAGAGCCGCTCGCCCTCCCCTGGCACAGTCAAGGCCCGTACCTTCAACTGGTTATCGTCCGCCATGAGCGTAAGGATTACAGACAGGCGGTCAACCGGATTAAAACCGAGGAGCAAGGAGACCTCAGTTTGTATCTGGGTCAAAAACAGAAAACAATGCCCTTGTTCCCGGCCGGCGGCAAGAACATGGCGAACCGCCGCAACTATCCGCTGCTCGCTGTCCTTGGCCAGCCCCAAACTGAGGGCTACTTTGTCAGCTGAAAAGAAGCCGATGCCGTAAAAATCAGCTGCCAGGCGATACGGATCTTCACTGACGATATGTATTGCCTGCTCTCCGTATTTCTTATAAATCCGAACTGCGAAGAGAGTGGAGATGCCATGGCCCTGGAGAAACATCATCACCTCCCGGACTGTGCGGTGTTCCCGCCAGGCATCCTTGATCATTTCAAGCTTTTTTTCAGCGATACCTGGAACCTCGACAAGCCTGTCAATATCCATTTCAAAGACATCAAGGGTAGCCGCCTTAAAGTGGCCGACAATTTTTGCGGCTGTCTTCGGCCCGACGCCATTAATGAGGCCGGAGCCCAGATATTTTTCCAGGGCCGCAGCCGTTGCAGGTTTTTTCTCAATAGCCCTCTCGGCTTTGAATTGCCGCCCGAACTGGGGATGAACGATCCAGACACCATGGAATTCCATGGTCGCTCCGGCAAAGACCTGGGTCTGATGCACGGTCACCGTCTCCATGGAACCCGGGCTGTGAAAGGGGCTGACGCGGAGAACCGACCAGCCGCTGTCAGAGTTGTGATACGTCACCCGTTGAACTATCCCTTTGACGGTCTCGGTAATGTCTGCCATGGTCCTCGACGGGGGCTGATCATTTTCTTTCTAAGGTGCTAATTGACCTTCTGCAAACGAATTCCATCGCCAAAGCGGATGCCCTGACCTGCGGCAACCATGGCATCAATTTTTTCATGCACCTCGGTCAAGGGGATCTGCAAGGCAGCCGAGAGCTGTTCCGCCGTATAGTAACCATAACCATCTTCATCCTGCAGCAAGGGAACAAGGCCTGGATGGCTTTCCTGAAAGCCGCGATTCAAATCGGCCCGGATTGCAGGTGGCACATTTTCATAAAGATATTGCATAGCGGCATGGGTAAGATATGCAGCATCCTTGCCGGATTCTGCAATCGCCGCGGTTACCACCTCAACCGCATCCGCCAGATTTGCAAATTGGTCATGCAGCGCTTTAATGATTTTTGCCGAGTTGGCGGAAGACAAACAATTACAATTGCATCCAATGAGGATTTTTCGGCACCCCGGACATTCCTCATGGGAACAGCCAAACACATGCATCTGACCGGCTGGCTGCCTGCACTCCGTGCATGCCGGATGGCCCTCCAATGCCAGCTCCGAACCAACCGGAACTCTATCGAGACATTTCTTCAGCATCATTTGCAGCTCCAACGACCTTACCCGGAATAAGGCGTTGCCGTGGCAGACGGCAGAAAAATGTTGGGATGGCGGTCTTCTCCAGCGCTCGTTATGTAAACCGCCGCCTTGCCGGGCAAGGGACATTTATTCTCGCAAATACCGCAGCCGATACACAACTCGTCAACGATATACGGTTGTTGCACGCTGACCATCCGCCCGGCATCGCCCATCACCGAGACATCCCTAAAACGAATGGCCTTATCCGGGGTCGGGCAGTGTTCCTCGCAAACCATGCAGGGTGTCCCTTTGGCATAAGGAAGGCAGGTGTTTTTATCGAACCAGGCATGGCCGATTTTTGCACGATGTTTCTCCGTCTGCGACAGTTCACGGATTGCCCCAGTAGGGCAGACCTGACCACACAAGGTGCAGTTAAATTCACAATATCCAGTCCGCGCCGCCAGCACCGGACTGAATATGCCATCAAGTCCGGCCTGCAGAAAGGCGGGTTGCAGTGCATTGCCGATACAGACTTGAATACACTCGGCGCAACGTACACATCGAGCAAGGAATTCCTTCTCTGCCAATGCTCCAGGCGGACGGATCAAGGAGGGATCGGGGTTCTTGGCCAGTACCTCAACTCCCTTGACCGAGGGCAGGACAACCCCCGCTATGGCCGCTCCTATAAACGAACGACGTGACAGCGATATGGAAGTATTTGCAGACCAGTGGGTCGAAAAACCGAAATCAACGATCTGCCTGGGACACTTTTGCACGCACTCAAAGCAAAGATTACAATTGGCCATAGCGATTTTCCGCCCTTCATCTATAGCCCCCATTCGGCAGTTACTGCTGCAAATGCGGCATGAGCCGCAATCGCTGTTACCACCCTTGCCGGCGACCAGCGCCCTCCTCGCAAAAAGTCCAAGCATCGCCCCAAGTGGGCAGATATTGCGACAAAAAAACCGGCGTTGTACCCCCTCGAAAAGCCAGATTCCAACCAGCATGAAGAAGGATAGAAATGCCAGATGAAAGAATTTTTGTTCCGAGGGCAGAATCAGGTCTTGGAGGATACTGTACACCGGTTCAGTGACCTGATTGATAATTTCCGGAAGGTCCCGGTAGGTGAAACTAAAGAATCCGACAGTCAGGCTGTTCAGAAGCGGATAGAATGCCTGAGCCATCCCGCGCACCAGCAGGGAGAACGGATCGATGTAGCCGGCCACAGCAAAGCCGCATAAAGAGGAAAAAAGTGCAAAAACAAGAATGATTAAAGGAAGGCTAGGGTAATACGTGCGATTGTTCTTGTTCCTGACTGATACTATTTTACTGGTAAGATCAAGAAGAGTGCCCATGGGACAGAACCAGCCGCAAAAGCCCCTGCCGAATATTACCGAAAGAAGCAGCACCACAAGTGACGGCAAAAGGAGAAGAAGAAAGGATTTCACCCCAAGCATGACACAGGCGGCAACAAAGGGGTCGAGACGAAAAAGGAGGTTGACCGCAGCATCAAGATGGTCGGTGCCATTATAGTCGGTCTTCAGAAATAAGACAAAAAACAGGGCAAGAAAGACTCCTTGGCTGAGCCGGCGCAGGAAGATCATTTTCCAAGGACCTGATCCGCTCTTCGCTCTGCTGCGTCCGCCAATCCTCATACCTGTACTGTCCGGATCTGTATCCGTTGCAAATCGATCTCACCCAGCCCCATTTTGTAGGCGGCAACCGTGCTGTCAATTTCTTCCGGCCGCAGGCCAAACAGGGTCGTAGCATAGGCGTCGGCAGCAACAGGGTCGGCGGTGGCAATAACCGTGTCGGCAATTTTTACATCCTCAACCCGGCCACCCTGAGGACCATTACGAAGCAGCATCCGCGTTGCATCAATGACGATCAGTTGCGGCTTTACAACCGTCGCCAGATCTGCCAGATCCTGTCCGATGTTCTGATGCAATTTGCCGCGATTGCCGCCAATGACACCCATGGCATTTTTCAGGCCGAGAGACAACCGGCTGAGACCATGGTGCTTGGCAACTGGGACGTTGATATAGCAGTCTGCGGTCAATGCATCCTGATAAATTTCCCAGCGTTTCAGCGATTTTCCTGCGCTTATGTCAACAGGCACAAATTTTCTCGGATCAATATGCTCCCAACGGATTCTCTTGTCGCCGATCTTTTCCAGTTCGTCGATGATACCGCTGCTGGCATAACATCGGCGTTTTTCGTTGCAGGTATTATCAAAGACCTGGATCCCTGAAGCACCGGCATCAAGGGCCAGTTCTGCGAGCCTTCGAACCACCAGAGGATGGGTGTTGGCTCCGAGCTCAGGGGTTCTATCCCAACCGATATTCGGTTTTATGACAACCCTGTCACCGCTCTTGACAAATCCTTTAATCCCACCGATGACTTCAATGGCCTTTTCGACCAACAAGCTATAATCCTTGCCGCTTGCCACCCCAAGCAGCGGTGGTGCCGACGCTGCAGAAATTCCGCCTACGTCAAAGCAAGGCACGCCAAGGCTCAAGCCAGCCGACCAGAGCAGAACGTCACGTACAAATTGTCTTCTGTTCATCGCCTTCTCCCTACCAATCGTTGCCATCTCTACTTTATTCTGTCTGACGGCGGTAACACCTTATAAGGGCTGCTGAAATACCTTTGAGGAAATTACCCCGGCTATGAAATTTTGACAATCCTTGTCCAATTCAACAAATTCGACGCCTGCTCTGAATCTGCCTTCCAAGCTTTCAGCATTTCTAACTATCGCCCTGGAAAATTGCAACACACGACCTTTGTCGCAACTCACCTAGTTAAACATATATCCATATCGTCATAAAAAACAAGTAAGAAGGATTATCACATGTCCAAGGGAGGTAAAACTAAAAGGCCCATCACAATAGAAGAAGCATTTGCTACAAAAGATGAAAAGAACGATATGCGCCATGATGCCTCGAGGAGGAAATAGTACAAGAACCCCTCTGCTAAAAATGCCGTCATCTCTCCCAACATCACAGCAAAAGGATAATCAAGGAATTCTGGATAAACAAACCATAAATAAGGAAGAGTGGCCATATTGCCGAAAAATACCGCCGCAATGATCCTGCCAATCACCATCTTTTTTTGCATACATCGAAAGTGTCGGACTAAGATGAACAAAACTACTGGAATCTCCACCATGTTGGTAATGGCAAATCCCTTAAAAAATAATATGACAAACGAATAATCCGGCATATTTAAAAAATTTAACAGATCGATTTATTATAAGATTGTCTATGGTGTCGAACAATGCAGGTTGTATTTTTCCGGTTTTTGTCTTGCCTGGTTCATTACAATTGACCTTGACGTTTTCTCGCCAAGTAACCCACACGAAATTTTAAGAGGCTGAGGAGGCTTTCCTGAACCTTTTGGAATATCGATTTCTTTAATTTCTCGAAGCAACACAAGCCGATCCATATCATTCCCAGGATTGAAAGGTGCTAAGATGCGGTCCTTTTGAGCACCATAGAGTTTGCATGGCTTGTTGATCTTGAGAACTTTTCTTTCATCTGTTTGTGCAATCAGTTGCATTCTGCTATCCAGGCAAAGAACTACAACGCCCTGCGGAAGCGGGTTTATGGTAAACTCGACCCAGGACCGGAAGGTACGGCGATCGCGGCTACTACCAGGAACAATTATATCAGCAGATACTGTTGTGCTGATGAGCATTATAATACCCCACGCCAGAAAAATTGACCTAAGCGACATATCATCCTCTCCTTTTCTTGAATATGGTGAACGCATAGCTACCGGCAATAGCAGCACAAAAACATGCCATTGCAGCGTTCTTGGATGAAAAAAACGACAACTGAAATGAAAATAAAATCGGTATAGCCCCAACCAGAAGTGCCAAACATGGAATTCCGAAGGCAAATGCGGGTCGGCCAGGGAAAAGTGCCTGGATTCCAGCCAGGGTTATCCCGGTAGTTGCCTGAATGCAAAAGACGGCAACAAAAGCCGCGACCAAATTTACATCATAGCCGAACCCACATGCCACTGCTGCTAATGTCAGTATTGTTCCAGAAAATGTGCGCCAGCCGATCTGGTCCCCAAGAAAGCCACCAAGAGCCTTACCCAAAAAAGAGGCTAGAGCAAGAAGCAATAAACTGTTTCCGGTGAGTTTCCAAGGCCCAACGAATGCGAACCCGCAAAAGGAACGGACCGTCACAATGAAAAGCAAAAGAGAGAGAACCGCGGGCAACAAATGCACCTGTTCTCTTTTAGTATTGAGCCATTTTAAGTCAGATAGTTGCTGTGGAATGCAATGAATGATCGTCGCAACAATGAAAGGCAGTGGAGTCATCCAGACGGGATTAATTATCTCCTGTGAAGCAAGCGCAATTCCTCCCAATAAGCCTAGCCCACCTGGAGCGATGAACAAACCAAGACCGCCAGCCCTGCCTTGCGACGAACAGAATACCACTGCCCCACCTCCCACGTGGAACAAAGCATTACCAATGCCAAGGAAAATGACTGATGCTACTGGATGGATAGCCGAGACAAAGGCCCCTAGGGTGACCAAGATCAATCCGCCGATCATTCCCTCACGAAACGTCGTGCTCCTATCAATAAACCATCCAAAGACTGGCTGACTCCCAAATGCGAGGAGGTTGTAAAAGATTATTAAAGAGAAGGAAGTATCTGCCAGTGGATACCCTAAGGAAAGGGAGACGACCGTCAGTGCACAGATGAAATCTATCACGAAATGTCCAATGCCGCAAATTGTCAGACACAAGACTCGTCTGTTTACCAGTTGTTCTTTTAGCAACTAACCACTACCTCCTATACAGTGAGGGAAATTTTGGATTTCAGGATTACGATGGTGAAAACAGATCAACTATATCAGCATTTTCATAAAGAGTTTCACCCAGGTGTGTCACTGCTTTTGCTCCGAGGCGTTTCCGGTTGCAACATAGCACCGCGGAACCAGGAAAAATACACTCCTAAAAGACAGAGCCCTGCGGAAATAAGAAACACCGTATGGATGCTGCGAAGAAACAGGCCATAGTTTGCCGAGACGATAGCCTGGCGGCCGACGATCAGCGCGAGAACAATGGTTGCCACAGCCATACTGAACATTTGACCGAGCAGCCGCATGGTTGCAACTGTGCCTGACGCCAGTCCGTAATGGCGCTTCTCAACAGCCCCCATAATGGCGTTCATATTGGGTGAGCTGAATAGCGCGAACCCAATTCCTAGCAAGATCAGATTGGCAACAATCAGATACGGCGCAGTATCAGACTGCAGCATCGAAAAAAATAAAACGCCGATTGCCGTAATGGTCATTCCCGCACTTGCCAGCAGGCGAGGCTCGATACGGTCGGAGAACCGGCCGGCAATTGGCGACAGCAGCGCCATCACAATCGGTTGGGCCATGAGTACACTGCCCGCTGTCTGTGGTGACATCCCTTTAAGATATTGGAGATACAGACTGAGCAGGAAGGTTACCGCAAATGTCGCAGAGTAATTGAGCAAGGCTGCAAGACTAGAGTAGGCGAAGGTCTTGTTGCCAACAAACAGATGGATGTCAAAGACTGGAAATCTAGTAGTCAGCTGTTGGCGGATAAAGAGAGCGAACAGCAGCACGCCGGATAGCAACAGCACTGTGCCAAGAGTAGAAGGCAGTCGGGTGGCACCATAAACCATGGCAAGAATAGCAGACGCATAGAGCAGACAACCGACAATGTCAAGCTGTTGTCCTGACTCTCCCAGCCATTCCCCTTTCAGGCAATAGAGGGTCAGGAAAAGCACCAGCAGCCCAAGCGGCAGCATGATAAAGAAGATACTGCGCCAACCCAAATAATGGGTAAGAAAACCTCCGGCAAAGGGACCGACGGAGAGACCGATATAGACCGCGGCAACATATACACCTATGGCCCTTCCTCGTCTGTTTGGCGGAAAGATGGATGTAATGATTGCCATGCCGGTCGTTACAAACATTGCGGCCCCGAGGCCTTGAAGAACTCTTAGGCCGATCAGCATTGCGGCGGAGTTAGCAAAGACAGCCAGGCCTGCCCCGAGAGTGTAAACCCCTAAGCCAGTGGCAAAGACCTTTTTCCGTCCATGGATATCGGCAATTTTACCTGCGGGTACAAGGCCAACGGCCATCGCCAGCAGATAGGCAGTGGAAATCCAGCTGAGCTGCACAGCATCCATCTGAAAATCGGCCTGGATCGCTGGCATGGCCACATTCACCGAAGAAATCATGAACGGCCCCATAAACGAAGTCAAAGTAGCGACAATCATGGCCGACCGCTCGAGAGAAGAACTGCTCTTATTGTTTTGTCGCATAGTTCATACCTTCAAAATCTTCGGAAGGGTAAGGGGGTATTATCGAAAAAGACACTATTCCTTTCTGCGACCTTTCGCAACTATTGGACTCTAAAACTATTTTTTTGGATTACAGAAGGGACTCTGATTGATCGCAATCGAGCGCAATCGTTCATCTAGGTTTTTTACCGACGACACCTTCAATCCATAATGACAAGGCCATACCGCTCTTAAGAGTTTCCTCTGGTATGGTGAGATTGTTTTTTACAGCGAGGTATTTGGCGTACTTGAGTTGGCTTTCGCTAGGGCCACCACCGGCAGATCTTATTGGTGGCACGAAAAACCCCATCTTGTTGTGAACACCCTTACAAAATCGCTGCCATGTCTCCTTATTTTCGACGACCAGATCGAGAAATTTTTCCATCTTACTGGTCAGTTCATAATCGATCACCCAAGAATGCTTTTCCCTTAAATAGTCGATAAGTGTTTCCCCAGGGAGGAGAGGTACAACTTTCCCCTTTTCTTCCTTTACATAACCACGATCAATAATGTTTTTGGTAATGGCTGCGTATGTCGAAGGACGACCAATATCTAGCCGTTCCAACTCCTTTACCAGAGAACCCAGGGTAAATCTTCCGGGAGCTTTGGTCTTTTTTTCTTCAAGGATTTCCTTTAGTTTCGGGACTAATTCACCAACCTCAACCGGTGGCAATAATTGCAACTTATCGTCATCTTTCTTTTTTTCTTTTTCCTCGTCAGCCTCAGCGTACACCTTGAGAAATCCATCGAATTTGAGAACTCGGCCAGCGGCCTTAAACTTTTCCCCGGCCACTTCAAAGAGCATGGTAGTGGAGTCGAATATCGCTGGTGCCATTTGGCTGGCAACAGCCCGTCTAAATATTACCTCGTACAGCTTGGCATGGTCAGCAATAAGTCCTTCTTTCTTGATTATAGTAACAATGTCAGCGGTCGAGTGCATATGCGTGGGTCGGATACCTTCATGCGCCTCAGCCTGAGAATTCTTCGACTTATGCTGGTTCGGCTTTTTGGGAAGATAGTTGACGCCAAGCGCTTTACCCAAGAATTCTCGAATCTCACCGATAAAGGCTTCATCCATGCGGACGGAATCTGTACGATGATAGGTTATAATACCATGGTCGAAAAGCCCTTGAGCAAGTTTCATCGTTTGCTCAGGTGTGAATTTCAAGCGAACAGCCGCAGCAGCCTGTAAGTCGACAGTCGTGAATGGTGGCTTGGGCGACTGCTTGACCTCCTTTTTTTCAACCTTTGTGGCCAAGACATGGCTTTCACTTCGAATTGCTGCGATAATTTTCTCTACGTCTGACAGCTGGTTGAATTTACCCTTGGCATGGTGCGCCAAGAAAATTGATCCATCTTTGTCCAATAAAATATCGAGCATCCAATACAGGGAGGGCACAAAATCCCTAATCTCCCGCTCACGGTCAACGATTAGGCGAACGGCAGGCGATTGCACTCGGCCAACGCTGTATTTACCGCGAAGACTTTTGCTTGTGATTGGGGAAAGGATATAGCCCACCAACCGGTCACCGATCCTTCTTCCGAGGAAGGCATTATAGAGACCTGTGTTTGTCTGGTCGAAAGGCACCGCTTTGGCAAGAGCTTCCTTCAGGCCCTTTTCAGTAACTTCATAAATTTCCATGCGCAGACATTCTTTGGCAACGGATTTCACTTCTTCGTAGATGTGGCAGCTGATGGCATAGCCTTCCCGGTCTGGGTCACCTGCCAGCATGACGGTTTTACCCTTGGCCGCTGCCCGCAGTTCATTTGGCAGATTCGTTTTCCTCTCGTGGTAGACAAAAGCCGGTTCGTAGGTCTTCAAATCAACACCAATCTGAGCATCTGGAAGGTCTTTAAAGTGACCCACTGTGGACATAGCTCTCAGCTTGAGAATTGATTGAATTTTCTTGGCTTTGGTTGGCGACTCAACAATGATCAGCATGAAACTGTTGGATTGAGGGAGGATGTATCATTACGACGATTGCAACGTTTTAAATTATCTGGGTTTATCTTGAGCGTTCTTTAACGGGGTGCAAGGCCAATGCCCATCATACAACTCAAGGGAGAATTGTTGTGGGACAAGACCCTACTGTCACAATAGGCGATTGGCACCTTAAGATTACTCTCAGCAATCCTACCAGTCTCCTTCTGAAGCATCATCAAAAAAAATGGTCCAACAATGGCGTATGTACCACTGTTGGGCCACCAGATGTACTCATTCGACAAAAGTGTCGAACCTCAAAAAATGCTAGTCGGGCAAGTAAATATATTTATGAAATATATTTACTGCCTGACATCTAAATGGTTAATGCGGCGGGAGTCGAACCCCCAGCCTACCAATAAATACAGGGCTTCACACGTTCCTGGGGAAAAAACGGGAATAACGGAACTCGTTGCAGATAAAGATCCAGAGAAGTATTAGTTTATGTGTGATGCAATGAATTTTCGAAACCGAACATTTCCACTGGAGTAAGGATCAAGGTGACTATCCGCGCTATCTTTCTTGATATGGACCACACGTTATGTGATACAGAACGAGCCGACCAGTTAGGCTTAATATCGGGCAGCGAAACGGAAAAAACTTTGCGGATTTGCAGCCATGATTTTTAAAACCAAATAGAGTTCGAAATCCCTATCTACTGCGAGAGCAGACCCTGACCAAAAAAGAAAAGGCCTTTTGTCACAGTAATTGTCACAGTAGTGTCATAGCTCCATGTCGCAGCTTGTCATAGCTCTCTGAGTACATAATGCCGTGTTGGGTCTGTTGGTCCTGCGCCCTTTTCTTCAATCAATCCTTTTTCCAAAATGCTCTTTACATCACGTTGAAGACTCCGCTTGTTTACATCAGGGCAAAGCTCCTCGAAATCCTGGATAGTCAGTTTGCCATGGGCCAACATGAAATGTACCGCCTTTCCCTGCCGCTTATTCAACCTATGTTTTTGCATCAGAACGTCGCGAAGGATAACCTGCTCACCACGTTCTTTCACCTCGATCATCTGGGTTTCAAGGCCTGTGACGAAGTAGTCGAGCCAACCGGTCATATCCATACCATTTTCGCGGACACCCTGGATCGACCGATAAAAGGTTGGCCGGTCACGATCATAATACTCACTGATGGTGAACAGCCGTTTGAAGTCATATCCGGCCTTATAGAGACAAAGTGTGGATAGCAAGCGCGAAGCACGACCATTGCCATCGAGGAAAGGATGAATATGTACAAGTTGAAACTGGGCGATACCGCTCACCAAAACTGGATGGATATCCAGTTCACTGTTCAGCCATTTTACCATTGCCGACATCATGATCGGCACGTCCACCGCAGATGGCGGCGTATAGATCACTTCACCCGTAGAGGCGTTTGCTACATAATTTTGGACCCGCCTATAATTGCCGGGGTCTGCTTTACCACCCCGGACACCTTGCACCAGCTTCCGGTGGATTTCACGAATCATACCTTCGTGAATGGGATCTCCGCTGTCTAGGCATTCAGAGACAAACTGAAAGGCCGATCGGTAGTTCAAGAGTTCACGCGTATCGTCAGGGTCAGCTTCCGGTACTGCTTCTCCCCGCCATAACCGTTCCGCCTGGTCCAGCGTCAGCCGAGTGCCTTCAATGTGGGTGGTATGGTGCGCTTCCTTTATCAATGCCTCGTTGCCCATATCTTGCAACCAGTCATCTGAAAGCCTGGCAGCTTCCAGAAAACCCCTTGCCCGTTCAATCTGGGTGATGGCAGCAGTCATTCGGTTGGTAATGGTGAATTTGGGAGTGAATTTTGTCATTTAGAGTTCTCCTTTTCAGCATTATCCAAGAGCGGCATCAAGTTGTTCTAATGCTGTCACTATTTCACCTACCGTATGTCGGTCAAACTCAGCTCGGTCTGTTTCTTCATGGGTTACTGCCTGTCGGAAAAGACGTTTGTCTTCATGCAGTCTCATTTGATACTCCACTCAGACGATGAAGTAAACACACTAGAAACCCCTGGAATTTTAAAGATTGAGATGGGGTTCAACGATTTCCTTAGCTTCTCTGTGAGTTTTACTTTGCCCAAACTATCCAAGATAGTTCCAAGTAAAGCTCTCGTTGAGGGGGGATATTTTAATGCAAGCCGAACCAATACCTCCAACTCTTTTTCAGATAACTTTGACATTAAGCTCTGCATAACCTTACAGCTTCGATCTATTTTCGAGTCAGGTATTTTTTTTATAAACCGCAAGGCATCAAGTAGCTGCAGGAGTGGCATATTTTCTCTCGTGAGTGTATTTTTCTGTTTTACAAAAGAAATACTATATTTCCCACGCTTCATTGAGGAACGAACTTCATTCTTTCCAATCTGGATGGTATTACTCACCTGAGTTGTCAAGCCCAATGTGTTATAAATACTAAGACCAGTTATATATCCCTCAATCCGCCCATCACGTTCAAGCAAATCCTTGACTACTTGATATTGGTTAGGTGGAAGTTCTCCAAAAGGAGATTGTTCTGGCTTATAATATTTACCCTTAGCAAGTTTTGCGATTTCTCCAGACGCAGCAAGTCTATTCAAAGCTTTAATCAAGCCCTCCTTGCTCTCTACCATGTCAATAAAATCATTAAAGGTAAAGACATAACCTTTGGAGAATCTAGCCACCTTAGACCTTATAATATCTGATATATTCATAATAAACAGAATAACACCACAAACGGTTACTGTCCAGTTTTTCACACTAAAAACTGGACAATTGATTGGTCATTAGTTGGTGTAGGAGAATTGTTACACTATTTTTACAACAAAACAAGAGCATTTGCCTCCGCATTGGTGGCAAGTGGTCGGCGATTAGCCGGCAAAATGGAGCACTCAAGATACTGTTATTTATGAACAAATAACATGTTTCGCCCTTGACGTTTTAGTCCATCCCAGTGTAATGTAGTTGTATACGTAGCGATTCCGTTCGATTTGGCGGGGTCAAAGGCTCACAGAAATCAAGAGACTTATAAAAGACATAACATTCAATCTGAAACGGCGATGCCCAGCCTTCAGATGGTGGCCATTTTGAAAAGACTGGATCCCTCGGGCAAGAGAAGGGTATCTGGTCCGCGATTCAGCTTTTGCGCTGTCCCGCCAAAGCGAACGTGATGACAAGATTCGTATCGGACACAATCAAGGTATACGAATCCACCTTCCTTAGCCGCCATGTTGGCAGGGAGGGAACAAAAAAGCTGCTCACCTGGTATCTTTAAAGATGACAGAGCTATCCAGACATCCGATATACAATGTGACTTGGGGCGGATGCAACCCCCGGAAATAATACTCGTCATCTCCCCGCATGGGGGGAGAGTAACTCTTACCCTTTTTCGTAGTGACATCGGATCGGGTATCTAAAAATCAGCTGGATACGGTATTCCCGTTGAGGCCTGTACTGTAATCATCACAGATTACTCTTACGGTACAGGTACGCAGCGAACAGGGAAACTGTATCCGGGGAAATCACCTCATATTAAACAGCCACAAGTCATCCACATGCGGGAAGACTCTACGCTGTCTGATCACAGACTGCGGATTAAAGTACTTAATACCTGAGCTTATTCCTGAGTATATGTAACCCCATCCATAAAGAGAAGTGCCAGGTCGCATTAGTACTTTCAATTTAGACATGCAAGATCAAAACATGTTTTTTACATTTCACTACATCTTTTGCAGTAGATTAATTTTCAACCTGCTCAGACAAGCTTCAAAGCCTAGTACAGAAGCTCTCAAGCCATCTGACCGATCCCAAATAAACAATTCATATTAATCCTTTTATAGGATTAACAATTTCAACATCATTTCTCTATAAACAACCCTCAATTTCCCACAAATTGTACGTCATAGATTTCCATAACCACTCAGGTTTTATAAATAAAGTACTCATTCTACAGTTTTGTGGAATTTTGTTTTGGCTGATTTCTGGCATGATATAAATTGGACAATTTGCAAAACTTCCGATTGTAAATTTTCAATATGTTTTTAGTAAATTACACAGGTATTCCGAGATTTTTCTAATGTGCGAGAAAAATCTCGGGAGGTGTCAAGTATGGAAGAAAACATTATTGAGTTTGAAACAACTCAAGAAAAAGCAATTGTGCGGGTTGCTATAAAACGACTTGCAAGAAGTAAAGGTATTATAGTTGGAGCGAATGACTCCACAAAAATAATAATTAATGCACTTTTAAAAAATTAACATAGAAGGTGTTTTTACTGATAAAAAAATAGATAGACATATAAAATATAAGATTTTTATAGTTGCAGTGGCTATTCAATTTTGTGAGTTATAAGCAAAATTGACAAAGAAAAGCAGTTAGATTGAGATTCTTTGATTGCCGCTGCAAGAAATAACCTGATGAGGAATTCACGGGTGAATAAGAAATATGGCAAGAAAAGCAAATGGCCAACATCCTTCAATGATCACCTGCTGGAACATGCTGGGATCTCTCCAGACACTGTATCCTTGTGATGATGGAAACCAGTGATGCAAATTATTTAAGAGTTCTTCTGTCTCTTTTGATTTTGGGTGAAGAAAATCAATTATAAACGCATCGTCTTTTTTATGGATTAGATTCGCAAATAAAGTTTCTAGATTACTGGAAAGATAGTGTTTCCTCGCTGAATCATAACGTGATATGTATCTCTGGATCGTTGACTGGCTGTCTCTTGAAATCCTTGAGAGGTAGGTTTTGAGCTCATACTGATTCAAACAAAGCAAAGAACATTTATCGGAATTATTTTGAACGCCCTCGTGGATTTGTTGCAGAGCTGAATCGCCTGCGATGTGAGGTCGATTTGCTGCGAATTCAAGATAGCGGCCAAACTCATCAAAGACGATTAGAATTGCTTGAAACGGCTTACCTTCACCACAATAGTTCTCACATAAGACTCTAATAAGTTGTGTAGGAGACTCCTCACCAATTGCTCTTAATGGGTATCCGAAACCTTGTTTGGCAACGAGAGCTTAAAAAAAATATACATTATCTAAAACCAACTCCTCGTAAGTTATTGTTTATCTGGAGTGAAGTTGAAGGCTGGCTTTACAAAGATAAATCATCAAAGAAGACAAGCCCAAAACCAGTACAAAAAAGTTTGATCAATATCTAATCATCTAACCATGTTGACTTACAACTGTGACTGTGTTAGCAGTTTTAAATCGACATCAGAACGAAAAGGAGGTGATTGGAAAAGCGGATAAGAGGTAATTTATGGCACAACCAATTCTTATAGATTTCTCTCAACACCGCAGAAATATCAAAAAAACAAGAACACGGGCCCCAATCAACACTGGAAAAAAGAAAGGTCGAGTCTACAACCGGGGAGAAAAGCTTTGGGTTGATTTCCATTATATGGGGAGCAGGGTCAGGGAGCCATCGGGATTAATTGACACTCCTGATAATCGCCAGAAGTTAAGAGGTCAGCTGGACCTGATCATGGCAGAGATAGAAAATGGTGTATTTGAATTCGCACATCGTTTTCCACATAGCTCTAATAAATTGGAATTTACAGAGCTCGAAGGTCGAACGCTTACCAAAATGCCTAATGATGTAACATTTGGTGAGTACTTGGAAAAATGGTGGGAAGATATGACACCAGGTATGACTAGCAACCAGATCCGAGATTACACCTGTATTTTGAACCATCATCTCAAGCCTTTCTTTAATAACAAGACGTTTGCAGATTTTACTCCTGTATTGGTGAAGAAATTTGTTGCATCTTTGAAAAGCCAAGAGGGTGGTACAAAGACGACCCTGTCTGCAAAGAGGATACAAAACATTATGATTCCAATTAGAATCATAACCCGCGACGCCATTGCTGAGCATGGGTGGAACAATTATCCTGATCCTTTTATTGGCCTTAAGCTCCCAAAAGTGCCAAAGTTTAGAGTTTTCCCATTCGATTTTAATGAATGGAAAATCCTACAGGATTACATCAACCCGTGGTACCGACCCTATTTTGAGTTTGCAGTGCAGACTGGATTAAGACCTTCTGAACAAGTGGCTCTCAAATGGCAGGCTATCGACGATTATTTTATACATATCGAACTTAGCCGAGTACGAAACAAAGAGAAAACAGATTTAAAAACTGAAGACAGCCGCCGGAGCATTGCTATTCGTCCTGCAATGGCTGCTACCATCAAGACTCAGAGAAAATTGACCATGAATGTGGATAGTCCTTATGTATTTATAAACACAGAAGGGCGCCCAATCCTACAGGACAAACTTAGGGAACTTTGGGCTAGAGCAATGAAAAAAAGTGGCCTAAAGTATCGTTGAATGTATGAAACACGGCACACCTTTGCATCTTGGGCATTAAGCTCAGGAGAAACTCCGGAATGGGTGGCACGCACCTTGGGTCATGTTAACACCTCTATGGTATACAGAACCTATGGTCGATACATCCCAAATTTAACCCGTAACGATGGGAGTGCATTCGAAGAACAGTGGTCAGAGAGACTGACTTGAATTGTGTGCTCAGGTAGGCACAATTAAAGGCACAGTGGGTGACAGACCACCGACTGTGCAAGCTTAATGGATTGATATTATTGAATATTTAATGGTGGAGGCGGCGGGAGTCGAACCCGCGTCCGAAAAT
>JAHJLI010000228.1 GCA_018821785.1 Pseudomonadota bacterium
AGGCCTATTACCAGGGTGCCATCTGCCCGGCCGACGAGGCCCTGCGACAAGCCGGATTGCGTGTTCATACCTTCGTGCCCAAGGAGTCTCTGGCAATCATGAACGGTACCGCCGTCATGACGGCTCTCGGAGCCATCGTTGCCGCACGCTTTGATCGCACTCTTGCGGCCTGTGAGGCGGCTACGGCCCTGTGTGCCGAAGTTCTGTATGGCCGCTCCCAGGCCTTTGCCGCCATTGCCCACACTCTCAAACACCATCCCGGCCAGATCGCGTCGGCCGAGGCCATTCGCACCGCTCTGGCAGGCAGCCGGATGATCGATCACGGCAAAGAGGGTGGACGGATGGTTCAAGACCCGTATTCGATCCGCTGCGCCCCCCATGTCATTGGCGCGGCGCGCGACTCCCTGACCTGGGTGCGCCAGTTGCTGGGGCGGGAACTCAATAGCGTCAACGACAATCCCCTCGTCGATCCGGAGAAGGGTGAAATGATCTTCGCCGGCAATTTTTACGGCGGCCATGTGGCACTGACCATGGATCTCGTCAAGATCGCCGCCGCCTCCGTCGCCGACCTGATGGACCGGCAATACGCCCTGCTGGTAGATGCCCGTCTCAATGTCGGCCTGCCGGAAACCCTGGTAGGCTATGAAGGCTGCGGCGTCAAAGCCCTGCAACTCACCAGCAGCGCCCTGACGGCCATGGCCATGCAGCGCGCTTCACCCGACACCCTGCTGTCACGGCCCACCGAGGCTAACAATCAGGACAAGGTGAGCATGGGCCAGAATGCCGCACTCAACGCCGCAGAAGTAATGACACTTTTTCAAGAGGTTTTGGCCGCGCTGCTGGTCGCCCTTTCCAACGCCGCGACCTTGCGCGACGAAGAAATGTTTTCTGCCGGCGGTAAAGAATTATTGCGGCGCATCCGCTCCTTCTCGCCGATCTTAGAATCGGATCGGCGTTTGGATCACGATTTGCGGCGTTTGACAGAAGCCATCGATACAGGGGGGCTCCTCAGAGCGAGATAATCAGGGTTCGATACCTGAAAACCTCCCATTTTTCCAATATCTTTTATGAATAGGCGATGATTATGGCGAAGAAAAATTTGTTCGTAAGGCAGGTATCTTTGGTGCTGATCACCATCGTAACAGTGACGTTTCTACCGATTGCGACAATGGCCAAAGAGTTGAAACTGGCCCACTTCATGCCCCCCGTACATACCCTGCAGGAAAAGGTTTTCACCCCCTTGGCCGAGGAGTTGGCCAAGGCCACCGGCGGGGATTTGACCATTGCTATCTACCCAGCCGGCGCCCTTGGCAAAGGACCGGTTCAACAGTATAAACGTGCCGTTGAGGGGGTAGCGGACATCACTTTCGCTATCCACAGCTATACGGCTGAGCTCTTCCCACGCAGTCAATTGGTCACCCTGCCAGGCGCTTACACCAATGCCGAAGAAGGGACGCAGAAGCTCTGGGCAATCCTCGACCCCTATCTCAAGGAGGAATACCGCGACATCAAACTGCTGGGCCTTTGGGCCATGTCACCCACCGTACTGATAACCAAAGACAGGCCGGTTGCAACCCTTGCCGATCTCAAAGGAATGAAGGTGCGGACCGGCTCTCCCGGAGAGGCCGATGCGGTCCTTGCCTGGGGAGGCGTTGCGGTGACCATGCCGATCACCGAGAGCTATAACGCCCTCAATACCGGGATCGTCGACGCGGTGCTTATTCAGCCGAGTGCCATCTACAAACCCTGGAACCTCTTTGAACCAGGCAAGTACGTCACCGATCTTTTGCCCAGCCCCTCGACCATTGTCTTTCTGGCCATGAACCGGCAGAGTTGGGATGCGTTGAACCCCTCCCAACAGGCTGCCCTGGAGAAGTTGACCGGACGTGAGTTCAGCATGAGGGCCGCCGTTATCTGGAGCGAAATGGATGTCGAAGCCCTGGGCCGTGCTGAAACCGATCCGGAAATCAAACGCATCGCGCTGACCGCAGAACAGCAAAAAGCTTTTGCCCAGGCGGTCGAACCCGTCATCGAGGCAGAGCTTGCCCGGCTCGAGAAAGAGGGAATCAATGCCGGAGAGATCTATAAAGCCATCAAGCCCTGAGACCATGTCGAAGGTGACGGGGAGCGGACTCGCCCGCTTTGATAGAGCGATCAAAGCGGTGGCCCTGTGGGGCGGCGGTGTCATGCTGCTTGGTTTGATTTTCTTGACGGTCGGTGATGTGGTTCTCCGATATTGTTTCAATGCACCTCTCTTTGGGGCCCGGGACATCGCCAAGCTAATGCTGCTGGTCATTGTGGCGTTCTCAACCGCCTACAGCGCCCGGACCGGAGGCCAGGTGGCCATCGAGGTCTTCAGTAGTTTCCTGGGGCCACGCCTGTTACGAGTTATCGATATTGCCGTCCGCTGTGTGGCGGCGGCAATGCTTGCCGTTCTCTCCTGGCGGCTTACCATAAGCGGTCTCAGTGCCGGTCGCTTCGGCGAAGCCTCCCTCTCCCTGAAGATTCCCTTTGCGCCCTTTTATTTTCTCTTCGCTTTGGGAATGCTGCTCTACGCCGCTGTTCTCCTGGTTGAGATAACACTCCTCATGCGTGGGGGCTCCATCGACCCGCATGCCGATGATAAGGGCGACATATGACTCCTGTACTTATCGGAGTCATTGGCCTTGCCGCCTTTTTTTTCTTGATGGCGCTACGCATGCCCATCGCCATGTGCATGCTGATCATCGGCTTTTCAGGTACCGCCGCTATCAACGGTCTGCCGGCGGCTCTTGCCACCCTGAGCGGCGAGAGTTTCGAGATCGCCGGCTATATCGATCTGAGTGTCATCCCGCTCTTCGTCTTCATGGGCAACATGGCTGGTTTGTCGGGCATGAGCCGGGATCTCTATAATGCCGCCTATGCCTGGGTTGGCCATTGGCGCGGCGGTCTGGCCGCCACCACTATCGTCGGCTGTGCCGGTTTTGCCGCGCTCAGCGGCTCTTCTTTTGCTTCGGCGGTGACCATGGGCCGGGTTGCTCTACCGGAGATGAAACGTTACAACTACCACGACAGCCTGGCCACCGGCTGTGTAGCGGCTGGCGGCACACTGGGCTATTTGATTCCACCGTCTTCCGGATTTGTCATATACGCCGTACTGACCGAACAATCCATCGCCAAGCTGTTCATTGCCGGAATTCTGCCAGGCCTTCTCCTTACCGGTCTGTTTCTTTTTACCATCGCCCTCTGGACCCGTCTGCGTCCCGGTCTTGGGCCCGCCGGACCGCGGTCGAGTTACGCCAGGCGCTGGTCGACGTTACGCCGGGCCTGGGTCTTCGTGACCATCGTCATGGTCACCATCGGCGGTCTCTATGGGGGGGTCATGACGCCCGAGGAAGCGGCCGGGGCAGGTGCCTTTCTCACCCTGATCGTCGCCCTGCTGAGACGTTCACTGCATTGGGAGAATTTCAAACAGGTCATTTTGCACACCCTGCGCACCACGGCGCTGGTCTTCATGATCCTCATCGGCGCCCATATCTTCATTCCCTTTATGGCGCTTTCCGGCATCCCCAGCCACTTGGTTACGTTCTTAACCCATCTGCCGCTCGGACCTACTGGAATTTTAGTCATAATATTGATTACCTACGTTTTTTTAGGTACCTTCCTGGAGGGTATCGCCATGCTGGTTCTGACCTTGCCCATCGTCTTCCCGGTGATGATGTCGCTTGGATACAGCCCGATCTGGTTCGGGGTAATCGTGGTTATCGTGCTGGAAATGGGCTTGCTCAGCCCGCCGGTCGGGGTCAATGTCTTCGTGGTCAAGGGGGTGGCACCGGATGTGCCGCTCAATACCATCTTCCGAGGCATCTGGCCCTTCTGGTTCGCCATGTTGCTCTGTCTTGTAATCTTGACCGTTTTTCCCGAGATTGTTCTTTTTCTGCCCAAGGCCATGTTTTAATGATAACACAAGAAAAGCGCTGTCCGATCGCCGATCCTGCCCCCGATACAACCTGTTACAATTCGTTACCTCCCTGAAAGGAAGGTTTTCCCAACCTGTGCTAGGGTATTGGATAACTACGGGACGCAATTCGCTCCCATCATCCAATTGTCCTCAACACGGAGATTCACACAATGAAAAAATGGGCTATCATTATCACCACGTTATTGGCTGGTAGCAGTCTGCTGCTATTTGGCGGCTGTCGACATGGGCACCACAAGGCGGAGCACATAGACTTTATTGTCGACTACCTGGAAGAGACCCTCGATCTTGATACCGCTCAGCAGGCAAAACTTGCCGAGATCAGGAAAGAATTTACCGAGAAGGTGACAACCTTAAAGGGTTCCAGACAGAAGATGCGGCCGATGGTCAAGGAACAGCTGGCCGCGGACAAGATCGATGCCAAGGTCATCAAGCAGGCCATCGCTCTGCATCGCCAGGAGCTCGATAGCGTAATGGACCTGGCTGTCGACCGCTTGGCCGAATTCCATGCGATCCTCACCCCTGCCCAGCGGCAAAAACTGATAAACAAATTGGAAAAATGGCATAACTGTCAAGACAGAGAATAATTCCAATAAGCCTCTTAGAAAAATTCTTTGCATGTTTTTCTGCAAAGAATTTTTCATAAAGAAACTTAGACCCCACCAGGGGATATCATTAAAACAGTCCCGTTTGTCAGGCTTGGAATGACACCGGCGGGAGATTGCTTGCATCCACCGCCAGTTGTCATATATTTGAACCTTGCAACTCAACCAGAGTAAGATTGATTTATGAGAACCAGAATCCTGATCATCGACGACGATCACAAGTTGAACATGCTGCTGGAAACCTTCCTCGCCGGCTTCAACATGGAGGTCGACAGTGCCACAAGGCCGTCTGTGGGATTGAGGCTGCTGAGGGACCGCCAGCCCGACCTGGTTATCCTCGATTTAATGCTGCCTGAGATGGATGGTTTTGCAGTTTGTAGAGAGATTCGCCGGTTATCACGGGTGCCGATCATCATGCTTACCGCCCGCGGCGAACTTGCAGACCGGATCGTTGGACTTGAACTGGGCGCCGATGATTATCTGGCCAAGCCTTTCGAGCCGCGGGAACTCGTAGCCCGGATTCAATCAGTGCTTCGTCGCTGCCGCCAGACCTCTGCACCTGACAGCATCGCCGCTGGACGGGTGCATATCGATCGCATGACCCACACCGCCTTCCTGGATAATAAAGCCGTCGAACTGTCAACCAACGAATATGACCTGCTAGCCCTCCTCGCCAGCCAACCCGGCAGGGTCTTCTCCCGTGATGATATTCTGCAGGAATTGCGCGGAATGGATTGCGATGCCTTCAACCGCACTGTGGATATCACCATCAGCCGCTTGCGCCAGAAGCTGAGCGACGATCCCCGGTATCCACGCCTGATCAAAACGGTGTGGGGTGCCGGGTATTCTTTCATGGGAGGTGGTGGAACTCAGGGTGCAACCGATGAATAGACTTCGCCACCTCTTTTCTTCGGTCTTTATCAAGCTCCTTTTGGTCTGTCTCCTGGCCTGGCTGCTGATCACCGTTGCCGTCAGTGTCCTTTTCATCGGCTACCGCTTTATGGTCGGCGCCCCCCATAACCACCTCATCGTTGACTATATCAACTACTTGGTCACCGACCTTGACGGACAACCGGAACGGGCAGCAGTGATTGCCGACAGGCTGGATGTCGGCATCCTGTATCAGGGGCCAGAGAAGTCATGGACCAGTGGCAACTACCCCGTGCCGGACAATTTATGCTTTTTCAAGGCCCCGGGCAACGACCGTCTAACCTTTGCTTTTGGTCATGATGTCAAATACATCGGTTACCAACAACCATCCGGCAACTACATATTTGCCGTGCCCGACCGTAGCCCGGACGGCTGGTTGCAGTCGCATCTTCACTTCCTCGCCCTGATCATCGTGGCCTTGGTATTTGCAGGCACATATTTCCTTATCCGACGCATTCTCTCCCCGATTTCCATCCTGCACGATGCCACCCAAAAGGTCGGTAAAGGTGATCTCAACTACGAAGCAAAAGTTTCATGTAACGGTGAATTGGCCAGGCTCGCCGACAGCTTTAACTTTATGGTCCGCCAGGTACGCGAGATGGTTACCGCTAAAGAGCAGTTGCTGAGGGATGTCAGTCACGAACTGCGCTCCCCACTAACCCGCATCAAGGTACTGCTGGAGATGGTCGAGCCGCCGGAACGGGTTGAGCAGATACGCAGCGACATCAGAGAGCTTGAGGACCTCATTCCCTCAATACTTGAACCCTCCCGCCATTTCCACCAGCTGAACCGGCTGACCATGGAGGTAGTTGACCTGCACGATTTGGTTGCCGAAGTAATCAAGCGACAGGGCGACAGAATGCCAGACATTGTCCTTGACCAGTCCGAGCAGCCAGCTTTGGTCAAAGTAGACCGGCGTCTCTTCACAAGGGTTGTGGAAAATCTCTTAAAGAATGCCTTGATCCACGGCCGACCTGCTGCAGGGCCTGTCAAGGTGCTGGTCAAACCCGGCAACAAGTGTATCGAACTGATCGTAGCTGACAGTGGTCCAGGGATTAGCGAACACGACCTGCCCCATCTCATGGAACCCTTTTATCAGGCAGATAAATCCCGAAGCGGCGAAAACATTGGTTTTGGCCTCGGTCTCAGCCTCTGTAAAACCATCGTCGAGGCCCATGGCGGCGATCTCATCCTTACCAGTCATCTTGGCCGGGGGACAGAAGTACTGGTACGTTTGCCTTGCTGTAAGGCCTAACCCCGGCAAACGGGATAAGTACCTTGACGAAATTCGTTTATAAAAGACAAGAAACGAATTTCTAAGGTACTAATACATCTCTTTACAGTTATTGGTTCTACCAAGCATCTCACCTCTGTTTTCCTATGATTCTGAAAAAATGTATTGAAAAATGAAATATATCACACCAATTTCTTTCACTTTTTCTATTTTCGGAATATGATTGCTTTGTGTATGCAAGAAACAACTCTCAATAACCAAAAAAGGGCGCAAATGACACTTACCAAAGCAGACATCGTTCAGCATGTGTATGAAAATCACAAAAATTTGACAAAAGCTGAAGCTGCCGATGCGGTTGAGGCATTTCTTCGTCTCTCTAAAAACACTCTCATTCAAGGATCAGATCTTCTGTTGAGCGGATTTGGGAAGTTTAATGTCAGAGATAAAAAGCCACGTCGGGGACGTAATCCTCAAACAGGTAATGATCTCATGCTGGATGCCAGAAGAGTTGTGACGTTTAAGCCTTCCGGGATTTTGCGGGAAAGGATTAATGCCGGTTAAACCTTGACTCAGAGGTATCAAAATCCACAGCAGCCATGTGCATATTGATACCTCTTTTGCCTGGCGCAATGATGCACGTGGATTCGTCTTCAATACTCTAAGAGTTGACGATTATGAGTTTTTTTGCTGCGGCACTGCCTTTTCTCAAGGTTCTTGCTGCTTTTGCCCTCATGCTGGCAGGCATGCGGTTGAAAATCGGTCTGGCCGTCTCGATACTCCTGGGAGGATTGTTCATGGGCCTGGTTTTCGGTATGGGCCTGCCAAGTCTGGCAGCAGTCGGCGCAATGGCGCTTATCCAGGAGAAGTTTCTTTTTCTCGCAACCATTGTCGGTCTGATCATGATTCTGTCAGATGGCCTTGAACGTTCCGGACAATCGAAACGGTTAATGGATGCACTTTCAGGCTATCTCACCAGCCCTCGGTTACGCTTAATATTTTTTCCTGCCTTGATTGGCCTTCTTCCCATGCCTGGAGGTGCAATTTTTTCTGCACCAATGGTAAAGACAATCGGTGATGAACTGGCTTTGAAGAAAGAGGACCAGGCGGTGATCAACTACTGGTTTCGCCATGTCTGGGAAATGGCCTGGCCGCTGTATCCTGGTATCATTCTCACTGTCGCACTGGCAGGTATACCCATCGGAGCGCTCATCAGCAGAACCTGGCCGGGGGTGGTTGCAATGTATGCTTTAGGCTGGTTTTTCTTTTTGCGTCGAGGAGTGCTAGGTGATATCATCGTTTCTGCAGGAATTCGCTCGGCGGTCAAGAGTCCGAAAACAGTGATTTGGGAGGGATTGCCATTACTGCTCGCCATTGTCGGAGCCATCGGGCTTGAGACACTTCTTGCCAGGCTTGCCCCTAGGGTTCCCTTTGAATGGGGGGTGATCGTGGCTCTTGCTGTCGCTATTGTCAGCATAATGGTGCAAAACCGACTGGCAATTCCTTTTCTCAGACAAGTGCTTGGGAAAAAAAGCCTCTGGGTGATGCTCGGCGTCATTGCCGCCATTTTCATATTTAAAGATATCATGCAAGCCGCTGGAATAGTGGAGGAGATGGCAAGTGCCGCAGGTGGAGGTGTGGCGCTTTTTGCTGCTGCTGTTTTTTTGCCCTTTCTTGTCGGCATGGTTGCAGGAATCAATGTTGCCTTTGTCGGAGCGACTTTCCCCTTGCTTCTGGGGTTACTGCACACTCTTGGCCTGGAATCGGAGATGATTCCCTATCTTGTTGTTGCCTCTTTTTCCGGGTTTACAGGGGTTATGATTTCCCCTATCCATATTTGTTTCGTTCTGACCTGCAATTTTTTCGGGGCTAACCTGGCCCAATCTTGGCGGCGTCTGGTGCTTCCATGTCTTTGTTTTGCCGCTTTTGGTGGACTATTGTTCTTGATATTGACCCGTCTCCACCTTTGAGAATCTGTACGATTTGCCAAATTTTAAGTCTTAACCTTGCTTATTTCAAACTGCAGTGGCCTATGGCCTATTCTAAGGAAAGGTTTTTTCATCGAGTTGATTGATACAATTCTTTTTTCCCAAGAACTACCAACGCCAACTGTTTCAAAAAAAAATATACCCCCTGCCGTGTAACCTTCTGAAGCCGACTTCCGTCTATAGAGCAGAAACATTGATTCAATATGAGTCAATATCACATAAATTTTTAGGAGGAATGGATGATGAAGGAAAAAACAGATGTTATGATTGCTTTGGCTGCTGCAATAGGGGCAAATTGTATTCCATGCTTTGACAATCTGTATGAGAAGGCAAAAGGGCTTGGTGTGAGTAATGAAGAAATTCTCCGGATTGCTGAAACTGCAACCAAAGTCAAGACTGGAGCTTCAATTTTTATTAAGAATGCCATCAATGATACAATGGGAATAAAACCAGAAACCGACCAACCTTGCTGTGCCGGAACCCAAAAGGATTGCTGCTGATATGAAAAAGTTTCCTGAGTCGGATTATTATTCTATTGTTGAGCAATATCAAAATGTTGTCCGAAAATTTATCAATATGACGGTCAATGACCAGTGGGTTGCTGACGATCTTACCCAGGAAACTTTCATAAAAGCCTACAAGAGTATAGATTCATTGGAAGATATATCGAAAATTAAAAGTTGGCTGATACGAATATCCTACAACCTTTGTTTAGATCATTTCAAAACTGCATCCAAAAATAAATTTGATAGTTTCGATAGCATCGAAGAGGTGTTTTCATCAAGTATCCTGCCGATGGGAAAGCAATTGGAACGTAATGAGATGAGTCAATGCGTTCAAAAAAAGATGCTTCTTCTTCCTCAATCATATCGAACGATACTTTGCCTTTTTGATATTGCAGGTCTCAGCCATAGTGAAATTGCTGAAGTGCTTGACGTCAATGTTGGCAATGTGAAAGTTAGGCTGCACCGTGCTCGAAGGGAGATGAAAGAGATACTTAAGGAACATTGCAATTTTGGAAATGATTATCGTGCTGTTTTGACATGTACTCCAAAATGAATGGTCTTTGCAAAAAATGAATTTTCACCCTGAGCTGGAAGAGATCGTGTCATTAAGAGGAGTAGAATGTTCTGCTTAATGAGGCGAAAAGACCAAAACTGATCTCGACCAGCTTGGAAGGAGACAGAGATGCTACTCAACGGATACACCTTGGAAATCTTTAGGTCAAAATGCAATGCCAGGGCCCAGACCTTACACTGTTTCGCCCATTTGCACGATGATGTGGGGGCGGTTCTGCCGTATCTGAACACGGTACTCGGAGGCTTCAGTTATATGAAAGAGCCACCGTCCCTAACCTTGAAGAGTTCCGGAAAGCTTATCACTATTCATCCCCGCAAAATCGCGGTCAATGCCCTTCAAGATCAAGACCAGGCGGAAAAGATCGTCTCCTGGTTGCAAGGCGAGATCAACAGCGCCTGGGAGAACCGCGAAAATATCGAACCAAGCGTCGAAGGGGCGAAACAGCCGGCGCTGATGGAAGTCCTGAAGCTCCTTCCCAAAACCAACTGCAAAGAGTGCGGTGAACCGACCTGCATGGTCTTTTCCGTGCGGATTATCGAAGGGGCAAAGGATTACAGCAACTGCCCAGCTCTAGCAGGTGAAAAGAAAGAAGCAATGGCGAACTACCTCTCCCACTTTCACTTCGAATAAGGGGTACACCCCCAACTTGCGCAATCGCCTGGACCCTCCTTAATAAACGCGTTAAACAACTTTATAGAATTTTTATAACCCCTTTAGAACCAGTTTAGAATCCTTTCGTATAGTAATCGGACCAAACGAGCTTCTTGCAAAAGCAATCATACGGTGACACTTGTACGTTTCATTGTGTTCAGATATCTGACAAAATCACGAAACAGCCATGTTCAGCGATAGTTGGGATGAGCAATAGTTTTGGATTCTTGCAAGAGGCTCATAACCAAGGAGATTATTGTATGAAAAAGATCAAGTTGTTGTACGATGTGGCTAGAACCATGAGGAACATGGAGAAGATCGACGGCCTTATTACGGTCGGTGTCATGAAAGATCAGGAAGCAGTTTTTTCCATGCGAAACAAGTTTGAAAAAGACCAAGCAGGGAAAGTTAAGGCCAATGTTTCCTCAAAAATGAACATGAACGGCGAGGATTTAATCAGGGAAAGCACAACAGAATTCACTCTGACGGGAGATTGTCATCATGGTCCGTGCAGGATGTGGAAGTCGCTCCACGACCATCACTGCACAACCGGCCGTCGCCGAATGAAGGGAGTGTTTCACCGGATTTCCCTGGTGCTCGGCATCCTGAGCAGTCTAAAAGTGGAAGATCAGCCGAATGGAGCCACGGAAATATCGCTCAATTTGAATGATGTCCCCGACGAGATAAAAACCATGCTGCTGGAGAAAATGCAGCAAATGCATGCTGGCCACCCTGATTGCTGCTGCATGCAGGGATGCCAAAACGTTGAAATGCTGAATGGCCTCGTGGTTGCAACCGCCAACGAGAAGCACGCAATCGACAAACTGACGGTCAACTTGAACGGCAGGGCGCACGCCGCAGAGAACAAGGTACATACCTTGGCTGCAGACGTCGAATTGCAGTTTTCCTGGTAACTTGAAACAGGGATGCAGGATGCTTTGCATTGTGCGTCCCTGAAGGTAACTTGAAAAAACTTGGGGTAATTGTTATGCACTGCAGCAATATTCAGGAGAAGAAACAGGCGGATGCAGAATGTTGTGATTCCCTCAAGAAATTTCACGACCACGTTCACCGGCATCACCGTGAATTTTTGCAGTATCATCGCTGGTTCCGCTATGCCCGCCCGGCTGTCTTGCTTTTCAACCTGATCATTCTCTACCTGTTGTTCAGCTGGGCCGGCATGAAGGCCGCGGGCGTATGTTTCGCCATATTGATTGTCATCAAGGAAATCGTCCAGTTTATTTTTCTGTTGCGGCTGGAACAGAGGATCATTGTCCCCATTGAGGAGCTGAGGCAGGGGGTTGATAAGATTGCCAGAGGCAATTATGAAGTGCGTGTGGAGTGCCAAATCCCAAACGACCTCGGATTGTTGATCGCCTCTTTTAACGAAATGGCCAGCAAGCTGCAGCAGGGCGAAAGGATGAAGGCCGAATACGAAGAAAACAGGAAAAACTTGATTGCCAATATCTCCCATGACCTCAAAACCCCCATAACCTCAATTCAGGGATATATAGAGGCGCTGCTGGATGACTCGGTCCGGACCCCTGACAAGCGGGAAAAATATCTCAAGATCATCCATCATAATGTCGATTACCTCAACCGGCTCATCGACGATCTGTTTCTGTTTTCAAAGCTCGACATGCAAAAACTTGACTTTCACTTTGAGAGAGTCTGTATTCGCAAGTACATGACTGATCTGATGGAGGAATACCAACTTGAACTGGTAGACCGTCAGATCCAGTGCGGGTTCAACGATGAGTTATTAGATGATCCGTATGTTTATCTCGATGCCAAGCGCCTTTATCAGGCTATCAACAACATAGTCCGTAATGCGGTAGGGCATGGACCGGATCAGGGGTTGTCCCTCAGGGTGAAGCTATATAGGCAGGTCGCCTGGATTGCCATCGATATCGAGGATAACGGACCGGGCATTTCCGAAGACAAACTTCCGTATATCTTCGATCGTTTTTACCGGGTCGACACGGAACGCGCCAAGGATTACAAGGGGACAGGCCTGGGGCTGGCAATCACCAAGGAACTGGTTGAGGCCCATGGTGGAGAGGTAGCTGTAACGAGCCGCAAAAACGAAGGAACTTGCTTTACCATCATGCTGCCTGAAAGCATCGAGAGCGAGGATGTCAGATGAAAAAAGTATTGATCATTGAAGATGACCTGGATATCGCCGAACTGGAGAAAGACTATCTCCAACTGAACGGATATCACGCAGAGATTGTTCATGACGGGGCAGAGGGCCTGAAGATGGCCGTTTCCGGCCGGTTTGATATCATTGTAGTCGACTTGATGCTGCCCGGAAAGAACGGCTACGAAATCATTCGGGAAGTCCGTAAAAAACTTGAAATCCCGGTTATCGTCGTTTCTGCAAAAAACGAGGATATCGATAAGATCAGGGGGCTGGATATCGGGGCCGATGATTATCTGACCAAACCGTTCAGCCCGGCCGAATTCATGGCGCGGATCAAATCACACCTGAAAAGGTACGAGCGGCTGAAAGGAAGCGCCGACAATCACGAGACGATGCTGTACAAGGGGCTGGAAATCAACACCGCATCCCATCAGGTCTTTGTAAACGGCAAGGAAGTTCAACTGACGACGAAAGAATACGAGATACTTGTGTTTATGGCCTCACATGCAAACATCGTTTATTCGAAGGAACGGTTGATGGATGCCATATGGGGAGATGAATATTATGGAGATACCGCAACGATAGCTGTACATATTCAGAAGATTCGCAAAAAAATTGAATCCGACCCTGCCAATCCGACATATATCGAAACTCTCTGGGGTACTGGCTACAGGTTTAATCCCTAATCAATAACGGACCACCAAATAACAGAGAGGAAATTGTTCTTGTGTTTGTAGCTCAAGATGCCCAATACCTGCACGTAAAAGCCTGTTTCCGGCTTTTTACCACTCTGCATTAAGAAAAAAAACAGGTCCCGTTTTTCGAGATGAGGCTGTAGAATGGCCAACGACTGTTTGTTACATATCTGCTACCCATAAAGAATCATTCGAACGCGCGAAGACCCCATCCACTTTTTTACCGAACCATGTATAACTTCGACAACCAAAAAATTCCCTTGCTTCTCCCTGTGTTGGAGGGAGTCCAACTAAAGCCCTGGTTTACAACGGCCATCCTTGATGAGGGATTGCAACTGATACGGGATAAAAAGATTGCCGGCTTCAGCTGTATCCGCAATGCGACAGGGGCGCTTGTTGACAAGAAGGCTACCGTCACCCTGCAATTTGCCAAAAGCACAACACTGCACCAGGGCTTTTTCATAGAGACAAGGCATTGCGGCCTCTGCCGTCTCAAAACCGATGAAAAAGGGTGCGCGCACATGGCCGCACTGGCCATCCTCAGCCTCATTATCCCGACGGGACAGGCAAAGGCGATACCGCTACCGCTGGCCTTTGTCGGAAGCAATTGGCAGAAGATCGGCAATTTCCTCCATGAATGGCTGCACCGGAGCCAATATTCGGTGCAGCGTGCGGCTGGCGAAGATTTTTCACTTTGGCGAATAAGCCCTGCGGAGGGGGTTCTGCTGGCTACCATCCCAAATTCCTGGCAAAACCAGGGGGAACTGCTCCTTCACCGTCAGCCACCAAAACCCAGCGCGGAAATACCGGAGAATGACTGTGCTCTCCTCCACAGCCAGCTGCGGCTCCGGGTCATGAGCGAAAACGAACGTGTCCTGGAAAATGCCGGGAACAGCAGCATCGGCTGGCAAAGAGATACCTCTTTCTGGATGTGGCTGGCAAGAATGCTTTTCACTCTCCATGGCGATAAAATTCCTGAATTTTTCAGAGATCCGTCGTCTTCTCGTTTCGTCTTACAGATAGGCCGCGATAAAGAAGGGGGTGCACTCACCTTGATCGCCCCGAGGGATAAGGTTTGGGAAATGGTGCGAACCATCCCTTGGCCTTCCAGGGAAGCGAAGATATTGCCGGCCGCGAAGGAGTGCTACCGGGTATTTTTTAATACTGATGATCGGCTTGAGGTTATTCCCTGCCTGGCTTTAGCAGACGGCAGAATCCTTTCCCGCAACGATTTGGCCGATCAACGTTTTTCTGCCGCCTATTACCTTGACGGTGAAGGCTTTCTGCCGACCACCCGCATTCCTGTCGAGGGTAGTCTCAGCAACCCTGTCACCGCAACAGCGGCACTGCCTCTTCTTGGTTTTTTGCAAAATGAGAAAACCCGGCATGAGCCGTTTTCGGTAGCGGCCAATGATATCCCGGCCTTTCTCGATAGCAATCGGAATTCACTGCACCATGCGGATAATATCGTCGCCCCAGAACTGTTGCGCCTGCAGGTACGTCAATTTCCCGACCGACTGGTCATTGACTCCTTTGAAGAACAGGGCGACTGGTGCTATCTGTCCTGTCATTACGGCCTTGGCAATACCAGTATCAGTTTAAACGATATCCTGACCGCCAGGGAAAAAAGGCTCAACTGCCTTCCCGGCAAAGAGTGGCTGCAAATCGATGGCAGTCCGTTGGCCTGGTTCTATGATCTAGCCGAAGACCGTATGGCCGCCGACGGCTCCGGCAAGATTCGTCTCAGCTACCGGGAGATTCTTGCCCTTACCACGGTCATGCCCGAGATAACCATCACCATCAAGCAGAAGCCAGGTCGCAAACGACTTGCCGATTTGCTGGATACCGCCTGCTGGACCGATGATGCGACACTGACCCAGGCACCCGGACATCTCCGTTCGTATCAGCGTAATGGCCTGGCCTGGCTGAACCGCCTTTTCAGACTGGGAATAGGTGGGCTTCTCGCCGATGATATGGGACTCGGCAAGACCCACCAGGGTCTCGCCCTGCTGCAGATGGCTGTACAGGAGGGCAAAGAAGGTTTGATGCTGGTGGTCTGCCCGGCCTCGGTGGTTCTCAACTGGGCCGAAAAAATAGACCACTACTACCAGGGCCTTTCGTACGCGGTATATTATGGACCTCAGCGGGATTTGAATGCGGCCCTGGAGCAGGGTCTGATCCTCACTACCTACGGTGTCGTCAGGCAGGACCTGGAGCAGCTTCGCCTCTGCTCCTTCGATATCATCCTCCTCGACGAAATTCAGCATTTGAAAAACCGCACCACCGCCGTACACCAGGCGGTGGTGGCACTGAACAGTCGGGTGAAAATCGGCCTGACCGGAACCCCCATCGAAAACTCCCTGCAGGATCTCAGATCTCTCTTTGATATCTGCCTGCCCGGACTTTTAGGCAGTGAGCGGGAATTTCACCGTAACTATGTCCTGCCGATAACCGAGGGTGGCAACACGGAGGTACGCGACCGGCTGGGCCGTCTCATCCATCCCTTTATCCTGCGAAGAAGCAGGAGCCAGGTGTTAACCGAACTTCCCGAAATAATTGAGGACAATCGGATATGCGAGCTCTCAGACGATCAGGTCAGCCTGTACCGGGATGTCCTCAAGGGGCGGGAACAGGATCTGGAGGAGTTGGCAAACGATGAGGCGACGATCCCCTTTATGAATATCCTGGCTACCATCACCCGCCTCAAGCAGATCTGTTGTCACCCCTGCCTGGTTCAAAAAAGTCTCGATCCGGAAGAATACAGCAGCGGCAAATGGGATCTGTTTGTCGAGTTGGTCGAGGAACTGCTTGCCGCCAATATGAAATTTGTGGTTTTCAGCCAATATACCGGGATGGTAGAGCTTATAGAAAAGCATCTGCAGACAGCCGGGATAGGGTTTGCCAGCCTGAAGGGCGATATGCCGGTCGGCAAACGACAGAAGATGATCGGCGAGTTCAACACTCATCCTGACTGCCGGGTGTTCTGTGCCAGCCTCCTGGCGGGTGGTATCGGTATCGACCTGACCAGTGCCCAGGCGGTCATCCATTATGATCGCTGGTGGAACCCGGCCCGGGAAGAACAGGCCACCGCTCGGGTGCACCGGATGGGGCAAAAAAACGTGGTCCAGGTATTTCGATTGATTACCCGGGGAACCCTGGAAGAGAAAATCCATAACCTGATAAGCAAAAAACGGAGCCTTGCCACATCCCTGATCCAGGAGGATGAGGCCGGCATCATCAAACAGATGGATCGCCGCCAGCTGGCCGAGTTGTTCCATTTTTCCCCAGCTATTTCCTGATAATCATCCATACGGTTCTATCGTTCAAGGACCGACTGCCACAAAACCTGATAGGCAACACCTTAATCGCAGCCAGAAGCCAAAGGCTATAACTTTTGTCCATCCATAACCGCCAACAATGTCACGTAACACATAGATATCTTAGCGTTATCCTGAAAACATCCCTCCCCGTCTTCCTTTTGGAATAGTCCTCTCCACCCCCTACATCCCCGCACTTATGTAATGATTCCGAAATATTAACTGGAATAATTCAGTTGGTATGGCTTTTGCTCTGTCAATAATCATAACAGACGATTTACCATGGGGCGACAGCCCCTGATTCAACTACATATGAAGGGAGCAAGTCGATGAACACAGGGGCACGAATCGAACATGACTTTCTAGGAGAAAAGGAAATCCCCGAGTCATGTTTCTACGGCATCCAGACATTACGGGCTGTGGACAATTTCCAGATCACCGGCATCACCATCTCCAGTACCCCGGAAATGGTCAACGCCCTGGCCTATGTGAAAAAGGCGGCCTGCCTCGCCAACTGGGATTTGGGCGTTCTCGAAAAAGAGACCACCCAGGCGATCATCGAGGCCTGCGAAGATATTCTTGCCGGCAAGCTCCACGATCAATTTGTGGTCGACATCATCCAGGGCGGTGCCGGCACCTCAACAAATATGAACGCCAACGAGGTAATCGCCAACCGCGCCCTTGAAATCATCGGTCGAAAAAAGGGCGATTACCAAACGATCCACCCCAACAACCATGTCAACTGCTCCCAGTCGACCAATGATGTCTACCCCACAGCCTTCCGTCTCGCCCTCTTTACCATGCTCACCAAACTGGCGGAACAGGCCAGCCACCTCCAGGGGGTTTTTGCCGCCAAGGGCGTAGAGTTCTCCGACGTCATCAAGATGGGCCGTACCCAGCTGCAGGATGCCGTACCCATGACACTCGGCCAGGGATTTGCCGCCTATGCCACCACCATTGGCGAAGATGTTGACCGCCTCCTTGAGGCCCGTAATCTCCTTCGCGAAATCAACCTTGGCGCCACCGCCATCGGCACGGCGATCAACACCCCAAAAGGCTATGCCCATACGGCAGTGAAACATTTACAGAAACTCACCGGCATCGATTTTGTGCTCTCGCCCAACCTTATTGAAGCGACTTGGGATACCGGCGCCTATGTCCAGATCTCCGGCGTCCTCAAGCGCTATGCGATCAAGCTTTCGAAAATTTGCAGCGACCTGCGCCTCCTTTCCTCGGGCCCCCGCGCCGGTCTAAACGAGATAAACCTGCCGAAGATGCAACCCGGTTCTTCAATCATGCCCGGCAAGGTCAATCCGGTTATTCCGGAAATGGTCAATCAGGTCGCCTACCTGGTGGTCGGTGCCGATGTGACCATCTCCATGGCCTCGGAAAACGGGCAATTGGAGCTGAACGTCATGGAACCGGTCATTGCCCATTGCCTCTTTACTTCCATCGACCGGATCGGCAGGGCCTCTTTAGCGCTCGCCGATAAATGCGTGGCGGGGATCACAGCCAAT
>JAHJLI010000229.1 GCA_018821785.1 Pseudomonadota bacterium
CCCGCCGTTGTCACCGACGAACAGGCGGTCGGGACTGGCGTTTTTAAGAAACGCTTCAACCAGTTGACCCCGTTTGCCCAGCCATTTGCCGGCGCCCCAGGGCAGCACCGCCAATCCGCCCTGATGGCGAATGGTATTGACGGTTTCGGCCAGCGGCAGATCATCGGCGATGCTGATGGTCGTGGCCAGGGCCAGCACCTCCAACCTTTCTGTTGTCACAATCTGCCTTCCCCCCAACAAGAAAATTCGGTCTTCCGGCCAGTTTTCATGGACAGCAAGGAGTGACTCTGATTCTTTTGTGGGAGTGATCCGCCAGCCTCTCTGGAAACATCTTTTAGCTGCTGTCGCCTGATTTTTCAAGTTTGCAAAACAATGACAATTCTCGGCCTCGGAGAGGAGAAGAAAAAAAGTCCCCGGGCTGCCAGGAGAAACTTGTTGCAGTTGTTTGGAAAAATTGGCCTTGGCGGCGCCAAAAAGATGCTCAAGGGCAAAGTTTTTCTGGATGTGGACATGGGCATCAAAGAGAATCATAAGGTCAGACCATTTGTCGTGTGGTATTTAGTGCCTTACAGATTATTTTTGTTCATAAAAAACAAGAAAACAATCTGCTAAAGGTACTTGTCCCACTTGTGGGGGGCTTTTAGCCGTGGTCAAATAATGGCTCCGCAGTAGCTACATTTTCACAGAGTACAAGAAATATTGCGGATGGGACCCGGGCGCAAGGGTTTTCTTCTTGACAAAAACGTTTGGTTGTTTTACCAAATAAGAAAGCGAGGGGTGGCGATGAATGCAAAAGAAAAGGCCTTGGTCGAGGCCAAAGCAAATGTTCTGAAGGCCCTCGGCCATCCCACTCGTTTGTGGATGGCTGAGCAATTGGCTGATGGCGAAAAATGCGTCTGCGAGCTAGTCGAGAATATCGATGCCGATTTTTCCACGGTCTCAAAACATCTTTCCATCCTTAAGCAGGCGGGGGTGGTGATTGATGAGAAGCGTGGCAAACAGGTATATTATCGGTTGAAGGTGCCGTGTATTCTCCAATTTATGCCATGTATCGAAGCGGTTATTCAGGCCACGGCGCAGACCCATATTGATCTCATGAAGTAATTTATTTTAGCTGTTCATTTGGTTATGTTGCCAAATGAACAAAGGTGGCAATTCATGAACTGGAAAAATGAATGGAAGATTCTTTTGTTGATAATCGCTGGGTTTCTTGCCTGTTTTTATTTGCCGGTCGGCACCTTTCGCTTTGATACGGCAATTCTTGAGGCCTTTCATCTGGTTAAATGGTACGCCCAGGAGCACGTGCTGCTCTGTCTGGTTCCAGCCTTTTTCATCGCTGGGGCGATCGGGGTCTTTGTCAGCCAGGCTTCAGTTATGAAATTCCTGGGGGCGAAAGCCAACAAGATTCTGGCCTATGGCGTCGCCGCAGTTTCCGGGACTATTCTTGCCGTCTGTTCCTGTACCATTCTCCCGCTTTTTGCAGGAATCTATAAGATGGGTGCGGGACTTGGACCGGCCTCCGCTTTTCTCTATTCCGGACCGGCGATCAACGTCCTGGCCATCATTCTTACCGCTCGAATTCTCGGTCCGGAAATGGGCATTGCCCGGGCACTTGGAGCCGTACTTTTCAGCGTAGTCATCGGCGTCTCGATGGCCTTTATCTTCCGTAAAGAGGAAAAGGCCAAACTGGTAATCCAGATGGCCATGCCGGAAGAGGCTGTGAAACGACCTCTTTGGCAAACCAGTCTCTATTTTGCTGCGATGATAGGCATTCTCGTGTTTGCCAACTGGGGAAAACCCCAGGAGGTTTCCGGTGTGTGGGCGGCGATCTACAACGCTAAATGGCTCATCACCGCAGCATTTGCGGCAGCCTTCGGCCTGATGCTTGTCTTCTGGTTCAAGATGCAGGCCTGGAAGGTTGGGATTATGGCTATGCCGGTTATCTTGCTCGCCGTCATTCTCCCCGATCAGCCCCTGTTAGCCTTTACCGCAGGCTTTATCGGCCTGTCGGTTTTTACCAGCACAGACCAAGGCGAGAGCGGCGCCTGGTTTGCATCCTCGTGGACCTTTGCCAAGCAGATCCTGCCCCTTTTGCTGTTTGGCGTTTTGGTTGCCGGCTTCCTGCTCGGCCGGGTCGGGCATGAAGGGGTTATTCCTGCCGAGTGGGTATATCGGGCGGTTGGCGGCAACAGCCTTGCGGCCAACTTCTTTGCCTCTTTTGCCGGAGCCTTCATGTATTTTGCAACGCTTACGGAAGTGCCAATCCTGCAAGGACTCATGGCCAACGGTATGGGCAAGGGTCCGGCACTGGCCCTGCTGCTGGCTGGACCGGCGCTCAGTCTGCCAAGCATGTTGGTCATCAACACCGTGCTTGGCCTTAAAAAGACTGCTGTCTTTGTCAGTTTGGTCATAGTCATGTCTACGATAAGCGGTATGCTTTTCGGGTTTTTTTCTAACTCCCTACAGGGGGGATAAGTCACTTATCACCCCCCCCCAAAGCGGGCTGACGCCCGCAACCCAAGGGCTGTGATCCCCTCCCACAGCAGAGGGGATAAGTACCTTACAGATTGATTTCTTGAAAAAAACAAGAAATCAATCTGTAAGGTACTAAAAACGCGCAAATATTTTTTGCAAATGGCTAATAATCAACAAGAGAGGAAAAATGAAAATTCACATTCTCGGACCGGGCTGCGCCAAATGCACCCAACTGGCTGAAAACACAGCAATCGCGGCTAAGGAACTGGGCATTGACATTGAACTGTAAAAAGTTTCCGATTTCAACCAGATCATGTCTTTCGGGGTGATGATGACGCCGGGGCTGGTGGTCAATGGTGAAGTGAAGGCGGTTGGCCGGGTTCCATCGCTTTCGGAACTTAAAGAAATGCTCAAATAATTAGCAGAGAATAAGGAGAAAACCATGATACCGATGCAAACCTCATGTAGTTGCAGCTGTAGCAGCACCAGTAAAGGCCCGCGCCTGATCTTTTCCTGTTCCGGCGCCGCCGATGTCGGAGAACTGGCTGACCGCGCGGCAAGAAATCTGACTCGAGACGGCCATGGCAAGATGTTCTGCCTGGCCGGAATCGGCGGCAGGGTCAGTGGCATTATGAAAACCACCGAGGCCGCGATCTCCATCCTGGCAATTGATGGCTGTCCTCTCGACTGCGCAAAGAAATCTTTGGAAGAGGCGGGTTTCAAGAAAGTCAATCATTTGCGGTTATCTGATCTCGGTTTTGAAAAAGGTCAGACGTTTCTCACCGAACCGAATATTGCCAAGGTCATGGAAAAGGCTCAGAGATTTCTTTAATTTAAGGAAGGATAAAGAATGCAACAAACTCTTAAAGCACCAGTTGGAATGATCCTGGGTGTACTCTGCCTTTTTCTGACATTGACACTTTTTCCTTCCGCCGTAAGGGCGGAGGAACCAACTTTGGTTCCAGTCCCCGGCAAAGTGACCATGGTCGATATCGGTGCAAAAAAATGTATCCCATGCAAGATGATGGCACCGATAATCGAGGTGCTGGAAGAAGAGTACCAAGATCGGGCTGCTATAGTCTTTATTGATGTCTGGGAGAACCCCGAAGCAGCAAGAAAATACGGCATCAAGGTCATTCCAACGCAGATTTTTTATGATGCAGGTGGCAAGGAGATACTGCGCCATGAAGGTTTTATGGGCCGGGATGCGATCATTGCCGAACTGACAAAACTCGGCATCCAATAAGCATGGATCAGATATTTTTAACGATCAACTCGTGGATGAGCCAGGGCCTCCTGCTGGGCGGCCTCGGCTGCTTTTTCTGGGGGGTTGTCAGTGTCCTTTTCAGTCCCTGCCATCTGGCCTCGATTCCGCTGATCATTGGCTATGTCGGCGGCCAGAACCATTTGGTCGAAGGGCGAAAAGCGATCCTGTATGCCGTAGTTTTCACAGCCGGATTGTTCATTACCATTGCCGCCATCGGCCTCATCTGTTCTCTGCTCGGCCGCATGCTAGGTGATGTCGGACCGTACTGGACCATCGCCATTGGACTGCTGTTGATCTGGGTTGCCCTCGATATGCTCGGAGTGGCGCAGTGTTCTCTGCAGGGCGGACTGATGACAAAACTGACTCTGAAAGGTCTTTCCGGCGCTTTTGTCCTTGGTCTGGCCTACGGGGTGATGTCCGGTTCCTGCACCTTCGGCTTTATCGCCCCGATTTTGGCGATTATCTCCGTGCAGGAAAAAATGCTCACCGGGGGAGTATTTATTTTGCTCTTTGCCGTCGGCCACTGCATTCCTATAGTAATTGCCGGGAGTTCGACCGCCATGGTTAAAACCCTCCTTGCCAATAGCTCCTGGCAGCAGGGCGGCCGTTTCTTTAAGCGCCTGGCGGGTATGATGATCGCCCTTCTCGGTGTGTATTTTATCCTGCAGCCATTCTTTCAGGCGTGAGCTGAGCAATTGCTGCTATCGTGAACACGCGTCCCCCTCATAATCATAATTGGAGAGCATCAAGGCCATGCAATAGAAACTGAAAATTCTTTTTCTCTGTTCTGGCAATTCCTGCCGCAGTCAAATCAGGCAAATCTACAGACAGCGAATTCCACCGAGATTCCACTGGCAGTGTCCGCAAGGCACCTGACTTCCATAGCAGTCGTTGGCTGAGAGGAGGTTGTCGTTGACGAGCGTAATACAAGGTCCCTGCGAGCAACTCCAGCAGGGGGCATATTCATAGTCTCCTGCCTCGCGGCGAAACTTGCGATATTCCGGGCTCTGCCAGATTGCCTGCAGGGACAGGTCCCTAATGTTGCCGAAAGACCGCTCCTGTACCTGGATATATTCCTGGAGCACCCTGCAGGAATAGGTATGCCATAAAAAATAGCATGGCATGACCGCACCTCCGGCGGTGAGGAAGGTTGCTTTTTCGGCAATGAAGGCGCAGGATTTTTCTGCTTCAGACTGAAGGGGCGGCAGAAAAATCTCTATATTCGCCTTTTCAGCCAAGTTTCGGGCAACCCGAAAAAGCTGTTCAACGGTGGTCGGATCCAAATCCCTATGGCGAATCAGGCTTTGCAGATGCAGGCGGATATCTTTGTCACTCGCCTCCTTCTGCATTTCGCCGAACATTTCCGCCATCCGCTGATCTTTTGCAGTTCTGGAGAGTTTCAGATAGGCAGCAAGGCCGCTCTTCAAATTGAGTCCTTCGGCGGCGGCAAGTTCGACATATTTGTTGAATAATTGGGTGGCATTCCGGGTGTTCGGATTAAAGAGACTCAACTCCTCGCTGGCCGCGTCGTAGAGGAGAAGGTGTGTGGTGAGGATATAATCAACTCCTTGCTCTGCGGCCCAGCGTACCATATCCGGGAGTTCGGCAACCGTTTCGCTGGTCAGGACCATTTCCAGGCCAATCCTGAAATTTCCAGTCAGTTCCTTTCTCGCTTGGGAGAGAGCGGCAATTGCCTTGGCAACTGCTGCGACACCGTGCCCGCCGACCTGTTCCCGACCTGCTTGTGTTTGCAGACTGTCAAGAGAAAGGCAAATTGTTGATAGACCAGCCTCAATGAGGTCTTTGGCGCAGGGGTATGTCAACAGCAGACCGTTGCTCTGGAAACCAATCGACGCACTGGGTGGCATATGCAACCGGGCGAATCTGACCATTTCCAGAAGATCCGGATGCAGCAGGGGCTCACCAATGCCGTTCAGCACCAGCTTGCGCACCTGCACCAATGCGGGCGCAAGCCGTTTGAACATATCAAGAGACATGTCTTCCTCGGGGATACGACTCCCCTCGGCATGTTTTACGCACATCCGGCAATGGAGGTTGCAACGGGTAGTGATCTCGACATGGATCTTTTGTGGAGACAAATCATTCATATTCTACCGATAGAATGAGTAACCGAGGGGGCTATCGAGCCGTCAGATTTTTCGGAAACCAGTGTCGAGTTCGATTGCAGAACGAACAGACGGTCAACATCACCGGTACCTCGACTAGAACACCCACCACACAGACTAGGGCAGCACCAGACTCAGGGCCGAAAAGAGTGATGGCTACCGCTACGGCGAGTTCGAAGAAGTTGCTGGCCCCGATCAGGGCACCGGGCGCGGCGACATTGTAGGGCAGCTTCAGCCATTTCATAAGCCCGTAGGCAAGGGAAGAGTTGAAATATACCTGAATGGTAATGGGGATGGCGATGAGGAGGACATGGAACAAACGGCCGGTGATATTGTCTGCTTGAAAGGCAAAAATCAGCACTAGGGTGGCCAGTAAGGCGGAAATTGCCACGGGATGGAGGGTCGGCAGAAATGTTTCGTTAAACCACTTGCTTCCCCTAGCTTTCATGAGCCACATTCGGGTGATGATGCCGGCACCAAGGGGAATGACGATAAACACCACGACCGAGGTGAAGAGGACGCTGAATGGAACTATCAAATGAGAAGCCCCGGCTACCAGATATTTGACGATGGGGGCGAAAAGCACGAGCATCAGCAGGTCGTTGACCGAAACCTGCACGAGGGTGTAGCCGGGATCGCCATCGGTCAGATAGCTCCAGACAAAGACCATGGCGGTGCAGGGAGCTGCTGCAAGGATAATGCTGCCGGCAATATATTGGTCGGCCTCATCCGGAGAGATCCAGGAACTGAACAACAGGCGGAAAAATATATAGCCGAAAAAGGCCATGCTGAACGGTTTGACTATCCAGTTGACAAAGAGGGTGACGAATAAGCCTTTGGGGTTTTTCCCGACATTGAGCACCGATGAAAAATCAACCTTCAGCATCATCGGATAAATCATCAGCCAGATCAGCACGGCAATGGGAATATTGATCTGTGATCCCTGGCCGAATTCAAGTCCGCGCAGGGAAGCAACCGCATCCGGGATGACTTTGCCAAGACCTATACCGACTGCCATGCACAGCGCTACCCAGACAGTCAAATATTTATCAAAAAAACTCATTTTTTTGTCCATGTTCAGCTCCTCGTTTTCCCATTATGTCAAATAGTTGGCGTCATATTTCTTTTTTTCTGCTTTTGCCGTTGGCAGAGATCCGCCGTATCGCACAAAAGAATTTCGGCAAGCTTTAGCCGATCAGCCTTTATTTCTGCCGAGTCTTTAACCGCTGCCTTGAGCCAGTCGCAAACCAGTGCCGGGAAGGTTTCTGCCAGGCGGTAGTAAACCCAGCGTCCGTCCTTGCGGCTTTGCACAAGTCGAGCCTTGTGCAGGATGCTCATGTGTCGTGATACAGTTGCCATGGAAATTCGCAGCAATTCAGTAATCTGGCAGACGCAGAGTTCCTCATGTTCAAATAAGGTTACGATGACGCGCATTCGGTTACCGTCAGCGAGGGCCTTTGTTGTATCGAGTGCAGTTTGCATGGTGTGCCTCATGTTTACATAATTATCTAAATGACAAATAAAAGTAGCGAAGCGCCTTGATCTTGTCAAGCAATGTTTGGTAGGATATTGGTGCCTTTTTTCCAGTGTTACACCGACGTAACATTCTCTTGGGGGTGTGGAGTGTTTTTCTGTATAAAGGGCTGATCGACAGGTATGGATCGATACTTGCAAAACGAGAGTAATAAAATTGTCTATGTCAACTCAACAGGAGGCCAAGATGGCACGGCACGGGTTTCTCGCTGCTATTGTACTGTTGCTGCTTGCGGTCGGTGGACCGTCTGTTGCCGATCAAACTCTACGAGCCGGAGTCGCCAGCATGATTACCCCGGTCAGTGCAGTGAAATACTACCAGCAGGTTGTTGATTATCTTGGGCAAAAACTTGGGATGCCTGCCGAGATGGTTCATCGCACCACCTATGACGAAATCGATGTCATGCTCGAAGAGGGTAAGCTTGACGTTGCCTTCATTTGCTCCTCCCCCTATGTCCTCGATAAAAAAAAATTTGGTGTCGAACTACTGGTTGCTCCTCAGGTCAATGGTGCCGCATACTATCGTTCCAATATTATCGTCCATAAGGACAGCCGGGTGGAAACCTTTGAACAACTGCGCGGTAAGCCTTTTGTCTTTGTTGATCCGAAATCCAACAGCGGACGGCTGTATCCGGTTTATCTCCTCGCTAAACGACAGGAGACGCCGGAAAGTTTTTTCAGTTCTTTCCTGTATAGCTACAGCCATAATAAATCGGTCGAGATAGTGGCGAAAAACCGGGCCGAGGGTGCTGCCGTCGATTCCATTGTTTATGACTTCATGGTAGCAACCGAATCGCCGTATGCGGCCCAGACAAAAATCATCCAACGCTCGCCGCAATTTGGTATTCCGCCGGTAGTTGTGCCGCCGGGAATTGCCCCCCGGCTGAAACTGGCTCTGCGGGAGATCTTTTTGAATATGCATGCCGATCCCCTTGGCAAAACAATCCTTGAAGGAATGCGGATTGAGCGGTTTATTGAGGTTCCGGATAGCAATTATGACCCAATTCGGGCCATGAGTACTTTTATTGAAAACAATAAAATTGCTCTGGAGGCAGGAGACGGGCAAGCAGCCGGTTCTTTGCGCGGAGATGACGGCACCATCTATTTTGGGGTTTTGCCCAGAGATAATCCAGTGACTGCCTACGGACAGTACCAGCCTCTCGTGGATTATCTGGCCAGGAGTACCGGACAAAAAATCGAGCTCCGTCTGGAGAAGAGCTATCAGGATGTGGTGGGCAGTCTCGGTGAAGGCAGGATTTTCTTTGCTCTTCTTGGTCCGCTCACCTATCTTGATGCCTATAAACGGTTTGCCGCTCCGCCCATTGCCAGAGCCAGAACAGCAAGAGGCGAGACGTTTTTCCGCACTGTGATCGTAGCAGATGCGAATGGCGGGATTCAAGAAATCTCTCAGCTGGTGGACAAGAAATTCGCCTTTGGCGCCCTTTGGTCGACTTCGGGTAATCTGATTCCCCGTTATATGTTGGCCTGGGCTGGAATTCACCTTGAAAATCTTAAGGAATATCGCAATTACGGCTATAACGATACGGTGGCTAAGAAGATCATCAGCAAGGAATTCGATGCCGGGGCAATAAGCCTGTCTACCGCCGAACGGTATCTGCCATATGGCCTGAAGATTATTGCCACCTCAGACCCAATTCCCACCGGCCCCGTCGTCGTTTCTCCGAAGGCCCCGTATGCTCTAGTCAAAAAAGTCCAGCAGGCCCTGCTCTCACTCTCCGACCATGAAGAAGGCCGAAAGGTATTAAGTAAGCTCGATGCCGATCTGCAGGGTGGCTTTGTCGCCGCCTCGGATGCCGATTACGCCGGGATTCGGCGGATGATCAATGATGTTCCGTTGACCTGCGGGAAGGCTTGTCATCCCAAGGTCTCGTTTTGACTTGGGGGACCTGATGAAGCTGTCGCTGCAAAAAAAGTTCATTATCGTCGCCTTTCTGGCGGTGCTGCTGCTTACCGCGGTCATCAGTTTTCTGGCTGCCGTAAGGACTCGATCAGCACTTCTCCATGCCAGCGAGAAGCAAGGACTCATGCTGGCCCAGACGGTGAGTGCGCTGATCATCAATGAACTGATTTATGAAAAGCTCGGTCTGGTCGAGGAAGGTGGACTCATCGATAATTATGTACGGGAATTGTACCAGCGGCGTGAGCTCGACCTGAAGTACGTGGCGGTGCTCGATACCTCGCTGCAAGTCATCTCGCACAGCGATTTTGGTGAGTTCGGCAAGCGCTATAGCAGCCCGCTGATCGAAGAAGCCCGGTTGTCAGGCACTATCATGATGAAGAAAACCATCGCCGGTCCAGCCGGCATTGAGGAAATGGAATTCGCCGCACCCCTTGCCATCGAAGGGAAACACTGGGGTGTCCTGCTTTTTTCCTTGTCCCTTGAAGGAGTCGAACGGGAAATCAGGGCAATGATTCTGCAGATCATCACCCTTTCCCTAATGTCCCTGTGTTTTCTCTTCATTCTCATCTATTTTCTCAGTCGCCGCTTTATCAAACCGATCATCGATCTCGCCGAGGCCATGGGCGAGGTGGAAGTGGAGATGCGAGAAAAGACCATGCCTGTTGCGGGCAGCGATGAACTGTCCCGCCTGGTGCAGAGCTATAACGATATGGTCCGGAGAATCCGTCGGGCCAATGAGGAGATGAAACTCGCCCACGAAAAACTCCTGCAGTCGGAAAAACTCGCGACCCTCGGTGTCCTTGCCTCAAGTGTAGCCCATCGGATCAATAACCCATTGGGTGGTTTATTTAACTGTGTGCGCCTCTTGCAGAGGCAGGGTGATGATCCCGGTTTTCGAAACAATTATCTTGAGTTGATTCTGGAGGGATTGGAAAGCATCGAAAAAACCGTCGGCCAGCTCCTTTATACAGCCGGTCGGCGCGATGGTGAAGAAAAACGCTCAGAGGTGGCGGCGGTGCTCGCCCGAGTGCTGAAGTTTCTCGATTATCGCATGAAAAAACAAGAAATTTCCTACGTACAAGAGGTTACTGATGGTCTTGTCATTCCGGTAGCCCCCCATGATCTTGAGGAGATGTTGCTGAACACCATGATCAATTCCATTCAAGCGATGGAGTCAGGGGGTACCCTGCAGGTTAACGCCGGCCGCGGCAACGAGCAGGTGGAGATCCGTATCGAAGATACCGGCACGGGCATTCCGGAAGATAGGCTGGACCAGGTCTTCGACCTTTTTTATTCGACGAAAAAGGCCGGTGAAGGCACCGGCCTCGGGATGTGGATGACCTATGAACTGGTGAAGAAATACCGTGGCCATATCTCCTTGGAAAGCCGGGAAGGTGTGGGCACCAAAGTGTCGATCGTGATACCGGAGGGAACATGAGCAAAAGTATTCTCATTGTCGAGGACGAAAAGATCCTGCGTATTTCCCTGACCGATGCCCTGAAGGCCGAGGGCTATACGGTTTTTGCCGTGGCCGACGGCAATGAGGCACTGGCAGCCATCGACGCGGGGGATTTTTCCCTGGTGATAACCGATATCCGGTTGCCGGGGGCAAGCGGGGTGGATATCCTGCGGAGAAGCCTGGTTGAATTGCCGCTCACTCCGGTCATTATGATGACCGCCTACGGCAATATAAAGGACGCTGTTTCGGCCATCCGCTCTGGTGCCTTCGATTATATCACCAAGCCCTTCGACTTGGACGAAATGCTGGCCATCGTTGCCAAGGCCCTGGAGATCCAGTCGATTACCGAGGAAAACATCCGCTTAAAAAAAGAACTGAACAGCTTTTATGGCGCTCCGAATATCATCGGCGAAAGCAAGGCTATGCAGGCGGTTTTTGCCCTTCTTGGCAAAGTCAGCAGGACCGCTTCCACGGTACTGATTCTCGGGGAATCGGGGACGGGCAAGGAATTGATCGCCTCGACCATCCACTATCAGAGCGCCAGGAAGGATAAACCGATCATCCGCGTCAACTGCGCGGCGCTGCCCGCCGAACTGATTGAGAGTGAATTGTTCGGTTATGAAAAGGGCGCCTTTACCGGGGCAGGTGCCAGGAAGCCCGGTCGTTTCGATCTCGCCGACGGCGGCACTATTTTCCTTGACGAGATCGGTGATCTGCCTCTTCTTACCCAGACGAAAATTCTGCGGGTTCTCGAAGAACGGACCTTCGAACGCCTTGGCGCAACCGGCTCGGTGAAGGTCGATGTCCGGATCATTGCCGCGACGAATAAGGATCTGGTGGCGGAGGTGAAGGCAGGCAGGTTTCGGGAGGACCTCTATTATCGCCTTAACGTCATCCCCGTCATCCTGCCGCCTCTCAGGACCAGGAAAGACGATATCCCTTTGCTGCTGTATGCCTTTACCAGGCGATTCAATGATCAACTGGGAACCAATGTCTCCTTTGGCCCGGAGGCAGTCAACCTCCTGATGAATTATGCCTTCCCAGGCAATGTTCGTGAGCTGCTCAATATCGTCGAGCGCTCTATCGCCCTGGCAAACGATAAAACCATCAGACCCGCCGACCTGCCGGTTCACATCACCAAGCCACGCCAGAAAAAAACTTCACTAGCTTCGCTTCATGAAATCATTGCCGACGCAGAAAGAGGTCATATTATTAATGTCTTGCAACTCACCAAAGGCAATCGTTCAAAGGCTGCGGAGATCCTTGGGGTCAGTAGAAAGACCCTGTGGGAAAAAATAAACACCCATCGACTTGACCTTTAGCCCTGCATTAATCACCCCTTTCTTTTAAGAGTCGTTTTTAAGAGTGTTACTAAAATGAAACACGAATCAATCTGTGGAATACGGGTAACTCACTAAATTTGCGCGACTCTTGTCTTTTTTTTGGCAACGCTTCTCGGTGATTTTCTTTTTTGCTCAACAGCAATTTCTAACGTCCTGATACGGAACAGAAAAATCTTTGTGTCTCGGGATAATTGTTTCGTTTTCGTAACGATTAAAACCAGAGAGGGTATGGCACAGAAAATGCTACCTAGTGGTAGTTGAAGTGAGCAGCGAGCAATGCATTAACATTAAAAATGTAAGGAGGTGTCCATGCAGATCAAACGGAGAGATTTTCTGAAGTTGTCGATGGCCGCAGGAGCAACGGCAGTTTTAAGCAGCTGCGGCGGGACAAAGGAACCGGCGATGAACGCCTTGGCTGCTAAAGGGGCCGGGGGCAAAATCGGTGAACTTCCCGGTGAGTGGAAGGCGTCCACCTGCCAGGGTTGTACCTGCTGGTGTCCGGTTGAGATTTTTGTCCAGGATGGCCGGGCGGTGAAAGTTCAAGGCAACAGGTATTCGAAACAAAATGACGGTAAAGTCTGTCCGCGTGGGCATCTCTCTCTGCAACAGGTCTACGACCCTGATCGGGTGAAGGTGCCGATGAAGCGCACCAACCCGAAAAAAGGTCGCGGTATCGATCCCGGATTCGTGCCCATCTCCTGGGATGAGGCCTTCAATACCATCGCCGATCAGATGATGGCCCTGAGAAAGGCGGGTGAGCCGGAAAAATATATGTTGCTGCGCGGGCGTTATACCTACATGCGTGATCTCATTTATGACGCGGTGACCAAGATTTTCGGTTCACCCAACAACATCTCGCACAGCTCTCTCTGCGCCGAGGCCGAAAATTTCGGCGCTTACTACACCGAAGGTATATGGGGATATCGCGACTACGACATCGACAACTCCAAATATGTTCTGGTCTGGGGCTGTGATCCGGTCAGTTCCAATCGGATGGTGCCGGCCATGATCAAACGATTAGGCGATGTCCTCGATAGGGCAACCGTCGCGGTGGTCGACCCGAAACTGAACAACACTGGGGCAAAAGCCCAGGAATGGTTGCCTCTGCTTCCCGGTACCGACGGTGCATTAGCTCTGGCCATTGCCCATGTCATTCTCTCGGAAGGACTCTGGTTCAAGGAATTCGTCGGCGACTTCAAAGACGGCAAGAACCTCTTTAAAGTTGGAGCCACGGTAGACGAAACGGCCTTTCTCGAGAAGGAAACACACGGTGTCGTGCGGTGGTGGAACCTGGCGGTAAAAGATATGACCCCAGCCAAGGCTGCGGAGATCACCAAGGTGCCCGTCGAGCAGATCATCAGGGTGGCGCGCGGCATGGCGGCAGCGGCGCCGAACGTCGCAGTTTGGATGGGCCCTGGGGCGGCGATGCAGGTGCGAGGTGGCTATAGCGCAATGGCGGTCAACGCCTTGAACGGCCTTGTCGGCAGCGTCGACAATGTCGGCGGTACCTTGCCTTCGAACAAGGTGCCGGCGAAGAAAATGCCGGAGCTTGGTGCCTATCAGGATGATTTGGCTAAGAAGCACAGCAAGCTGAAGAAGATCGATCAGCGCGGCACCAAGGCATATCCCGCCCTTAACGAGGGCAAGTCGGGCGGCGGCTCTATGGCAAACAATGTTGCTACCGGCATCCTGGCCGCAGATCCGTATGATATCAAGGTGGCGGTCGGTTACATGAACAACTTTGTCTTTTCCTGTTCCGGGGCCGAGCGCTGGGAGAAGGCCATGGAGAAAATCCCCTTCTTTGTCCATATCACCACCAATGCGGCGGAGATGACCCAATATGCCGACATCGTTCTGCCCGGCGCCCATGCCAAGTTCGAAAAGCTCTGCTGGGTCAAGCAGAAGCAGAATCGTTATGCCCAGTGTACCCTGCTTCAGCCGGTGATCGAGCCGCTCTGGCAGGTGATCAACGACGAAACCGATTTTCCCTGGATGCTTGGGGAAAAATTTGCAGAACGCGGTTTTCCAAACCTCATCGATTATCTGAAAAAGGAATTCAAGGACCCGGAAACGGGGAAGATGGCAACCAATGCCAAAGAGTTCACCGAGTATGCAGTGAAGTACTATACCCAGGACATGTGGAACGGCAAGTCTAAGGGTGGTGACAAGATTGCCGGCTGGGAGGAGTTCAAAAAACGCGGCATGTGGAACTCCGACGCGCAGCCTTACAAATCGCGCTGGGGCGGCAAGTTCGGCAAGGATGTGGAAAAGGACGGCAAGAAGACTACCACGGGCACCGTCTCCCATAAATTTGAATTTTACAGCGAGACCCTGAAAAAGGCCTTGGAGGGGCACGCCGGAAAACACAAGACCACCGTCGATGATATCCTCTCCACCTGCAACTATATCGTGCAGGGAGAGCAGGCCTTTGTCCCCCATTACGAACCGCCTTTCCGTCACGGCAGTAAAGAGGAATATCCTTTCACCTTTATCGATTATAAATCCCGCCTCAATCATGAAGGCCGCAGCCAGAATTCGCCCTGGTACTACGAATTCAAGCATGTTGACCCAGGTGATGTCGGCCATCAGGATGTGCTCAAGATCAACCCGGCCGATGCCGGAAAGCTCGGACTGAAAGATGGCGATGCCATTCGGGTGACCTCGGTTGCCGGCAGTATCGAATGCACAATCCACCTCTGGGAAGGGATTCAGCCGGGCACGGTGGCCAAGGCGTTCGGCCAGGGACATTGGGCCTACGGCAGGACGGCCAGCAAGGATTTTGCCAAGGGCAAACCGCGGGGCGGCAACAACAATACCCTGATGCCCTTTGATACCGAGCGGCTCAGTGGCGCGAATGTGCGTAACGGCGGCTTCACCGGCGTAAAAATCGAACGACTTTAAGGCGAGAGGAGGACTGAATCATGACGCAATACGCGATGGTGATAGATCTGCGAAAATGTGTGGGCTGCGGCAGTTGTGCCCTGGCCTGCAAAACCGAAAACAATACCGCCCTGAGAAAGAACGGGCAGACCCACAACTGGGCCGATTACATCCACGAAACCACGGGGAAATTCCCGGATACTAAATATCGAACCCTGCCGGTGCTCTGCAACCACTGTAGCAAGGCACCCTGTGTCGAAGCCTGTCCGGTTGAACCCAAGGCGATGTTCAAAACGGCGGAAGGCATCACCATGCACAATGATGAGCGGTGCATCGGCTGTCGCGCCTGTCAGGAGGCCTGCCCCTACAGTATGAGCGAAGTAAAAAAAGACGGAGCATATGGCCAGTACAGCGTTATCAGCTATAACGACGAGGGTGCCCCCACACATCCGTTTTTTACCGATAAGACCGAACTTATCAAGGGTTGCACCACGTCCGGTGCGGAACTGGCGGCGAAAACCGGGGCGCTCCCCCCGGATAAAACAGCATATCGACATCCCGACTATGAAGCCGTGCGTCGCGACAATATTGTCGAGAAATGTATCTTCTGTGATCATCGCTTGAAGAATGGTGAACTCCCTTACTGCGTGTCGGCCTGTCCTTCCGGCGCCAGGGCAGTCGGCGATATCAATGACCCCGCCAGTGAAGTGGCGAAGCAGCTGAAGCAGCATAAACACTTTGTCCTGAAACCCGATGGTGGGACAAAGCCGAATGTCTATTATATCCGTGAGTACGCTGCGAGATAGAAGACCGGCGGCCCAAGGTGCGCGCCATGTCAGGCCGGCATGGCGCGTACTCTTTATGCACAAGAACAGATGGGAGCGTAATGAACAGCCTAAGTGAGATTATCCAACGCAGTGACTGTTATAAACTGTTGGCCGCCTGCTTTTATGAACCTGATAAAAAGCTCTTGCTTGAGGAAAAGGTCTGCGAAAATCTCGGGACCCTGCTGGCGCACCTTGCCCCAGATGTCGGCAAGTTAGCATCGGATGTGGCTCTTGCCTTGCAAGATTCTTCCCAGGAGCAATTGACGGTCGATTATGCCGCTCTGTTTATTGGGCCGTTTGAGCTGATTGCCGCTCCCTACGGCTCTGTTTATTTGGAAAAAAGTCGCCGTGTCATGGGCGATTCGACCCTGGGGGTTTTGCGTTTTTACCAGGATGCCGGGTTGGCCGTTGATGTTAGCGAACCCCCTGACCATATCGTCATAGAGCTCGAATTTATGTATTATCTGGCGGGCAGGGAGGCGTCAGCCGTGGCTGATGGTTTTGCTGATGATGCTGCGGGATATCGGGAGCAGCAGGTCCGCTTTCTCTCCAAGTATTTGCAGCCATGGGTCTTGGACTTATGTCGCTCGATTAGCTCCGGCACCACCAATCCCTTCTACAGATCTTTGGCGGACTGTCTCGGTGGATTCATGAGTTCTCCTGCGAGTAGACCAGTAATGGAGCAGACGGAAGCCGGAAATCGGTTTGTTCATCCGAAAGATGCAGATACTGTCGCTTTTTAATAATATCCCAGTTGAACAGGCACCGGTGGTTGAATTGGTGCAGGGAAGATGCTTGCGTCGTCGTCTGAATACCTGTGGGTGTCACTTGTGTCTTGAAGTTTGCACTTCAGAGGCACTTTTTCTTGTTGATCGGCAGATTCAGTTTGATGGCGAGAAATGTACCGGCTGCATGCGCTGCGCTGCTGTCTGCCCCAACGAGGCGTTGGTTACCGAATGCGATCTGGAGGAAGTACAACGAACGGTGCAGAGCTTGGCCCGGGAACAGCTGGTGATTTCCTGCACCAGAAAAAAACAGCTGTCGGCAGACGAAATTGCCGTCCCCTGTCTGGGCATCTTTGCCGAAGAATCACTCCTTGCCTTTGGCATGAGCGGGTGCCAGTCAATAGTATTCAATCTTGACGGTTGTTCGGATTGCGAAAACAGGGATGCGGCAACTTCGTTTCTGACGACAAGGCGACGGGTGCTTGATATCGCCGCAGAATTCTTATGTACCGGACTTTTGATTTTTGAAGGTGTCGGTTCGTGTAGCATAAACACTTCGGCTGACAGAAGAGCCTTCCTTTCTTGTCTGCAGGCAAGTCTTGCGACGATCGCTTTGGGACCATCGTCTTTTCTCTCAACCGACTCTCCGAAAACATCCGGACGGAGAATCCCTGTCAGGGCGAAAATTATTGAGAAAGTCTTTGCCGACACCGCCATCGAGAGCAGAGCGAAGCTGCTGTCCCTCTGCACCCATAGATTAACATTGAGCGCTGCCTGCAACCGCTGTCCCCTTTGTACCGGGATCTGTCCGACGGGGGCGCTACGGATCAACGGTTCAGGCACGGACAAGCAATTGCTGTTTACGAGCACGCGCTGCAGCGGGTGTGGCTTGTGTGTGTCATTCTGCAAGCAGTCGGCAGTATCACTTTCCTTTTCTCCCCTTTCCGCCAAAGAACCGATCCCGGCGATATCCAAGTCCTGAGTGGTTACTCCTTGTGCTGCTTCCAATTCTCTTTCCGTGGAAAGGAAGCCCCCCGTGTTATCATTTCAACATCTCAAGAAAGCTGCCTCCAAGGATCAACTGGATACCGGTCAAAAACAACAAGCCATAAACTATCCGGTTAAACCAGGTATCGCTGCAACGTCGATTGAGCTGGGCTCCCACTTTTACCCCCAGCAAGGCAACCGGAAGCAGAAGAAAAACGACATAAAGATTTCCGACCCGCAGCAGATTGAGTTGGGCGTAAGGGACAAGTTTAATCACGTTGGTGATCATAAAAAAATAGATTGTCGTGCCGACGTAGATGTCACGGGGGAGATTTTGCGGTAAGAGATAGACGAGGGCAGGCGGGCTGCCAACATGGGCCAGAGTTGAGGTAAAGCCCGAAATAGTACTCCAGAAGATACCTTCTCCAATACTTGGTGTTCGCCTGGCAAGCACACCCGACAAGAATGAACGGCAAAGCTGAAATGCCACAAAGGACAGGGCCAGTATGCCGATACCGATCTTCAACACCCGTTCGTTCCCACTGAAATAACCAAAAAAAAACCACCCTGCGGCGATACCCAGGATGGAACCGGGAACCATGATCAGCAGGTTGCGTCTGTCAAAACGGGCACGATACTGCTGTATCGCCATGAAGTCGGAAATGATCAGTATCGGCAGCAGTAATGCTGCTGCTTCTGCCGTAGAAATAGTCAGAGCCATGAGCGGCGTGGCGATGACGCCGATACCGGCGCCAAAACCCGCTTTGGATATGCCGATCAAGGCAACCGATGCCAGCGCGCTGATCCAGAAGGCTATCGGGTACTGAGGGAGAGCGTCAAACATAGTTGAGGAACTGTTACATCATCGTAGATTGTTAAACCGGTTTTCTGCCTCAGAGAAGGCGGCGATGGTTCAATCAGTCATGGGGTACTTGTATCATAACGAAGGACATTCTACCAGAATTCCGTTATCGGAAATACTCATGGTCACAATCCCTTACGGTCAAGGGATGTGGCTTACCTTGTGACAGGGGTGAATGCTGGCAGTAACATTTTCAATTATCCAGCATAAAGGGAATATGATCCTTACCCGATGGGTCAATATATGTCGATTTCGAGATAAAACGTCTGTTATTCCTCAGTCTTGAAAAACATTGTCGTAACCAGGTGAACAATGTAAGATTGGTTGTCCATCCAAATGAAACCTGGCGGTGGAGTCCATCGGTAAACACATCCATTGAAAAAGATTCGGCAGCTTTGGCCGCCGGAAACCAGCTGAACGACCACCCGTTGCTGCCATGAGGCAGCCTTAGGACTACTTCTATGGGCATTGCAGCCGATATCATTATCCTCATCGTTACTGCTTTCTTTTGCGGGCTTCTGATGCAGCGCCTTCGCCAGCCGCTGATTCTCGGTTATCTTCTCGCCGGTGTTGTTCTCGGGCCTTATACCGGTGGGCTGACGGTCACCGACACCCATGACATAGAACTCCTCGCTGAGATCGGTGTGGCGCTTCTGCTCTTCGCCCTTGGCTTGGAGTTTACACTCAAGGATTTGAAGCCGGTTAAATACATCGCACTGCTCGGCACCCCGATACAGATTTTGCTCACCATAGGACTGGGTTTGGCAATCGGTCTGCTCTTTGGCTGGGAATGGCGGGCCTCATTATGGTTTGGGGCCATGATCAGCCTGTCTTCGACCATGGTCATCCTGAAAACCCTGATGAACCAGGGTTGGCTCGGCACCCTGTCGAGCAAAGTGATGATCGGTATGCTGATCGTCCAGGATCTGGCAGTGGTGCCGATGATGATCATCCTGCCGCAGCTTAACGATCCGGCGACAGGATTGGGGACGCTGTGGCTTGCTGCGGGCAAGGCGACCCTGTTCCTGGCGACCATGCTCCTCCTCGGCAATAAACTGTTGCCGATCCTGTTACGGCACATAGCCAGGCTGGGTTCCCGGGAGTTATTCCTGCTGGCGGTAACATCCATTGGCCTTGGAGTTGGTTATGCCACCTACCTGGCCGGCCTGAGTTTTGCCTTTGGAGCCTTTATCGCCGGCATGGTTCTCAGTGAATCCGACTATGGTCACCAGGCCCTGAGTGATATCATTCCCCTGCGGGATCTGTTCGGACTGCTATTTTTTACCTCGGTGGGGATGCTTCTCGACCCCCGCTTTCTTCTCAATAATCTGGGCCAGGTGCTGCTTCTGGTGGTGTTGGTCGGTGTCGGCAAGGGGGCCATTTTTGCGGTCCTGGCGAGAATTTTTCGTTACGGCAATGTCGTTCCCCTGGCAGTTGGTCTCGGATTGTTTCAGATCGGTGAATTTTCATTTGTTCTGGCGAGAGTTGGGGTGGCAAGTGATTCGATAAGCAAGGATCTCTACAATTTGGTCCTGACCGTAGCGGTAATGACCATGATTCTGACCCCCATTGTTTCGGCTCAGACCGGTCGTCTCTATGCCTTGAAAAAGAGGTGGTTTCGACACGAACCGCTGGAGTCGATCAATTTTCCGGAACACGCCCTGCGCGATCACGTGGTGATCGCCGGTGGTGGCCGCGTGGGTTTCCAGGTTGCATCTGTCCTTGACCGAGTCGGCACCTCGTTTGTCATCGTGGAAATTGATCAACACAGGGTGGAAGAGACCAAGGCGGCCGGGTATCCGGTAGTGTATGGCGACGGCAGCCATGAAGTCGTGCAGGAAGCCCTTGCCATGCACAGGGCCTCACTGCTGGTGGTTACTACCCCAGGTATTGTCGTGGCTCGGGCAATTATCAAAAATGCCCGCAAGGTTAACAGCCGGATCGGGGTTGTGGCGCGTATGGCCGAACCTTCTTTTTTCGAAATTTTCAAGGAACTTGGAGTGAGGAATCTGGTGTATCCGGAATTCGAGGCGGGACTCGAGATAACCCGGCAGGCACTTCTTCATTTACACCTTCCCGTTACGGAAATCCAGAGGCAAACCGAGGCCATTCGGCAGCAACTTTTAGCGCCGCAATTGGCGGAAAGTGAAGATTACCAAACGCTTGGCCAAATGCGGGCGGCTGAACACTATTTCGACCTGCAGTGGGTACGGTTAAAGCCTGGGGACAGTTTGATCGACAGGAGTATCGGTGAGGCTGAAATCCGCAAAATGACTGGGGCTTCGGTAGTTGGAATTATTCGCAAGCAGCAGCTGGTCCCGAATCCCGATGTCGGCTTTCGCTTTCAGGATGGTGATCTGGTGGCAATCATTGGCTCGGGGGAAGCTCGGGCCAGCTTTCATCGTTTAGCCGAAAGTCTTGAGAGGGAGGGCGATGGAACAATGGTGTAGTACCTTTGAATTTCTTTTCTTGTTTGACGAGGTTAGCTCATAGGGCTGGCAATCGTACAGACCTTTTTCTAAAGAGATTTGCCGCGTGAGTATGGGTTCTGCCTGAAGGAGACTGGAGCTTTGAGTTCTATATTGCTGAGCGTTGACCTGGAAGATGTTCGCGACTGGGTCAAGGATGGCGTTCGCTATCGGGAGGGGGTTCCCGAAAATACCAGGAGCTACCTTGACCAATTCAAACGATGGGGGGTCAGGGCGACATTTTTTGTCGTCGGCGAGGTGGCCAGGCGTTATCCTAGGTTAATCGGTGAAATTGTTGGGGCTGGGCATGAGCTGGCCTGCCACGGCGATGTTCATCTGCAGCTCGACAAACTGACACCAAAGGAGTTTCGGGCCGATATGCGGCGAAATCTGGCGGCCCTTGAGAACACCGGGGGCAAGGGGATAGAGGGGTTCAGGGCTCCGACCTTTTCCCTGACGGCGCAAACTGCCTGGGCCCATGAGGTGTTGGCTGAACTTGGTTTTGCTTACTCGAGCTCAGTTCTGCCTGCGGGCAATCCTCTGTATGGGTGGCCTGAATTTGGCAGGAGCGCCAGAAAGGTGGCAGGTGGACTTTGGGAGTTACCGGTTACCCTGCATGAGGTTCCCGGTTTGTCGGTGCCCATTGCCGGGGGGGTTTATTTTCGGGTGTTGCCTTTTTTCCTGACAAAATGGGCGATTGGCAAAAGCCTCGGCAAAGGCCGGCCTGTGGTCACCTACTTTCATCCTTATGATGTCGATACCAAGCAGGAGAGGTTCATGCATCCTGATTTGGGAGGCAAGAACCACCTGAATATGCTCATGTATATCGGAAGGGCGAAGGTCCTCAAGCGACTCGACATCTTACATCGATCGTATATTTTCCAGGCCTATGGGGATTATGTTAAGAACCTGCAGTCTCATGGTGTCCCCATTTTGCACAATGAAATATCTGGCCAAGCGAAAGAGTGCTGCTGAGGAATACCTCTAAAAGTGAATCATTATGGCGCAAACCATGCTTGAAATGCCTCAACAGTGATTTGCGCTTCCTGCAGTTTGCCTGTGTTAAAGAAAGGATCACCCTTTTGCAGGCGCCGTTGCCATTTTTTCTGGAGTTCAAGCTTTTCGGCAGTCCATGATGCATTCAGTGCTTCCTGGTCAAGGCGACGTGCGTCAGCGCGCCATTCCATGCTGCAATGGGGTGTATAATAAATCTGCAGCCCCATCTTAAGGAACTGGAAACAAAGGTCATGGATTGCAAAGAGATCAGGGAAAAGGCCGGCAGCAAAACCGCCGCATTGATCAAGGGCCTCTTTTTTGATAATGCAGCATTCCCAGCATGCGTTCCAGGTATTCTGCGGACATTGCAGGCCGTTGAGGAGAATTGAGGCCTGTTGCAGATACCGGGAATAGTACCATGCCGATTGGCTCAGGATATCAGGCAGGGGCGTGATATCGACGAGATCTGAGTTCTCGCACTGCAGATGGCCCCAAACCGCACCGGTATCAGGCCTTTGGCAATATTCGAGCAGTGCCGACAGCCAAGTTGTGCCGGTAATGACCACATCACTGCTGAGAAAGGCCACATACTCTCCATTGCAGTGTTGCAGGGCCTGGTTATAGAGATTTGCAAGCCCCTGAAGTGCATCCACTGCCAGAAATTTAACCGGTTGTTTAATGGACGTCATAACGCGATGCAGGGAGTTGACAGTCACCTCAGCATCATGCAGCAGGAGTATTTCGTAGTTGGTGTAGGCCGTGAGCGATACAATGTTTTTCAGCCAGGCGGCCGGTTTTTCGTCCTCTTGGTCCCAGTAGATCACTATCGAGACCAGGGGCATCAGGTAAAGTTCCCGGTGGGTCCGATAGAAAAACTTGAGGTCCGTGGGCAGAACTTTCGCTTGAAGTTCTCTTCTTTCAACAGCTGCCGCTACCGCAAGTAGCCCCGCTGCATCGGCGTACTCTTTCTGCTGGTGGTTGATGCTGGTCGAGGTCTCCGATGCCCGCCAGTGATACAATATTTGCGGGATATGGATGATTTTTTCGGCCTGTTCCGACAATTTCAGGAAGAGGTCATAGTCCTGAGCACCCGTCATGTCTGTCGCAACCCCGCCAACAAAATTGAAGAGTCTCTTGGCAGCTACTACGAAATGGGTCACATAATTATGGCAAAGCAGCAGCTCCGGGTTGTAATCCGGTTTATAAAAAGCGCTGAACCGCCGGCCGTCATCACCTATCAGATCCTCATCGGTGTAGAGGAGATCTGCACCGGTTGTGGTGATGGTTTCGACGATCTTGAAAAGGCAGTCGGGGGCGAGTTCATCATCATTGTCGAGAAAACCCAGATAGTCGCCGGTGGCCAGTGAGGCCGCATGGTTAGTGGCTCCGGATATCCCGAGATTTGTTTCGAGAAAGGTGACCGTGATTCTGTTATCTTTTGTTGCCCATTTTTCCAGCAGGGGTTTAATGTGAGGGCTGGTGCTGCAGTCATCGGCGAGGCAGAGCTGCCAGAGGGGATAGCTCTGATACAGTACCGAGCGAATACAGTTGTTCAGGTGATGGGCGGCAATATTGTAGACAGGGACGATGATTGAAATGATTGGTTTTTCAGGAAGCGCCTGGACCGCTTGGTTGGGGAAATGGTGGTGATAGACGCCCTCGGAGAGGAAATGGCCCAAGGCTGAAGAAGAAGCGTTTCCAAGGTAGGTCTGCCGGTAATAGTCCGGGTCGAACCAGGAACAGGGCCGGAGGCCTTGTCGTTCTCCGTTCTTCAGATAATGGGCAAGCAGGTCTTTCTCTGCACCAATGACATCCGAATAGGTTGCCCGGTAATAAGCAGGGTCAAAAACCGGCGTCGGACTTTTACCTTCAGCAGCGCCATACAGAAAATAGTGCATGAGGATATTTTCAGCCATCTCCTGCAGAACAGGTGTCCTGTCGAGATACCAGAGAACGTCAAAATAGAGTGATGGTTGCCGCTGTTCCTTTCTGCCGATTGTGAAGTAATGGGTCAGAGGATCGACTCCACTTTCAGCCACATCCGGGTATTTTTGGCAATAAAACTGTCGATCAATATATGGAGGGAGGAATTTTTCATCTTGACAGCCAGTATTAATAAAATGCGACAAGGGGTTGGTTTTTGTAAAGTCAAGATGACTATTTTCATGAGCATACACCAGCGGATCGAAATAAGGGCTGGGTTTTTTGCCCTGCCGCCAGCCTTCAGAGAGGAAATGGGTAATGGGCTCTGTCTCGCCGCCGGTGTTTTCAGGGAACTGGCTGAAATAGTGTTGAATATCAAACAATATATGGGGGAAACGCCCCTCCCTCCACCCAACGTGCAGATAGTGGGTCAATGGGTTGATACCCTGCGCTGCCACGTCAGGATTTGTTTCCAGATAGAAGATCGGATCGAAGATACCTGAAGCCTTGATTTTCCAATAATTGGCATGGGTCAAGGCCCGGAGAAAGGAGAGAATTTTTTGGCGTAATTTTCTCATCTGTGGACCACCACAGTCGACAGGTTGCACTCTTTTCTATTCAATAATAAATTGCTTTCCTGATGCAATTGGTATCTCCTTGGGCGAGAGGCGTTGCGCATTGTCTTGCCAGCTACCGACGCGAACCATTGGAGGCATATACCCCGGGATAAGATTATCAGTTTTTACGAGCACATATTGATTTTTTTTCGCAAGTTCGAGTTGCTCAACGAGATATATTGTCTTGACGAAGTCAGGGATTGTAGGCATGAGGTCTATTCTGCCTTTTTCCTGGTGCCGTATATTGTCAAAGAGGACAAGGCAGCAGAACATGACGGCAATGAAAACCTGGATTGCCGGTTTCGGCTGTGCCTTTTTAATGAGCTGGTCTGCGGAAAAAAGAATAAAACAGAGCCAAAAGAATTGCGATACATAAATATGGCAAGTGAAAACCTGTTGATATAAAAGATATTTAATGCTGAGAAACAACGGGGCGAGAGCCGCAAGAATTATTATAAAGAAAGCCAAACTTATCTTAATGAAAAAGACATTTTTCCTGAGGTAGTAGAATATCGAAACAATGAACAGGAAAAAGAGACCAACCTTGATGGAAGACATCGCGCCGAGCAGATCGAGAAAGAACACTCTTTCAAAAAGAGTATGGACAGCAACGTTGCGGATATCCTTGTTGGCAATATTGCTCAGCATGATTGTGCCAGCTTTTACCGAAAAAGTATAAATAAGTAAATTAATGATGACATAAACGAACAGGATTGTTTTCTCGCGATTGTGAAAAAACACAAGCAGTGCCAAGGCAACGGGGAGGGCAACAACAGAATATGGGCCTGACCATACCAGCACTGTTATAACAACGCATAGGACAAAAAGTACGAATGGTGATCGAGTTGGCGGCAGGAAAAGCAGGCACAACAACACAACAACCACATTGTACATCTGAAAAGTCAGGGTATTGAAATAAAAAATATGATTCATGCCGGAGAGACCAAGTACCAACGGTGTCACAAGCAGTAAAAAACGGTTTTGAATAAGTCCTGAGAATGAAAAACTGGTGGCGGTAATAACCCCCATTGTTAAAGCGAAGGCCAGATAGATTGTTGGCTGTATCCTGACATCAAGGTGTTGAGCCAGCCAGGCAACGAAATTATTGAGAATATTATAGTATCCGTTGGGGTTCTGGAGAATGAAGCTCAGGTCTCGGTCAATCCCATAATAAATGTTGAAATAATGGCCGGCATCTTCCCAGTAAAGGCCCGGATTCAGGATATTCTGCCAGGATCGAAATAAAAATGCCAAAATGAAGATGGTCAGTGACAGTATGAGGGTATTGCGATTTTCAACAAGAAAGCGACCGCTATTTGGGGGAAAAGTTGTTCTCTTTATTATCTTGTGTAAAAGTGCCTGCATGTTTATCTGAGATAAGATCTGATAATTTTGGGTAAGGGAACACTTTGCTGGCACCATTTTTCTCGACAGGGTGTCTGGCAGAGTCAATGCAGCAAGCTGCATGCACACAGAAGAGAATGGGCATGTGCAGCTTATTGCTTCGTTAGAACCAGTTCCCATTTGAGAACGGTGTGGTTCATTGAAATGGTTGTAAAGTTTTCGTTTTGGAAGTCACCAACATACGTTGACCCAGAGTCGTTATTCAAAGTTAGTGTATTGGTTTTCTCGCCGATAGACCAGGTTCCTGTTCCCTGTTTATGGTCCCCCCCGCTCCCATATATATCATAAGTATGAAAGCCAATCGCATACAAATTATATACTCCGAAGTAGGTGAGATGATATTCATCATTTTTCGCCTGGGCACTCCACGGGCCAACCAGTTCTGCAGCAGTCGGATATCGAGGGCCACTCTTGCCACCATCCACGCCTCCTCCAGCGAGCAACAGCACGCCACCGACAACCGCAGCAGCTCCGATGCCGATCCCAACTTTGGTAAGAGTTGGCATCCCCTCTTCAGTTTCCTCGGGAGGATTTTTGTTGGTTAACTTGTCGGAATTTTTAGCAATTGTGCTATTTTTGTGTTCCGGGGTGAGTTTTTCTCCCCCCTTAATACCTTCATTTTCCCCTGAGGCGGTATCGTCTTGAGGATTGGTCGCCGCCACTTTTTTATGATCGTTGAGTTGGGCCGGCTTACCTTTTTCTTCCTTTGTAAGGGTGTCCGAAACTGCAGGTGGTTTAGCAGCAGCACAGGCGACGGGGGCAAGTGGCAGGACAACAACAGAGATTGTCAATATTGAGATACAAAAACGCAAAAACAACCAGTTGTGAAATATGAATTTGAACATGTATGTGATTCCCTTTACGGCCAAGAAATTAGCATCCTGGATTTTCTTCCGTTTTTAATAGAGTTTTGCTTTTATTTTCTGAAAACCGAACGGCCTTCTCAAGCAGGTAATCAAGAGAAGGTCTCGGACGGACTGAGATAAACAGTTGATAACTGAACAAAGACGGCCGGATTCGGATCAGTCCTCGGTGAATTGCCGAACAAAAATTTGCGGTGATGGTTGATTGAAAAACTCGGTTATACATAATGGGTAAACCACTTATCCCGACACATTCAAACCAATTCTGAGAGAAAAGCTTTTTAAGAGCTCGAAGAGTAAAAAAATGTAAATGCCCGAGACTGATGATGCCCCTTCGAGTATAGGAGAACCGCCCGAAAAGTAATAACAACCGGGTAAGACAGAACCCAATATTTCCAACAGCCAAAACGATGACCACATTCGGCTTAAAGCGACAGATATTGCGAAGTTTTTGAACAAATAAATCTGGTTGCCGGGAAATCTCAATATCATCGAAGATCAAGAGATGATCAACATCCTGAGGCAATTCAAATGTTGGACTCAAAAGTCCCTCGGAAGCGACAGTTACCCTGTATCCCTTGGTCGTAAGATGTGTGAGAAAGCCTGCGCTCACCTTACCGAGAATAAGGATATTGGCGTTAGCCGGTACATCTGCCAGAAATTTTGATTCGGCTGAATGTGGTTCCAGTGAGAGATGCTGTGAATCTTTTTGAGGGGAACAATCAAATTTTCGATCATACAATATATGAAACTTCTGTACTTTGGCTTGCAATGTTGCACAAGCAACATCCCAGGCATATTTCATGCCGTTGACATGACAGATCTCATCCCCATAAAAAGTGGGAATTGGTAATTCCTTAATGGTGCGTTGGGCGATCATAAACTGAATGATTATTTCGGTATCAAAATGAAAATCATTACTGTTGAGGTCAAAAGGAATCTGGGCCAGGGCTTCTGTAGAATAAAGACGATAACCGCTATGAAATTCGCTGAGATTTGATTTCAGAAGAAAATTTTGAAATCGGGTAAGTGTTTTGTTGCCGATAAATTTATAAAAAGGCATCCCGCCCTTTAAAGCCGAATTACCCTGCATCATCCTCGAACCAAAGACAGCGTCGGCTTCCTTTTGCGCCAGTACACCGACAAGCTCCGGAAGGCACTCAGGGGCGTATTGTCCATCGCCATGAACCAGGGCAACCCAGTCAAACTGGTTTTTTATTGCATAATGGTAGCCGATTTTCTGATTCCCCCCATACCCTTGATTGACGGGGTTAAAAAGAACGGTCATGGAAAACGGGACAATACCTGCGCGCCTTGCCAGTTCGCTTTTGACAAATGTATCATCTTGGGACGAGTCATCGATTATGAGAACTTCGACCTCATACACCTCTGATAATTGTAAGGGGATGCGCTTCAGAACACTTTCAATCGTCTTTTCGGCATTGTAAGCAACGATGAAAATCAAGAGCCGCCCGCGTTTCAGGGGTTTATCTGCAGTGTGTATTGGTGTCTCTACTGAGAGTATCTCGGAGTTATCGTGTAGTATGCTCATGTAATTGATCCATAGATTTCTTCGTTGGATGGACTCCATGCGTGACAGCTATGGCCACAACCGTGTCTTACGCTAAGCAATCTGTCTTAGTTTATTAAAAGTCCCAAAGGCCACAAGATAAATCAATATTGCAATGACCAGGGTGGCCTGGAATCCATAAAAAATTGACAACAGTACACTGCAGAGGCCACCGATAACCGTAAACAGCCCGTTCATCGCCCAGGCCCAGGCGATAGAACCACGGGGTTGCATTTCTATGGTGAGAATGCCCAGTGGAAACGGCATCCCCAGAAAGAAGCCAAGCGGGAAAATCAGGGCAGATGCAGCAATAATTCTTACTATGGTTGATGATTGCAGGAAGAGTTCGAAATACTGCTGATACACCAAGAGAATCATGATACTGCAAACCACCACGCCGATAAATGGAATAAACCATAAACCACGTGGTGAGATGCCAAGTTTTCCTGACATTGCGCTTCCCAGCCCTGCGGCTATCAGCAGGGCAAAAACAATAGTGGAGTAAGTATAGAGAGGATAACCGATCAACTTCATGAAAATCTGAATGAAAACCAGTTCAAATATGATGAATCCGGCCCCCAGACAAGAAAAATAGATAAGGCAGCTGGTTTTTCCGACCCATTTTGTCTTGCCGACACGGGAAAAGTACATGGGTACCGCAATAAACAAAATGATAAAGAAAAAGGATGCACCCCCTGTAACGATAAGATGAACGACATCTGTTGGAATCCAGCCGTTTTTCAATTGTGAATTCAACAGAGAAGCGGTCGAAAAATTGACAAAATTATTAGGGTCGGTAGCAAGCTGACCAAACGTTTTTCTGAGAAAATTGAAATAGGGTTTATTGTCGGTTGAGGCAGCTACCAAGAAGCCCACTTTCTCAATCGTCTTTTCGGAAAGCTCTCCTGAAAAAAATTCATCTGAGAGCATGTTGTTTTGAGGCAAAAGAGGATTGACCACCATCTTCATATAGGGATTATTTAAGATGGACTGCACCTTCACCAACTCCTCTTTTGTCCAAGGCTGCATCTTGATGAGCATGGTCGGAAGGTTATCCTGAAAACCTTCAGCCACGGCCTCAAGGACAACAACATGCTTTAAGAAATCGGATTTCCCCATTTCTTTCCAGGCAAGGGCCGCCGTTGTTATCATCTTCGGGTAGATGTGATGATTGATGTGGAGGATGCCGTCATCCTTCAGGTGCGAAAAATATTCCTTATATGCCTCTGAGGTCTGCAGATAGGTTGTTGCCATGGCTCCGGTTCCGGCCGCTATACTGGAGCTTGTGTGGTTACTGTACATCTGGATGATGTCGTATTTCTTGTTAGTAGAACGTAAAAAGCTCCGGCCCTCTCCTTTAACTGCGTTTACATTCGGATGGTTGAATATATTGCCGTTATAGTCGGCATATCTGGTTTTTCCAATTTCAATGACATGGCCGACCAGTTCGACGGCATCAACATGGGATGCCCCGTACATGAGTGCAGCCTTCGTCTCTGAACCACCAGCGGCACCAATTACTAATGCCTCGTGACCAGTATCTGCCTTTAAGGCATGGGAGACATAAACCATCGGACCATAAAAATGGTATCCCTTCCCGGATTGCACCTCCTCTCTCAATTTTTTATAATCCCCGTCAAAGGGAATAATGAAAGTGGATTGGGATCCTCCGTCATAGGCGACATGTTTCTGTGTGCCATAATCGATGACATCGATTTTCGAAATTGGATCCCAGTAGGAATGTTCGATGATTTTTTGTTCTTTGGCCCCTTTGACACCTCGCTTGTCGATATGATGCTTGAATTCAAAATAATTGCTTCTCATAAAAGGGACAACCGCCACGGCAACGGCAAGCACCAGCAAGATACCTGTTGAGCGCCGACTTTTTGAGAAGCAGGCCGAGGCTGCAAGGGCAAGGCTGCACGTTATAAACAAAACCCCGCCCGGGCCGATCGGTGGCAACAAGGGGACAAGGAGGACACAACCCAGGGCCGCTCCTGTGAGATCCCAACAGTAAAGGCTCTGGATCTTGTCGGCAAAGCTTGAAAAAACGGTGGTAAAAATGAGACCTGCAAGAAAGAAAGGGATGAGCAGAAAGAGGTACATCACCAGAAACATGACGCTCCCCTTTATCGGTGACGTATAGAGCGCATTGAAATCAAAAGGAATCTTGTTCAAAGCCGGGTAGAGCACGATACTGAAAAGAGCAAAGAGAAAAGCAAGCTTCGCAAGATACCCATTCACATCCTCGTTTTCCGGTAAAGGACGCAACGAACTGTAAATGCCGGATAAACCAAAACAGAACATGGCCAGGGTGATCACCATATAGGCCATGTTGGAATACCAGATGACATCAAACACTCGCACCAGATTCAGCTCAAGCATCAACGTTGTCAGAGCAACACACAACAGACCAAAACGAATTTTATACATAATATTGTCGTTTCCTTTTGCACATGACTGAAAGTATTCAGCCTTTTCCAGAGAACACACTCAGGTCGAGACACTAGTTTGCGCCCGCAGAACAGATATGAATATTTGTTATGAACTGAAGGTGGCGATAGACCTTAATCGAAAATAAAAAGGTCTATAACTAACACATTGTCATCTTTCAGGCAAGAATTAACATGTAAGACACGAAGAGTGAATCAAGGGAACTTATTGATTTGGCGTGATTGACATCGCATCTCATCTAGCTTTTAAAAAATCGACTTCGGCTGAAGGGGATTGAAAATGTATCAACTCTTATTGGAGTCTGTCGGAATACTTTTTCTGCTCAGCGCCCGAACTCTTGCCTGTTGCACCTGCTCAGTGTTTGTAGGCGGTGGTTGAAGAAGATACATATTCAACACTTCCTGGATCACCAGGTTTGGCAGATGTTTCTCGAAAGGTTCGGAATAAAAGCTATAGACCGTTCTGAAATTGATGGTTTTTTTTGCATGAGCAGAAAAAAAACCGAGAAATTTTTCGGAAAAAGAATCGCCAATCACAAATATAGTATCAATTTTTCCTGATTTATTGATTAAATCCCTCGTGCCGACAACATTGCCGTTGAAGGTTTCATAGATCGGTTCCGGCAAGCTGTAGTCGTTAATGCCCTTTGTTGCAAATTCGCCAACATCGGCCAGCGGGGTACCTGGTCGTGGATGGAAAGTCAGATAGGGTTCGTTACGGTGGCGGACCGGGTCCAAACCAAGAAGATTGATAAATGGGGCGTGCACCCAGTCCGGTCGAGTTTTTATGGAGAAGTCCTCAATTGGTGTTGGGGATATCTGGTATTGCGGGTATTTCCGATTGACCTCATCAATGATCGCTCGATAGGCGATATAGGCCCCATAATAGGTCCAGTGAAAGTCAGTTCGGTAGTATAACGGGGTCGATGCCAGGGTGTTTTGTTCTTCGGCACGCAGTTTGGCCTGGTGCAGAGCTGAGGCGAGGTCGACAACGGGAACCGACGAATGGAGTTTCAGATGGGCAATCAACTGGTCGTAGCGGGTTGGGAGGTTCAAGGCCTCTTTGGTTTCGAGGATTTTGGCTGGGAGATTTTCCGGATAGACCTGGGCCTTTGACGGAGCAAGAGTAAAGATATAATCTATGCCTTTCTCTTTAAGCCAGTAGTATCTCTCCTCAAGGCAGATACGCCAGGCCTCGAGTTCCTTGTCGGTGTAAGGGATGAGCCCCATATAATCAGTAACATTATCGAAATGGGCAGTGATATCCCGTTCAACCCGCTGCTCTCCATAACCTTCGAAAAACATGCCGTTTTTGCCAAGGATTGCCTTAGGAGTTGCAGAAAACCCGAAGCCGAACATTTTAATATTGGCGTTCAGGTGGATGAGTTCGGTTCGCAGGGAAAAGCATTGAATCAGATTGTTTTCTATGCCTTTTACCAGGTTGATACTGGATTCATGCCATTCTTTCAGGCTGTTTCCTGTAAAATCAGCCATTAGTTGTCTAGAGGCGTCGATAAAATTTCTGTCTGGATACAAGGTTCGGGTGAACGGATAGATTACAAGAAGAAGAAAACAACTCGTTGTCAGCAGTGCTTGAATATTTGGGCCAGAGAGCGATAACCTGATCCTCCCTGAGACGACAACGGCAGCAACTGTATGTAGGAGCGTTGCAGCGAACAATGTGCAGGCAGTTATTGTTAAAAGGCTGGACCATTGGAAGGCCCAACAAAGGAGCACAAGCACAAGGGGACCGATTGCCAGGGTGAACCGGATAGAATGAGGCGGGGATTGCAGCCACTTTCGGGCACAGAAGAGCAGAGCACAGAGGTTAACGAGAAAGAACAGCAAAAAGGGGAGGATCTTAATGACAGGCGGCAGAGGAATCGGCAACTCCTGGAACTGGAAATAGAGCTGCGGATCGATGCTGTTAGAAGTGATTTCCAGACCCTTTTCCGACAGCTGCCATTTTACGTCAACGCTTTTGATCAGGAGTGCGGCAAGATCCTTTGCCTCAAGTTTTTTTGTGATTCCAAATCTCTCGAAAGTTAAATCCAGCAGCACAACACGACCTTTCCCGATCAGCGGATCCAGGCGTAGGGGCTGCTTGGTCGGGTAGGCGGATATGACCAGTTCAGGCGTGCTTTGTCCTTTCGGGAATTTAATGGCTGAGCTTTTATTTTCTCTATAGGCACCATTTGCTTTTGGCAAATAAATGGTGAGGATGTCGCCGTCCTCGGCATCAAGATGGGGTCGGATGATGATTGTGTTCAGTGGTTTCTCTAAAGCGGCGAAGAACACTAAGAGAGTCAGGAGAACAATCGTTGCAAAATAGTATCCTGCCTGAAAGAGAGGGCGTCTGCTCTGTAACATCAAATATATTTTAAAACCTGAAATAGAGAAATGGGTTATGAGTCCCGCTGATCAGCTGAGCTGAGCTATAAATAATGATTACTGACACCCATAGTACTGGAATAACAGTCATTAGTGTGGCATAGATGGTACGTTGTGTATTGCCTCCGGTTTCACCGAGGGTGTATATTTTTGCCAGAACTTTTGGGGCAACGGGAAACATGAAGACTATACCAATAGCCAGAGCCAGGTAAAACTCATTATTGATTGTGGCAAAAAGTCGGGCGTCCAGATACGGTGCAGTATTGAAATTTCCAAGACCTGCCAAATAGTCCAAAGCCCGTGGCAGCGATTCCGCTCGAAAAAACACCCAGCCGACCATGAAGACAATGGCGGTGTAGGTGTGCTGAATGAACCGTGGCAGTTCTCCCAATATCCGTCCCAGTCCACATCTTTCAAGGACGAGAAACAGGCCGTGGTAGAGTCCCCAGACGATAAAATTCCAGCTGGCTCCATGCCAAAAACCGCAGAAGAAGAAAACTGTCAGCAGATTGAAGTAGGTGCGGCATCCCCCTTTGCGGTTTCCCCCAAGGGGGATATACAGGTAGTCTTTAAACCACGAAGAGAGTGAAATGTGCCAACGCCGCCAGAAATCCTGAATGGATGTGGCGCTGTAGGGGTAGTTGAAGTTTTCCAAAAACCGGAAACCAAACATTCTGCCCAGGCCGATGGCCATGTCCGAATAGCCTGAGAAATCGTAATAAATTTGTAGAGAATACGCGATCATCCCGAGCCAGAGGAAACCGGCGGGCAGAGTTTCACTGGGCAGGGAAAAGATATGGTCGGCAACCGCCCCGACATTATTGGCGATAAGCACCTTCTTGCCGAGACCGGTGACAAAGCGCTGGATACCGTATTGAAAACAATTGAGGGTTACCGATCGATTGGCAATCTCCAAGGCGACATCCCGGTATCGGACAATGGGGCCGGCTATCAGCTGAGGGAAAAGAGCAATATAAAGGCCAAGGTTTATTGGTTGCCGCTGGGCATCTACCTGGTTGCGGTATACATCGACGATATAGGAAATAGCCTGGAATGTAAAAAAAGAGATGCCGATGGGCAGATGAATGGGAGCCAGGGTGATTGTTTTTAAAGAGCCAACGGCCAATAGCCCGTTAAAGGTTTCGACAAAAAAATTGCCGTACTTAAAAAAGACCAGCGGTGCTAGATTCAAAAAAATCCCCGCCCCGAGGATCAGGCGACAGGATTTGCCATAGCTCCGTGCTTTCTCAATCGACAAACCCACCAACCAGTTGATGACTATGGAAAACAGCATCAGCAGGACATACCCACCCTCTCCCCAGGTATAAAACAAGAGACTGGCAGTGAGTAAAACGAAGTTTCTTGTCCGGATCGCAGCAGAGTAATAAAGAATCAGAATGCCGGGCAGAAAAAGAAAAAGAAAAAGAAGCGAGCTGAATATCATCTGAAAAAACCGGGGCGAACTCGAAGTCAGGTGGTTTGTGCACTGCCTTGGCAAGAGTCAGACAGTCAAAATATGTGTTTCACCTTGCAACTTGGGTCGCAAGGCACGGTACTTCCTTTTTAATTCAAACGTGGGCTGGTGTGGTGGCAACACAATATCTGATTACACATAAAGCTCAAGCTATTTTTTCTAAAGGGTGACTTCGTTCCCACAGTTATGGTTGCTTGGGCCCGACCAAAATGTTAGCAACGCTTATCCCGAAAGAGGAGTGGACGTTCGATAAAGGTATAAGTTGCAGTGCTGACAAGGAAGGTGAGCACCAGAGCCACCACGAAGGTGCCGGTGTTTCCTATGTTGCCATAGTTTCCAGACAGATGGGCGACGTCTCTAATAAGAACAGTATGAAGCTCCGGTTCATTGCCCAGAAATTGTTCAAGTCAAGGTTGGAGACTTCCCTGTTGCAGAATAAGGCTCTTAACCGGGAAAAATTCAAACGGACAACACTGCTCATCGCATTCCGATAATTGATTCGCTGAATCCTCGCAAGATTTTGTATCGACAGGCTAGCTTCAATTTCAACCGATTAAAAAGGGGTATAGTGGCCCAGCAATGATTCTGCTGTGCATCTCTGCCTGTCGCTGAAAGCTACTTGCTTGTTCCATAAAGTGTGGCAGAACCTGGAAGCCTCTAGGATTTTGAACACTCATGTCTCTACTGAAAGAATATATTCTGTTTTGCAACCATTTTGCTTCTTGTCGCTCCTGATGTTGTTTGGTAATACTAGCCGAGCTTTCTATTTGCTATTGTTGATGTTTTTCAAGAAAATGATATGACTCGAAGAGAAAGATAAATCAATTATTATTATCATTTACGTGTTTTTTCGTGATCTTGGTTTGAAGTCTGAAAGTTGAGTTGTTAGCCATTTTTGAACAAATCCTAGCGGCATCCGTATGGCTCTAAGAAAATACTTTTCTCAATTAATGCCCTGTCACAGAATACCCGTACCAATAGTGATCACTATCACATTGATTGCTCTTGCCCTGATACTGCGATCGACATTTGCATGGATCAGTGTAAATCATTTGCCGGCGACGAGCGACGAGGCTTCTAGCGTATTGCTAGCAAAGATGATTTTCCAAGGTCAGTTTCCTCTACTCTTCATTGGCCAGCCCTACCAGTTTCCATTTGAGTCATATTTGATGGCACCATTTGTGGAATGGCTACCGCGCAATGCCTTTGGAGCTCGCTATCAAACATTTACATTAGGGATTTTTTCGGTATTGGGTTTTCTGCTCATTACCCGCGCTGCTTTTAGCAAGGGGTCGCGCTGGCCAGCGGCATTGCTTATACTTTTTCCATCGGCCTACCAGCTTTTGTTCACATCCGCCTACGCACCTCCTCAGTATTCAATGGCACTCACCTTGTCGTGGATAAGTATTTTCCTTGTGCTCCGGTTTAGACAAAAGGAAAACATGGTCCTCCTTCTCTTCACCGGTTTGATATGCGGTTTGGCTTTCAGTAATCATATGCTCACGGTAACAATCAGCATTGGAGTGTTTGCACTACTTCTATTTGGCGGCAACATCCATCGCGACTTGAAAGGGGTGCTATTTTTTGGAGCAGGGGCAATCCTTGGAGCCACACCCTATCTTCTGGCAATATGGCTTAAGCCGGGAGCCTACGAAATGTTGCCGTCGACGTTTTCTCTCAAACTTGCACTTTTGCGTTTGATGGACTCTGTATTGACGGAAACCTTTGCCAGTGCCATGGGGGTTAATCCA
>JAHJLI010000230.1 GCA_018821785.1 Pseudomonadota bacterium
GTCCTTCAGACTGAAGCGCTGGATACTGCGAACAATTCGTACCCTTTCCATGGGGGTGAGATTTTCTTCCGCCCGCTCTTCAAGAAAACTGATCGATTCATCGAGTTTGCGGATTTCTCCCTGGAGATTCTCCTCGCTGTGATCGTAGATGGTCAGCTTAAGATCATCGCAATTCTTCTTAAAGCCATCGAGATTACCCCAGCTCGAATAATCTTTGATCTGCAGCAAATAATTGATCCGTTCTTCTATTTTCAGAAGCTGCTTTTGTAATTCTTTCATAGTGCAACTGTAGTATGTCCAGGGTCGGCCTAAAAAGCCAGAAGCCGCGCCAGATTATTTTTCAGGTAGACAAGATTGGTGATGATCGGGTTGTTGCTTGAATCGATGCCGGTTATGACCGTCTCATCGAGAAACTGTATGGCTCGGCTCTTGGCGTCTTCGACTGAATCCCCCCAGACCAGGGCCAAAGCCAGATTTGGGTCAAAATCGCTGGGAATGGGGTACGGCCGATCAAAAGGCACATGGGTATACACTACCGACCATGGATGCGTAGGGAACCTGAACTCATTGATCGTGCCGATCCACGGGGCAAAGCCGCGCCGAGTGTCTTCGGCGACGATACGCAGCTCGATAGCGGCACCCTTGAACTTAACCGCACTTTGTTTGTAACCAAGCCGGTCGCCAAGGCCTAAGCGAATCTGCTCACGAATCAGGTTCGGCTGTTCACCGTTAATATAGCTGATTCGCGCTGAGACATCATTTTCCACCTGAATACGGGTGTTTACCTCAAGAAGATAAGGCTGACCCGACCTACTGACAATCCATTCCCAAGTACCGACATTGTCATATTTTACGTGGTTGGCAAGCTTAAGTGAATACTGGACTATCTGGTCGAGGACCTTTTTTTCATCAAAATCATATTCAAAGGCCGATTTATGGAAACCGGGTGCCACCTCAACCCTTTTCTGACGCCCTGTCGACTGGATAGTACAGTTCCTCGAGCTAAAATGGATACGTTCGCCATATTTGGAACATACCAGCTGAACCTCCAGGTGATTATAATCGCGCAGGCACTGTTCGATGAGAACGCCACCATCACCGAACTGACGTTTGGCATAGTTTTGCAATTGCCGGTAAACCCTCCTGAACCGCTCAATCTCGGTGACCTCTTCTATACCCATGCCACCGCCACCGGCAGCCGCCTTGACCAGAATGGATGGTTGCTCGACGCCGCTTTGCCTCTGGCTTTCGAGAAGCTGGGCAGCAATCTCCTCTGCTTCCATCTCGTTATAGATCGGAGCATCTGTTCCGGGAATGGTGGGAATACCCAGATGGTTGGCTACCCTTTTGGTATTTATTTTGTCACCAAGATCGCGAATAACCTCCCAATTTGGGCCAATGAAGGTGAGGGGCCGATCCCGTCTTGTGGCCCTTCTGGCAAAACGATAATCTTCGGAGAAAAAACCGTAACCGGGATGAATGGCGGTGCAACCGGTGTGATCGGCCACCGCAAAGATGTCATTCGGTTCGGTGTAGCTGGTAATTCGCCAGGCATTCTGTTCTGGACCGTCGATAATATTTCGCTGGACATGTTCCGAATCTTTATCGGCTTCAGTATAAACGACAACATATTCAAGACCAAGATCCCTGCAGGCATTCATGATCCGTATGGCTATTTCGCCGCGATTGGCGATGAGAACCTTTCCTTCCAATCTTTTCCTCGCTGAAAATAATGGTAATGATTGACGAGTCGTTACGAAAATAGCAACCATTTGTGCCCATTTCGTTGCGTCTCCTGTGCCATTGCGGGCATCTCACGACCGTGTTGTTTTTGACAACGGCTTATCTTACGCTTCAAGCCGCCCCTTACTACCACAAAGACATTAAAAAGTACAGTGCGTCATGAAGAAACCATTTGCCGCAGTGTCCCACCTCCCAGATCGAGAAAATGAAGGGGTGATTGCTGATAAAAGAATCGCGTGTTTCATGTCAAGTTTTTTATGTTGCGTGTTCCGTTTATCGGGGTGAGAATGCGGCAACCGCTCGACAAGCACATTACTATAGTCGTGGGCTATCGAATAGAAAAGAAAAATAATCCGTGATCGACTCACAAAAATTCACTTACGTTAATGTTTACAAATAGATATAAACTTTTTACCAAGCATGTATCAATTAATTTATAAACTAAAGAGTGAAAGAATCACTACGAGAAGATTGATTTTTCTGGTCATGATGTTATTTGTTTAGAGACAGGTCTTATTTCAGGACCAAAGATTACAATCCTATGCCCGCTAAACGGGATTTTTATGATACCCTTGAGGGGTACGGATATTTAAACTGCCGCAGAAAAATGCATAGCCATTTACCACCAGGCTACTAACCAACCCACACAATGAGCGAAGACAATACGAGTACCATTCAGGAATCCGACCAGGAAAACGGAGTCCTGAAACGACTGAAATCCCTGTTAAGTTTTACCAAACCCGGAACCAAAGAAGACCTTGATCACGATATCCAGGAACTTCTCGAAGAAGGCGAAGAGCATGGACTGATCTCATCCCTCGAAGAGAAGATGATCAACTCCATCCTCGAATTCCGGGAGACCTACGCCTCGGAAATCATGACTCCTGCGGCAGAGATAGTATCTTTTGATGAAGCCTCGCCGATGTCGGCACTCATCGACATAGTCATCCAGAGTGGCTTTACCCGCATCCCGGTGTATCGGGAAACGCCCGATCATGTTATCGGGGCGATTCATGCCAAGGACCTGCTCAAACTCTGCGCCCGCTCGGAGGCCGAGCCGGCAAACCTGGAAAGTTATCTGCGTCCGATCTATTTCATCACTGAATCTAAACTGCTCGGCGATCTGCTGCGGGAGTTTCAGAAACGGAAGCTGCATATGGCAATGGTGATCGACGAATTCGGCACGGTCCGCGGCCTTATCACCATGGAAGATATTCTTGAAGAAATCGTTGGCGAGATTGACGATGAGTATGACGATGATGAAAAACTGATCGAAATAATTGACGAGCAGACAATTCAAGTCCATGCTCGAGTAGATGTTGAAATAATTGAAGAACATTTCAAAGTTGAGTTTCCCGAGGGCCCCTACGAATCAGTCGGCGGAATGATTATTCATTCGCTCGGACGACTGGCGAGCGTCAGCGATGCCGTCGAGATCAATGGTTTTCGCTTTGAGGCCAAAAGTGCGGATTCCAGACAGTTGAAAATGGTGCTAATCAGCAGGGTTTCCAAGGGCCAAGAGAAAAAGTGACATCCTTCCTTCGCAACCCTTATTTTCTTGCGACACTTACCGGCCTCGGCCTCTGGATTTCTTTTCCAGGTGGTGGCGAAATCTGGCCAATGCTGGGACTGGCCCTGGTCCCCTTGCTGTTCGGCATCCAAGCCAGCCCCCCCCGACAGGCTGCGCTTTGCGGACTCATAGGGGGACTGGTCCATTTTCTCCTGCTTTTATACTGGATCATCATCGTCCTCGGCACATATGGCGGTCTGGCCTGGTATTTCTCTGTCCCGGCACTGTTGCTCCTTGCGCTCTATATGAGCCTCTATTTTTCCTTCTTTGCCCTGCTTGCCCAGTTTATCCTCAATACTTTTCCGGCTATTGCTGTCCTCTGGCTGCTGCCCGCCCTATGGGTTGGGCTTGACTGGCTGCGAAGTGTGCTCTTTACCGGTTTTCCCTGGATGGATCTCGGCTACGCTCTTTACAAAATTCCGATTATCATCCAAATTGCCGACCTGGCAGGCCACCACGGGGTAACGTATCTGATCATCTTTATTAATACCTTGTTGTTCCTGCTGCTCAAGACCAGAATATCTGTACGGGGTACTTTGTTGCTCCTAGTGCCGGCCTGCCTTCTTCTAGGTTGCGCCGGCATATATTCACAGACACGTTTTGCCGAGACAAACGGACAAATGGCGGCTTCTTCAACTCCACAAATCACCATAGGCATTGTCCAGGGAAATATCGACCAAAGTATCAAATGGTCGCCATCACAACAGTCCACAACGGTGCAGACATATCTGACATTGAGCAAATCCCTCATAACTTCCCGGCCCCCGTCCCTGATTGTCTGGCCTGAGACCGCCCTGCCCTTTTATCCGCTGAACGGTGACCACACGTTACCGCTCAGGAAACTGGTCGAAGGCCGCGATCTGGCCCTCCTGACGGGTGCGCCCTGGTACGAAATTCTCGACTACAAGACCAAAAAAGTGAGGTTTTTTAATAGTGCATTGCTGCTCAAACCTGACGGGCAGTTCCATGACAAATACTACAAGGTTCATCTTGTGCCCTTTGGTGAATATGTTCCATTAAAACAATTCCTGCCGTTTCTCGCCCCACTGGTCGAGGCGGTGGGCGATTTCAGCGCCGGGACTATTGAACAACCGCTTGCCTGGAAAGACGCAAAAACCGGTATACTTATTTGTTTCGAATCGGTCTTTCCTGAAATCTCCAGACAATGGGTCAAAGCCGGAGCAAATATATTGATAAATTTGACCAATGATGCATGGTATGGTAAATCGAGTGCCCCATATCACAGTCTTGCCATGGCGGTATTTCGAGCTGTTGAAACCAGGCGCAGCCTTATCCGTTCCGCCAACACCGGTATCTCCGCCTTTGTCACCCCGGCAGGCACCATCGACTTGCAGTCGGAAATCTTTATCCCCTGGGCAGCCGCAAGGGCGGTAACCCTGATGACCGGCGAAACATTCTGGGTGCGATACGGCTATCTTTTCGCGCCCGTCTGTTTGACAATTGGCCTCTTCTGCAGCTGCCTTGCCATTGTTCGACGACGGCGAGAGACCCAGTCTGCTGACAACAAATAAGCTTTAAGGTTAAAAAATATGGCTATCGAAAGCGGTGCGGCAGTATCTAAACAAAAACTCGGAGATCTCAAGACTCGCCTTCTCGTTCTCAAGGAGCATCTTTGACTTAGACCGCAAGAAAGAAAGACTTGAAGCCCTGGAAAGGCAGACCTTGGCCCCTGGTTTCTGGAACGAAGCTGAAAACGCCCAGGTCATTCAGAAAGAACATGGCCAGCTGCAAGAGGTCATCGCAGGATGGGAAGCACGTTGGAAGCATCTGGAAGACACCGAGCTTTTCCTGGAAATGGTCATGGAGGATAAAGACGCCGACCTGGAACTTGAAATTGCCAACACCATAGTGTCCATCGAAGAAGGACTGTCCCAGGCTGAACTGGAATGCATGTTCAATGGCGAGCATGACGTCAACAATGCCATTATAGCCATCCATGCCGGGGCCGGCGGCACCGAGGCCCAGGACTGGGTGGCCATTCTCATGCGCATGTATCTCCGGTGGGGTGAGATTCGTGGCTTCAAAACCGACATCCTCGATTACCTGGCAGGCGATGAGGCCGGGACCAAAAGCGTCACCATCATGTTCAAGGGCCGCTTTGCCTATGGCCTGCTGCGCTCTGAACTGGGCATTCACCGACTGGTCCGGATCTCCCCCTTTGATGCCAGTGGCAGGCGTCACACATCTTTTGCCTCGGTCATGATTCTGCCGGAGCTGGATGATTCGATCGAAGTAGAAATCGATGACAAAGAACTGCGCATCGACACCTATCGCTCCAGCGGTGCAGGTGGGCAGCATGTCAACAAAACCGATTCTGCCATCCGTATCACCCATCTTCCGACGGGAATCGTTGTCCAGTGCCAGAACGAGAGGTCACAGCATTCCAACAAGGCAACCGCCATGAAAATGCTCACCGCACAACTCTACGAACTAGAGAAACAGAAAAATGCCCAGCGCCAGGAAGGGCTGGCTGGGGACAAAAAGGGCATCTCCTGGGGCAGCCAAATCCGATCGTATGTCCTTCAACCCTACCGGCTGATCAAGGATCACCGCACCGATCATGAATCCGGCAACGTCGATGCAGTGCTCGACGGCAACCTCGACCCCTTTATCAAAGCTTATCTGCTCTGGGGTAAGTGAGGGTTAGTTAGAGGTAAGGGAGTTATCTGAAGGATGCATCTCATGCAGGGCACCTTCTTATCTCGTTTTTTTGAGAGGATCGAATAAAAAAAGCCGACTCGTTTTCGAGTCGGCTTTTTTTTATTTTTTCAGCTCTCTTTTACAGAAGCTCGGTTATCGGGGTGTAGCTCAGGCCAAATGCCTCAGCCACCGCCTCATAGGTGACTTTGCCGTCGATAATGTTGACACCGCGTGCAATTTCGACGTTGTCCTGACAGGCCTTTTTCCAGCCTTTGTTGGCAATCTGTAAGGCATAGGGCAGGGTGGCGTTGGTTAGGGCGAGGGTCGAGGTCTTGGCGACCGCTCCCGGCATATTGGCAACGCAGTAATGCACCACACCGTCGACGGTGTAGACCGGATTGTCATGGGAGGTTGCCTTCGAGGTCTCAAAGCAACCTCCTTGATCGATAGCCACGTCAACCATAACCGAACCTTCTTTCATCACCTTCAGCATTTCCCTGGTAACCAGCTTGGGGGCCTTGGCACCGGGGATAAGGACAGCACCGATAACCAGATCGGCCTGTGCCAGGAGCTCGCGAAGTTTCGGTACACTGCTCATAATTGGGAAACAGTTGCTGGGCATAACCTCGCGGAGATAGCGCAAACGGTCGAGGTTGGTATCCATCAGGTAGACCTTAGCGCCAAGACCGCAGGCCATAAGTGCCGCGTTAATGCCGACAACTCCTCCGCCAATGACTACCACGGTACCAGGCTCTACACCCGGCACGCCGCCAAGAAGAATACCGCGGCCGCCCTTGGTCATCTGCAGGTAATTGGCACCCTCCTGGGCTGCCATTCTACCGGCTACCTCACTCATCGGGGTGAGGAGAGGCAAGGAGCCATCAGCTTTCTGGATTGTCTCATAGGCAATATTCACCGACTCGGCCTTGATCAGGGCTCTGGTCTGTTGTTCGTCGGCAGCCAGGTGCAGATAGGTGAATACGATCTGGCCCTTGCGGATATGGTCATATTCCTGCGGTTGCGGTTCCTTGACATGCATGACCATGTCTGACTTTGCAAAAATCTCGGCAGCTGTACTGACAATTGTGGCTCCCGCCTCGATATACTCAGCGTCACTGAAGCCACTGCCCTTTCCGGCATTGGTTTCAACGAGAACCTGATGTTTGTGGTGAGTCATAACCTCAACACCTGCGGGGGTCATACATACTCTGTTTTCAGCGATTTTAATTTCCTTGAGAATTCCGACGATCATAGTTGTCTCCTGTGTTGAGCTGTTAGTCGCTTAAAAAATTCTCTGCCGTTGCTGCGAAGAATTTTTTCATGAACGATTGTATCCTGTTTATCGGGGTGAGATACGTTTGTGTATCACAGTATATACGGCACTTTCAGGTTGTACCCCTTGTAGACGATGAAACTTTCCACCGTCTGCACGTCCTCGATTCGGGCCACCTGTTCGGTAATGAACTCCAACAGGCTGTATCCCTGACCCAGCAGTACCTGAAGAATTATATCGTACCTGCCTGTCACTATCGCGGCGGAGACCACACCTCGCAACCGACTGAACTCCTCGGCCTTTTTTTGCAGCTCCATGTTTTTCAGCTTCACCCCCAGGTACAGGAGGTTGTGGCCGCTCAGGGCATCGACCTGGACGGTTCCGGAAACCTTGAGAATCCCTTCATCCGTCAGCTTGTTGACGCGGCTGCGAATGGTGTTTTCGGTGACGGACAACTCCTGAGCAATGAGCTTGAAGGATTTTCGCCCATCTTTTAAATGCCGAAGAATCTGGATATTGGTGTCGTCTATGTCCATTTTGGCGTATGTTCGGTCAGGCCGCTACCTGCTTACAAAAGGGTTTAATTAGTTATTCGAAATATTTTAAACTAAATTTTGCGCATTTGTCAAATTATTTTAATGTATTTTTACTTTTACATCAATTTTTCCGAATATTTTGCTTAAAAAAAGATCCCGAGTTGCCCCCGATCTGTCGATAAAAATAAATTAAACACTGCAGGATCGGACTATTACAAGGATGTGCAAGGCATGATCGACAGTTTCAGGGCTGAAAAAAAAGAAGACACCGGCGGGCAAGATGCAAGGCACCTCACCAGGTGTCGCGTTAGCGCTTTGTTTGAAAATCGACCAACTTGTCGCTGCAGGAACTGCACATAGCGCCGCCGGTTTTGTGACACATGCCGGTCAGTCCATGCTTGGTCGCACTCTGCCGTCTCTTGCAGTAACTGAGCGTGAAGATCGCCGCCAGAAGGAGCACAAAGTAAAAAATCAGTGTGAGGAAAATGGTTGTCATGCCACTATCATTAAGCATTGACGATGCTGATTGCAACAAGAGGTCAATCAACCAGGCCTGAAGTGTTTTAATAACCATAAGCAAAAAAATAATTTGCTGTTTGCCACCCTGGTGATATACCATTAGCCATCCACGGTGCTCCATGATCCCCTTCTTATGCATTTCTCCTCTCATTCAGGAAACCGCATATGTCGATCAAGAACCTCGATATCCTTTTCAATCCGAAGAGAATCGCGGTTATAGGTGCGAGCGAGAACGATAAGTCGGCGGGCTACCACCTTTTAAAAAATCTCATCGGCAAAGGCTTCAAGGGCATTGTCCACCCCGTTCATCCGACCATGCGCGGGATTCAAGGCGTCGAAGCATACAAAAGCATAGGCAATATCCCCCACCCAATCGATCTGGCCATGGTGGCGACAGACCCGGATAATTTGCCGACGGTGCTGCGTGATTGTGCCCAAAAAGGAGTGAAGGGGGTTACGATTCTCGGTCCGGACTCCTCACTCCAGCATTCCACGTCCCTGTCAGAACACATAAGGAAATTATCCTCGTCGTACGGTTGCCGAGTTATCGGCCCCAACTCCCTAGGTTTTCTCAGGCCAGCCCTCAACCTCAATGCCAGCCTGTACCCGGAAATTCCGCAACAGGGAAATATCGCTTTTATTTCCGAAAGCGGCGGTTTTTCTGCAATATTTCTGGAACATGCTATAAAGAAAAATGTCGGCTTCAGCTATTTTGTTTCCTTAGGTTCAAAGCGCGACGTCAATTTTGCCGACATTATCGATTTTCTTGGCCGGGATGGCAGTACTACCTCCTTGTTTCTTCATGTTCAGAGCATCAATAACGGCAGAAGGTTTATGACCGCACTCCGCAATTATGCCACATTAAAACCTATCGTCATCCTTAAAACCGGACAATCCGAAACCTGCTCCCTGCAGTCAATCACCGACTGCGGATGTTTGGCCAGCGAAGACCTGATCTATGAGGCAGTGTTTAAAAGAGCCGGCAGTCTGCGGGTTAACAGCATCGTCGATCTTCTGGACATGGTTGAGACCATCGCCAAACAGGATCGACCGAAGGGCCGACGTTTAATGGTCATCGCAAATTCCATCGCTCCATCAGAAATAGCAGTCAGCGCCCTGCAGGCAATGGGTGGCTTACTCGCAGTTCCAGGTATGAATACCCTGCAGAGCATCAGTGACCAATTGGAGATCAAACGCGAACTGAGCAACCCACTCCATCTGCGAAGCAATGCTTCGGCCGCCGACTACCAGGTTGCCATCTCGGCGTGTCTGAAAGATAAGATGGTCGATGGTGTTCTGGTGATCTGCATCCCATTTCCCGGCATCGATCTACAAAAGATTGCCGAGGCAATCGTCAGTGCCGCCGTCGGCAATCCCAAAACCCCACTTTTTACAACCTGGTGTGGTGAGGAATCGAGCCTTTCGGTGAGCACCTTTCTCAACAGTAAGAACGTACCCACCTATTACACCCCAGAACAGGCCATCAAGAGCTTCATGTATATGTATCGCTACGACTACAATCTGAAGCTCCTGCAGGAAACCCCCGAAATTCTGCTTAAAGACTTCTCACCAGATTTGCCCGCAGCCAAAAAGATAATACAAGACTGCCTTGCCGGCGAACGATTCATCCTCTTTTTTGACGAGGCCGCCGCTATCCTTGCCGCATACGGCATCCAGGCAATGGAAACGGTGGGGGTATCCAGCGCCGAGGAAGCGTCACGGGTGGCTAGTCGCCTGGGATATCCGGCGGCAATGAGAATCTATTCTCCAAATGCCGGAACAAAGTGCCGGACCGACAGAGTTGTTCATATTCTCAGAAATGACCATGAGGTCAGAGAGGCCTTCTCCTCGGCTTATGATCTTGTCATTTCTTTGCAGGATCCCGATACCGCATTAATAATCCAGCCAATGCCGCCACTTCACAGCTACACCCTGGCGATCGGTGCCCAAAAAAACAGGAGCTTCGGAACAACCATACTTTTCGGATTAGGTGGGAATTATCTGCAGGCCGAAAAGGATTACGCCATTGGACTGCCGCCCCTCAACCAGACCCTGGCAAGGCGGTTAATGGAGGAAACCAAAATCTATCGTCATCTCAAGGAAATCCCTTCCTTGCACAGGGCCTTGGGATATCTCGAAGAGTTGCTGGTGCGTTTTTCTCAACTGCTTATCGATCTCCCCCAGATTGGTGAGATCGAGTTGAATCCGCTGCTGCTGACCGAAAACGAGGGGGTTGTTGGCTCAGTTTCTATTCATCTCGACAGGGACTTACCAAGGAAATATCGCTGGACCAGGGGTGACCTTTGCCCACTGCATCTCTCCATTCCGCCCTATCCTTTCAAGTATGAAAAAAACGTTACCTTAAAAGACGGCACAGAAATCCACATCCGCCCTATCCGTGGTGAGGATGAATCGGCAATGCGGGTTTTTTTTGAATCTCTGTCGGAAGAATCGGTTTTTTATCGGTTCGGGCAACGGCGTATCAATATACCTCACACAAATCTGGCTCGCTTCTGCCAGGTGGACTACGACCGCGACCTAGCCTTTCTGGCCGTGGCACGAGGGCAAGAGGAGATTGTCATTGGTGATATGCAGCTACACAGGTTTGTCGATCTGGAAAATGCTGAGTTTTCATTAACTGTTGCCGACACCTGGCAAGGGATGGGCATTGGTAGAGTACTCATGGATTATTGCATCGCCGTCGCGGGAGATATTGGAATAAAAACGCTATGGATGGATGTCATAAAAGATAATTGGCGTATGATCAAATTCGGTACCAAATATAACTTTAAGCGATTGGCTGGTGTTGAAGAAGACGACATGGTTGAGATGGTACTGGACATCCGATCTCCAGATGAGGCCTCAGCCGATGACTTGAGGTGATGGCGATGGTTATTGGCGATAAGTCTTCACTTTCTTTTGAGATCCTATAATCGCCCTCTCAAATGAAGTACCGTGGCTTAAAAATAGTGAACATAGCAAGTTTCAGCTTGCCAGTATACCTCATAGATATATCCGTTTATCGAATGGAACGACAAAAGGAGGCATAACATGCTGGGGATATTTTCGGCTGGTCCAGCCTTGTGGGTGGAAAGATCTATAGCGCAACAGCTGTTTGCACCATGCCCTGCAAGATCCTCAGGTTCGACCGTGACAAACTGTTGGATCTGCTTGCCAGACACCCTGATAGCGGTTTTCTCTTCTTTAAAAAACTGTCTGAGATGCTCGGCAAGCGCCTTCTGGAGTCTTATCGGATTATTCAGGGAGAGGAAACTTGAGGGTAAGTGAATCACTGCCATGTTTGCATTTGGTCTATAGAAGCAGATTCTTCCGTTGCCCGATACTCCTGAGAATCTACGATGCGGAAGTATATTTAGAGTTCTTCCGAATTAAGCGTACGTGCAGAAAAAAGAATAAAGAACAGGTTGCAAGTGTGTCACTGCTACTTTCACGGACTGCTCACCATGGTTACGACAGTCTCCTTGGCCCCGGGGATTCCGGGTTCACTTCGATACATGACAAGACGGTTGTCGCCCTCACGAAACCAGTAGAATCCTCGCCAGAGTTGCGAGAAAAAATCATCGGAGAACACTTCAACTTTTTTTGCCTGCACCATTTCGCCGTTTATCAAAACACTTTCCGCTCCTCTTTTACGGGCCTTGAGTAGAACGGGCACAATCTCTCCTTCCCGAATATACCAGAAAGAGACGTCACGATACGGCGCGTTGACGAACTTGCCCAGGGCATAGAAGGGCGACTGAAACCAAGGCAGAGAGCCAAGGCCTGCCGTATTTTCGTAGGGTTCTCCATCCACTTTTCCATTAAAATTAATAAGATTTTCCACTCTCGCGGCCTCAACAGTACCTTTTTGGATATCGATCAACTGCCATTGCCGGGTCGAGCCATCGCTGCTGCAGGTACTGATATATGAATTGCCGTTTTTTAAAACGGTGATACGAACCTTGTCTCCGATACTTTCAATTTTCCAAGTAAACGAACTGATTTCTTTCCCTTGCTGCTCCTGGTAGCGATACTCTTCCCCGTTGGCAACAACCGCAAGAGTAAGGCAAAACAGCAGAGACAGGGAAAAAGAAGAGAGGACAAATCGGAAAGGGTTTGAAGTTTTCATCGGCTGTAGATTCTCCGAAATGGTGAGTTGGGGAATGACCGAAAACAGTGTTTTCCATGCTCCGTCGGAAGACAATTCCTACCAAAGTATTTCTATTATAACTTTGTTTGTCAAACAATACTTCAAATGAGTGGAATCGACAAGCATGGGCTAACGATTTCCCAGAGCCATTGATTACTGGTGCAATGGGTAGCGGCGGTATATGTAGGCATTGATCGGTGATGACGACCGAAACAGTATCGCAGTGAGGAAAGGCATTCATTGGCAAGCTTCGTTTGCCTAGCAACCTTCAGAAATTATTTTTTCTGAAGGTTGCTAGGAGTTGCTTCATCTCGGACCCAGGTTAATGTCCTCCTACAGTCTGGCCGTTTCAAATATCCAGCCCCACAATTTTTCCCTTGACAATTTTCGCATACTTTTTCATATTGACTACCATGGTAGACACTATGATTACATACCTTCGGGATCTGGGCTTAGGCGATTATGAGGCCCGCTCCTATCGGGCTTTGTGCCAGACGAGTCCGCTGACGGCCTACGAGGTTGCTCAGCAGGCCGGACTGCCTACTTCAAAGATCTATCAAGTCCTGAACCGGCTCCTGGAAAAGGGGCTTGTGCTCTGCGTGCAGGAACAAAACCGTAAACGTTATATACCCCGAGAGCTGGAAGAGTTTACCGCGGATTGCCGATATCAGATGGAAAAAACCCTGGCCGGCCTGGAGGAAGAGGGACGGAAACTGATGCAGGAGAGCCAGGTTTCCTATATCTGGAATCTCAAGGGCTATCAGGAGATTATTGATAAGGCCAGACAGATTATCACCGGTGCCCGAAGCGAGATTCTCACCTCCTTATGGCAAGATGAGCTGCTGCATCTAGCGCCCGCGCTGCAGGCCAAACACGCCGAAGGGGTTCGTCTCGGCCTCGTCCATTTTGGCGATATCGATCCGACGCTTGCTGTCGGCACCTGTTTTTCCCATCCGATTGCCGACACCCTGTTTCAGGAAAAGGGTGGACGTGGCTTGACCCTGGTGGTCGATTCACGAGAGGCCATGATGGTGACGGTTTTTGAAACCGGAGATGCGGAAGGGGCTTGGAGCAGGAACCGCGGCTATGTCAATCTCGCTGAAGACTATATAAAACATGATATCTACATCATGAAGATTGTCGATCGTTTCGATGCCCTGTTAATCGAGCGATTCGGGCCGAGTTACCGAAAATTACGGGATGTTTTTTCAGATGAGGAAGAACGACGAGAGAAAATGACATGACGGTATATTTAAATGGACAGTTTGTCGCGCGGGAAGCAGCGGTTGTTTCGGTTTATGATCACGGTCTTCTTTATGGAGATGGCATTTTTGAAGGAATCCGCCTCTATTCGGGCAAGATATTCAGGCTGGATGAGCATATCCGCCGGTTTTTCGACAGCGCCAAAGCCATTCTCCTGGAATTGCCTGTTTCTCCAAAAACACTGGCAGAGGCCCTGCATGAAGGTGTCACACGCTACGGCAAGGATGAAGGGTACATCCGCCTGGTGGCCACCAGAGGGCCGGGAGATCTCGGGTTGGATCCGGACAAATGCAGTGCGCCGACCCTGTTTTTTATCATCGACACCATCAGTCTCTATCCGGAAAAATTTTACCGGGAAGGAATTCCTGTTGTCACCGCCTCTTCCAGACGGTTGCCGGCCGATGGACTGGATCCCAGGGTGAAGACCCTGAACTATCTGAACAATATAATGGCTAAGGTGGAGGCCAAACAGGCGGGGTGTATCGAGGCGGTAATGCTGAATCAGCGGGGCGAGGTCGCCGAATGCACCGCCGACAATATTTTCATTGTCCGCGACGGAGTCCTGTCGACGCCGGCCCCCCACTGCGGTATCCTTCAGGGAATTACCCGTCAGACTGTACTCGAACTGGCCGCCGAGGAAAGAATTCCCGCCAGGGAGAGCATTCTGACACGCTTCGATCTGTACACCGCCGACGAGTGCTTCATGACCGGATCCGGTGCGGAAATCGTTCCGGTCACCAGGATAGACGGTCGAATCATCGGCTCCGGCAATCCCGGCGAAATAACCGGACGACTCATCCTGGCCTTTAAGGGGCTGGTCAGGGGCCTGCCAGCCGTAAATGTCGCAAGGTGATGGTGAGAGAAGCCAGCCGCAACGTGGCTAAACATTGATGCTTTCTGACCGAGTATGTCAGCAATGTGGAAAAGCATTCCGGAAGAATGTCGGAAGGCGTTAAATCGAGTATCGTCTGCGCCCGGGAGTATTTGCTGACAGTTGTCGTGATGTCGATTTAAGTGTACCTGCTTTCCTTTAATTCTTTGAAAAATACTTCACATTCTTAATATTTTTAAATCCTGAACCCTGAGTCCTGATGACGGCATTGAATTTTTGAGATTAATTGGGGAGTATCCAGAGTCCTGCAATCAGTATCGGTCGACGATCTCTTTGAATGGGCGTTCGACAATGCCGTTGTATACCTGGCGTGGTCGGCCGATTCGGCTGCTATCCTTATCTTGATTCATCTCCTGCCAGTGTGCTATCCAGCCCGGCAATCTGCCGAGAGCAAACATGACGGTGAACATGTTGGTCGGAATCCCCATGGCCCGGTAAATAATACCCGAGTAAAAATCGACATTTGGATAGAGATTCCGCTCGATGAAATATTCATCATTACTGACCAATTCTTCAAGTTTCAGAGCTACCTCCAGTAATGGATCTGAAATTTTTGAGGTATTCAGAACTTCATGACAGGTTTTTTTGATAATTGTCGCCCGAGGATCATAGGTCTTATAAACTCGGTGGCCAAATCCGGTGAGTCGATAACCACTGTTGGGATCTTTTGCCATCGATATGTATTTTTCATAATCCTTGCCATCGGCCAAAATTCTTTCGAGCATTTTCATCACAGCCGCATTAGCGCCGCCATGCAGCGGACCCCACAAGGCACTGACCCCTGCCGAGATAGACGGGTAGAGCCGAACTCCCGCACTTCCCACCAGTCGAACGGTTGATGTGGAACAGTTCTGTTCATGGTCGGCATGCAGAATAAGCAGCTTGTTAAGAGCAGAAACAAGAACCGGATTAAGTTCATATGGCAAATTCGGTCGGTCGAACATCATATGCAAAAAATTGGCGCAATAACCGATATCTCCTCGGGGATAGACAAGCGGGTGCCCCATGTTCTTCTTATAAGAAAATGCGGCTATCGTTCTGGCTTTGGAGAGCAGCCTGGCGGTTGTTGTCGTTATGCCGCCATAGGGATCTTGGTCAAGGTCCATTTCCGGATAAAAATCATGTAATGTCCCGATCATTGAAGATAGTATTGACATTGGCGCTGCCTTTGGCGGGAAATGATCAAAAAAGTGGATCATGTCCTCATGAATCAAGGAGTATCTCGTCATGTCATGTTGGAATTGTTCCAGCTCGGACTGGTTTGGTAATTCACCAGTAAGGAGAAGGTAGGCTACTTCTACGAAAGAGCATTTTTCGGCCAACACAGCTATGTCGTAGCCACGATACTTGAGAATGCCCTTTTCTCCATCGAGAAAAGTGATCTGCGACAGGCATGATCCAGTATTCATAAATCCGCTGTCCAAAGTGATGAAGCCGGTTTCTCGAAGCAATCCTCGAATATCGATTGCCCTCTCTCCGGCCGTGCTTTCAACGATCGGTAGCTGGTAAGTGATATTATCAATAGTTAACTGTGCAGTATTATTGGGCATGGGCTCTCCTGGTTAAAATTATTACAAAGCTGACAAGCGCATTGCTGAGGGTCGTTGGCAGCGAACAAACAACACCTGCCCGATTTCAGCATGGTGAAAGCTTTCGGCTGGCCCTTTGGGAAACGGGCCAAAATTCATGAAACGCAGGTGTGGGGATGGTTTTGTGGGTTTGCGGCTCAAATGCAGAACAAGTAGAAGGATCTGATTGCTGAAAAAAATGGCCCTTCAAACAAGATGTTGCAGAACGACTATAGACGAAGTTGAAAACAATTTCAAGCTTACGTCCATTCAGGTGATTTAGCCAATGGAGGATTTCCCCTGTAATTCCTGTTTCACAGCCATTCCAAGTTCCTCCAACTTATAAGGTTTTTTGATGCAGGTCCCGGCTCCGAGCCGTTGGGTCTCGATCACCCGGTCAGTCTCCGAGAAACCACTGACGATTATTGCTTTTTGACCAGGGTCGAACTCTAGCGCCTTTCGGTAAGTTTCAAGCCCATCAAGGCCGCCATCCATGATCATATCAAGAACCATGAGATCGATCTTTGTGGTCCTTAGAAAGGTAATCGCTTCTTCACCACTTTTCACCGCAGCTGGCTTGTAATTGAGACGTTTGAGAATGGCGCAGGCGATTTCCCTCTGATGACCTATGTCATCGATGACGAGCACGGTTTCGCCGTTGCCCTGGAGTTCGGCGTGCGGTTGAGTTTCCAAGAGAGTTGTTTGAGGTTCATCATGGCAGACCGGAAGGTAGACGGTAATCGTTGTTCCCTGACCTAAAGTGCTGTCAATGCCGATTGCCCCGTTGTGATCCTCGACAGTTCCCCAGACAACCGTCAGGCCCAGACCTGTACCGCTTCTGCCCATCACCTTTTTGGTATAAAAAGGTTCAAAGATTTGCTGTTGATCCTTTTCGCTGATTCCTTCACCCTTATCAGAGACAGACAGGACCACATATTCCCCTGGGGGGACCACCTGGAAACCTTCGAGTGGCTTGGAGATGCTCATGTTTTTTGTGGTTATGATAACTTGCCCCCCATCCGGCTGCGCCTCTACACCGTTTGCAACGAGATTCATAAGCAACTTTTTCAGGCCAACCTGAGATCCCAGGATGTTTGCGAGTGAATGCTCGAGATCAAAAGTTACCTCGATACTGCCTGGTTCACCCAGCAGTTTTTGATGTTCTGGAGAATTACAGTATTCATCGATGAGCTTGTTGAGATTCAGTAGTTTTCTGGCGACCACTCCCCGTCGAGCGAGAGAAAGTAAATCCTGGACGATTTCTGCCGCCCGTAAACCGGAATCACGGATGGTCGTGATAATTTTGCGCATCGGGCTGTCCACGGGCATATCGTGCAGCAATAGGTCGGGATAGCTCACGATGCCCGACAAGACATTGTTGAGGTCATGGGCAACGCCACCGGCAAGAAGGCCGAGGGATTCCATCTTTTTTGATCGCAGTAGGGACTGCTGCAGTTCTTCTCTGGCTTTTTCGGCCAAACCCCTTTCATAAATTTCCCTTTTCAAGGAAGTGTTCGCTTCAGACAGTTCGAAGGTCCGTCTGTTCACCCGCTGCTCGAGGAGCTGCTTTTCTTTCAGTATCTTACAGTATAGCACAAGAACCAGCTGAACCATGAAGAGAAATGCGAGAACTGAAATATGCACGGAAAGTGTCAAGGGAACCCAGACTGCCTTAATCCAGCCTATAATATTGGTGCTGGACCACACCGGGGCAACCAGGACCACTTGAGAGACAAGGCGAGTGCGCATGAGCATTTGTTCCAGGGCGGATGGCAAACCGGTGTAGACTGTTTGAAAGACTTCCCCATTATGGTTGACAATTTCCAGACTGGCATAGTGATCCGCCTCGGCGGCGAGATGCAGATATTCTATCACGCCGGCGGTATTGAAGTTCCAAAGTGCGTCGGCGACGATCAAGGCATGCTTTTCCAGCCTTGCCTGAGCCTGATCTGCAGAATATTTCTCATAGCCTATGGCAAATGCACAGAAAAGTGCCGTCAGAAACACCAACCCATAGAGGGGTATTTGGTCGTATGACTTACTGGCGCTCATCATTCTCCGTTCTCTATCTTGACCAGATGGCGAATTGCCACGTTGAGCTGAACAAGGAGTTGCGGCTCCACCTGTTTGCTGCAGATGATATACCGTTTATTGCCGGGTGGCATATCGGAGAAATGGACAAGCTTGAAGTCACTGCTTTTCATGCCTGCAAACAGCAGCAGATCACGCGCCTCCTCCTCGGTCATAAAACTGTAATCGGCCCGGTAATTAAGGATCATCCTGAGGATACTCTGATTATCGGCTGTTGTATGAACTTGTCTGGGGGAGATGGCCTGTATTCGTCCATCGATGTAGTTGCCGTACGAATACCCTTCCTTGGCGAGAAGTTGCAGGCTTCTCTCGGCTAAAACTCTGTCGAGCATTTCGGTATCAGCAACGAATTTGTTATCGGCTCGGAACACCCCGACAAACGGTTGGTCCTGGTAGACCGGCAGAGTGTATTGAGCGAAGGCCTCTCTTTCCGGTGTCTTGAACCATCCGGCAGCACAACTTTTATCTTCATTCCTGCGAATGATATCCAATTGTCGTTTGGCAGGAGTCTCCTGCCACCGAAAAGGTATACCAGCATCCTCGAAGGCCATCCCGATGGGAGCTGCGACAAGTCCCAGCACATCACCCTTGTAATTTATGTAGAATGGCCTTCTGTCGTGGAAATGAACAGTAATTGTGTCTTTTTCCGACTGCTTAGAAGAAAGCCCGGCAGAAGACTCCTGTTGGTTGGGTTGAGTGATTTTGTAAACGTTTGACCGGATAAAGAGCAGCGTCAGCAAGATACAAGCCAAACAACCGACGACAACAAGCTTTGCAGGAGGGATTCGTTTCATGAAATTCCATTGTTGAAAGCATGGCAGATGTTCTTGTATTCCTTATTATCATCGAAGATCCTACAATTGTCACTTTTTATTCCAAAGGGTTGTGTGGAGTAAAAAAGGCAAAGCAGGACAATGGACCGGGGTCATTTAATTTTGAACGACGGCTTTGTTGAGTTGGAAGATACACATAAGTCAAAACTGACCCATGCCTCTTGCAGCAGACGTTCTCTCGGTAAAGTGAAATGCCTTGTTTGCTATTAAAGGTTTTTCTCTAAATCGTTAATGTATTCAGGGCTGAAACGATAACCCATCCCTATTGCTTCATCTGCTTTGCTTCTGGCTTGCATGAAGTCTTCTGTGTAAAAGTAGAAAACCGACCAGTTTGCAACAATTGGTGGGTATTGTGGATCGGCTTTGAATGCCTTGACAAATAAATCGCTTGCGATGTCAAAGAACTCTTTTGCCAATTTGATATTCGTTTTTTCTGATTTGTAATAGTGCCCAAGAATTGTATTGGAGAAAGCAAGATCGCCCATAATTCGCCCGTTTCCGGCATCTTTCTGGGTAGCCATTTGCAAAAACCGGACTGATTCTTTTAGGCTTTGCTCCGGATCTTCTTGAGAAGCTCGCTGGCCCATGATTAATCCGAAACCCCAATAGACTTCTGGATTTTCTCTGTCGAACATCCATCCCTGATTGAATCGTTTGATGGCGGTTTCAAAATCCCCCTTGTAGTAAGCGTCCCATCCACGTTGAGTAGCTCCCTTACTGAATTCTGGATTTCTTTCAACGGTTGGGTTGTGTTGCCCGCCATACATCGGCAGTTCATTAATAGGCCTTTCTGCGAATGCCAACTGGCCGAATAAAAAAAACGTGATAAGAGGTAAAAGGAAATTTTTCATATTTCTCCTAGCGACCGTGAAAATCACCGGTTTGTCCGGTGCATTTCTTTGTTGTGCTATATGAAAAGGCCTGAGCCCTGGCTTTTGCTACGGGCCTCCTGTACGGTGGCTTTTTATGGCAGAGGGGTTGGACCTCAGATAATCTCGAAGATGGGCTTGTACATGTACCAGTTCACATTTCAAGCAGGGATGTTTGAGATCCTGTGGAAGTTGACCGACACATGAAGGACTGAAAAAAGTCCGTGCGAAAGCAGAACGACAGCTTTTACGAATGTGTCTGATGTCGTCCTGAACAAAGTCTCCGAAATCATCCTCTTTAAAAAACAGGAAACAGCATGGAGAGACTCCCCCGTCGGCGTTGACAACCACTGAGCTCCAGAGTTGGTGACAGAATTCCCGCGAGACCGTTCGCTCGGGTGCCTCGCCCTTTTCAAGTATGGTATGTTCCGCCCCGCCAGCTCGCAGCCATCTAAAGATGTCCACGCCAATTTTCTTGGCCAGTGTTCGTGCCGTCTCAACCTCATGTCGGTTGTGCTTGAACACGAGATATTTCCATTCTACAATCGGCTTCTTTAATCCCCTTGCCTTTTTGTGTTCGATCAATCGTCGGGTATTCTCGATTACCCAATCGATGTTTGCTTTCTGGTGATAGATTTCATGAACGGCCTGGGTGGCACCGCTTAAACTGACAATCATATAGTCAAGGCCGGCATCACAGACACTGTCGACGATGTCCTGCCTTGGAAGGCTCAAGTTGCTGGAAATGGCTGTATATATTCGCGCTTCATGGAACATGTTGATGATGGCGGCTATTTGGGGGTGAAGCAGGGCTTCTCCCCAATTGAAGAGATTAGCGCTGATCAGATAGTCTCCGATTTCATCGATCAGTTTCTGGATAACGAAGACGTCAATCATCCCTCGTTTTCGACCGCTTTCTCGTCTCGCCCCGGTAGGACAGTAAGGGCAGCGAAGATTGCATGTATTTGTGATGTCAATGATGGCGATATAAGGGAGCGATTTCGGTTTCAACACTCTAAGATATTTTTCTGCTTCGCACTGGATCATGTTGCTTAGCTTCTTGGGCGTGACATAGGGCACGGCCCCAACAAGTGATGCCAAGAAGCTTTTCAAGTGACCCGAGGGGATGCGTCTATCATAGCTACTTCCGAGCTTCATATGTCACTCCTGGACTGTTTTCCTTCTGCTAGGCCACCTGATTGACTGATACAAAATAACCGGCACTCGGCTAAGGACTCGTGAAAACGAAGCCATGGTTCCCCGTGCGCCCTATTGACGCAATCGTTTCCCAAGTTTAGCAGACCAAAAAGCATTTCGTGTAAATCCGGCATATTCTGTTTTTTAAAAATCTCAAGTGGCACTACATTCGTGTTTCATCTCTTCAGGTGGAGTGCATAATTATCCGGTAATACGGGAATGTTTTAAGTATTTTTTGGCAGTCTTTCTCGAACGAATTGTTGTTTTCCCATATCATTCCGGGTAGGATGGACCGCTTCGCGCTCCTCCTGTCAGCGACCGGCAAATTTCCTGGCTTGCCAAACAATTTACAATCATTGAGAAACTATCTGCGAAGGTTTTCTCGATGATGGACACGTATTGGCAATGCGGGACTGACATTTTCGCCAACTTCTCTGTTCATGACCTGACATTCCGACCACTGACCAGAAAGACCGAAAACACCTTCTTGGTCCCATCCGGGGCCGACTTGATGATTTCCGTGGCCGTGCTATCGCGAATATCGCTAAAACCAGCCTCGGCAAACATCGCCCGCAAGGCCGACCGATCGAAACCACGGTGGTGGACGCCGGTGTTGTCTTCGTGGAAGAGGCCGTCGTCCGGGTCCAGATCGGCGATCGCCAGGATGCCGCCGGGCGCAAGAACTGCGTTCAGTTGTCGAAGCAACGCCTCCGGCTCACGCATATGATGCAGGGTCATGCTGCTGGTGATAAGGTCATATTCCCCGGTCAATGTCTCGCCTTTTTCCACATCGAGTAACCGGGTATCGATATTGGGCAATTTACCCTCGGCAATCTTCGCTTTAAGGATGTCAAGCATCCCCGACGAACTGTCGATGCCGGTGATGAAGGCTACCAGGGGTTGTAGTTTAAGACTCACCAGCCCCGTACCGCAACCGAAATCCGCGGCCTTCATTGTCCGGTTCGGAGCCACCTGACGAATGATCGCCTCCGCCACCTCCCCTGCAAGTTTGACCCTCTCAGGTTTTTCATCCCAGGTTGCCGCTGCTGCATTAAAATCCTTGTTATCGGTTGTCATAGTTCTCCAGTGTCAGTTTTTGGTTGGCGGCTGCGGTGATTCACTTCCACCGAAATGTGAACAAGTTCTTCATGGATACGTAACTGCTCTTTGAAGTATTCTGAGGCCATTGCATCGCTCGTGACCAGCGAGAGGATACAGGCATATTTACCCTTTCCAACTCGCCACACATGCAGATCGCTGATCTCAGCACTGACTGGGCTTGCGGCAATAACCTCGCGAATCTCGGCAACCACAGGGGCGTCCATCTCCGCATCGAGCAGCACCCGCCCGGTATCGCGGAGTAAGCCGTATGCCCAGATCGCCACCAGGCCGGCACCAACGATACCCATAACCGGGTCGAGCCAGTTTGCTCCCAGGAATTTTCCTCCTGTAAGCGCCACAATGGCAAGAACCGAGGTGGCAGCGTCGGCAATGACGTGCAAATACGCCGAACGGAGATTCAAATCATGATGACGACTGTGCGATTTTTCATCGTGATTGTGTTCATGGTGTTCATGGCGATGCCCGCCTTTTAGCAGCCAGGCACAGGCAAGATTGACCAGCAAGCCTACTATGGCAATGCCGATTGCCTGATTATAATGAATGGGCGTTGGCGCAATGAGCCGTTCGACTGATTGGTAGAACATCAGCACCGCAACCATCACCAGAAATAAAGCACTGGTATAACCACCCAGCACCTCGATTTTCCAGGTGCCGAAGGCAAATCGACGGTCATGGGCGAATCGACGGGCGGCTGCGTAAGCAAGCACCGACAGGCCAAGCGCCAAAGCATGAGAACTCATATGCCAGCCGTCTGCCAACAGTGCCATCGAGTTGAACAGCCATCCACCAGAAATCTCGGCAATCATCATGACAACCGTCAGTATGACTGCCAGAAGGGTGTTTCTTTCAGCCAGGGGGTTACCCTGGTCAAATACATGGGAGTGACGCCAATCGTCGTTTTCTGAAGCTGATTGCATTTTTTTTATCCTATTTAGTGCCTTAGCCCATGTTTAACACCCTGAGTGTCCACTCCGGCTTATTCTGCTCCATCGCCCTGAAAATATCCAATCATTCCAGGCCAAGTTATGTTAGGTTGTTCTGTAGTGCCATAATATTATTATTGTTGTTGACTTTCGTGACGGAATATGTAAATGATCAGTCATGTATATTCGACAGACAAAAACCAGCACATCGGCAGCAGGGGAAGCATATTTTACCTACCGTTTAGTTGCTTCGGAACGGATCGGCGGGAAAGTACGCCAGA
>JAHJLI010000022.1 GCA_018821785.1 Pseudomonadota bacterium
GTGTTTCTATCTAGCTGTATTATATATATATTATATTTGAAGTGTTAAACATGGGCTAACATTCGCCCTTATCTGCTTGCCATGCTCCTTTTTCCGGCCTTTGTTTCCCCGGCGCAGTGCGGGGAAGAGGCAGACTTTCTCAAAATATCCGACCTGCATTATGCAGATTGGATAACAACCGCTCCTGTGGACCTGCTTCCGGAATTTGAGCAAGGTTGTCAGGCCGTCGCAGTCTATCTCCAAAGCCAAAAGCTCGATTTTAACGGGGATGACTGTGTCAGCAATCTGTATACCGCCACCACCTTTATCGCTCGCGCCAACGACTTCGTCGACAACAACCTTACCGCAAATCCAAAAAGCTCCGAATCAAGAGCGAAAGCCAGGGATCAGTACGGCAAAGTCGTTACCAATGTCATCGACAAGGCAATCAGCGAAGGAAAGGCCGTTACACAAAAAGAAAATGCCAACCTCATCTATACTGTTATTGTTACTATCGCCAAGGATGTGCTCACCCACTACTACCAAACCGTGCTCGCCACCCCCAATGAAGCGCAAGTTCTCATGCACATAGCAGAGGAAGAAAACGGCAAAAGAGTCCGCCGCGAGGGGAATTAGCAGATAATCTACTAACGATTGACTGGAAATTAACCAAACTGACAAGCGTCCCCGGACAAGCACCTAGTCGATGGCTTGGCTCGCAGCATCAATGAGATAAAGTATCGACCTGTAGGGGATGCCCCCGTGCAGAGAAAGACCAATCTCGCATGTCTTGCTGGTCGAATAACCCGCCCCACAGGTGCAGACGTGGTCCTTCAAGTCTTTCAGGGCCGATGCATTGAGTTCCGGGAAATTAAAGCCGCGATCCCCGGCAAAGCCGCAACAGTAAATATCCGCCGGCATCACCACCTCTTTGGCACAGGCCTCGGCCAATTGCAGAAGTTTGTTCTCAAGCCCCATTTTTCTTGTCGAACAGGTCGGGTGTACAGCCACCTTGACATCCAACTGAGTGAACTTTAGGCGGTCCATGAGGTAGGTGAGAACAAATTCAATAGGCTCAAAAAGCTGCAGCCGTTTATCGAGCGTTGCCCGCATCCGATACAAACAGGGGCTGGTGTCGCAGAGCACTGGGATCCGGCCATTATCTGATACTGCCAGCAGGGCGTCCGACAACTCCTTCGATTTCCGCTCGGCCTGGATCATAAAACCTTTACTCTCAAAGGCCTGGCCACAACAGAGACGATCCAGGTGCCCAGGGTATATGGTCGCATAACCCGCCTTGTGTAATAACGAGCCGGTTTTCTCCGGCAACGTTACACGCTCCGTTTCGGCCCGGGCTGGACCTCCCATGGAGCGACTGGCACAGCTCGGGAAATACACTACCTGTAAAGGGTTGTCGGGCAGTGCCGGCAGGGCTTTGATTTTTCCGCCGGCGGTGGGCATCTCCCGGTTCCAGAGCGGCAGTTTGTCGAGAGCCACCTTTCTTACCACCTTCGAAGCCGTCTCCATAAACGGCGTGCCTATCTTCCCGTGGACTACGTCAACGCCATTTAATGTCGTGCCGATAGCCACCGCCACCCCGCCAAATTTATCGGCCGCCCAATTTGCAATGGTGTTTGCGAGCTTGCCGTTTGCCTCTTCGCGCAGAGCCTTGACCATCTTGCCGGTATCAATACCGACAGGACATCGGGTCGAGCAGAGACTGTCGGCGGCACAGGTATCCTTGCCTGGATATTGATAGGCTTTGCTTATCGCCTTGACCTGGTGCGGTTCAACTCCAGCAGCCATCCTGCGGCTAATCTCCCGCCGACCAACAATGCGCTGGCGCGGTGTAAAGGTCAGATCCTTGGATGGACAGACCGGTTCGCAAAAACCACACTCGATACATTTATCGACGATCTCATGGGTGGCCGGCAGCGGCTTCAGATCTTTGATGTGTGCCATGGCGTCGTCGTTGAGAATGACCCCTGGGTTCAAGAGGCCATGGGGATCGAAAATGGCCTTTATCTCGCGCATCAGTTGAAAAGCCGCCTCGCCCCACTCCTTCTCAACAAAAGGTGCCATATTGCGCCCTGTTCCATGTTCCGCCTTGAGTGAGCCGTCGTATTTTTCGACAACCAGATTAACAACTTCATCCATGAAATCCCGGTAACGCACCACCTCCGACTGAATCGAAAAATCCTGAGTGAAAACAAAATGGAGGTTGCCGTCCAGGGCATGGCCGAAAATGATCGCCTCATTATACCCATATTTTTTAAAGAGCCCCTGCAGATCAATTGCAGCCTCTGCCAGGTGTTCACCGGGAAAAGCCACATCCTCGATGATAACCGTGGTTCCAGTCTTGCGGACCGCACCAACCGCCGGAAACAACCCTTTGCGAATCTTCCACAGGGCGGTGTATTCAGCAGGAATGTCGGTGAAAATGATGGGACGAACCGTCGGCAAATCTCCCAGAGCCTCGCAGATCTGAACGATTTGGCCTCCAAGGATTTCTGACGATTCGGCCCTGGTTTCCACCAGAAGAGCGGTAACCGAGGAACCGAACTCACGCAAATATCCTGGCATACCCGGCTTTTCTTCGACTGACCTCAGCCCGGCACGGTCGATCAGTTCGGCTGCGGCAACCGGCTGTTTCTGCAGGATGGGAATGGCTCGGCAGGCGGTCTGCACATCCGGATAAAAAAGAAGAGCGCTGGCCTTGTGCCGGTGCTCGACCACGGTCCGATACACGACATCGGAAATGAACCCCAGCGTGCCCTCACTGCCGATCATCAGGTGGATCATGATGTCAAATGGATCGTCAAAATCAACCAAGGCATTCAGGCTGTAGCCGGTAGTATTCTTTATCTTGAATTTATAGCGGATACGCTCGGCCAGCACTTCATCGCCCAGCACCCGTGCCCGCATTTTTTTCAGTTTCTCAAGAAGATCTCCATGCATCCTGGCAAATTCAGCCCGGCTCTTATCCTCGGCGGTGTCTACTGCTGTACCGTCGGCAAGAACCACGCGCATACTATCGATGGTTTTATAGCTGTTCTGCTCGACGCCGCAACACATGCCACTGGCATTGTTTGCGAGGATACCACCGATTTTGGCGCTGTCGATGGAGGCGGGATCGGGTCCTATCTTCCGGTCGAACTCGGCCAGGAGCGCATTCGCCTGACTGCCGATGATGCCCGGTTCCAGCTGGATTTTCAAAGCCCGATCAAACACCCGATACTTGCGCCACCCTTGACCCAGCCGCACAAGAATGGAGTCTGTTACCGCCTGACCGGAGAGACTGGTCCCCGCCGCCCGAAAGGTCACCGGCAATCGCAATGCATGTGCCTCCCGGAGGATGAGCTGCACCTCCTTCTCGTTTTCCACGTTAACAACGATCTTTGGAATCAGTCGATAGAAGCTGGCATCGGTCCCATAGGTGAGCGTCCGCAAAGGATCTGTGATGATATTCTTGCCGGGAATGGATGCGGCGATTTTCTTGTGGAATTTCTCATATCCTTCCGGCAGCATGAGGTTCTCCTCTGGTTAGATTTACACTCCAAGAGTCAATGATCGCCGCACAAATATGCTTCCAAGCCTCAAACATCAGGTTCGAAATTGCTTTGTGGTTTTGGCCGAACTCTCGGCTAATTGTTTCACCATTTCCGATGTCTTGGAAATATCAGCTACTGCCTCGTCGACCTGAATGGCGGCATCGATAACACTCTTTGCCATTTTTGCCATTTCTTCTGCATAAACAGCTGCTTTTGAGACTTTTTCATTTGAATAGCCGATTCTATCAGTCGCCGTAGAAAGGGATTTTGAAATTTCAGAGACAGTAACCGATTGCTCCTCAACGGCACTGGCAATTGTGGCCACTATTCCACTATTTTCTGAAACAATTTCAGCAGCTTCTTTTATTCCTTTGATTGTGGTTTTCGTCACTTGCTGCACATGATCGATTCTATTTTGTATTTCCGTTGCCGCACTTGCGGTCTGTTTTGCCAGCTCCTTAATTTCATTGGCGACAACCGCAAAACCCTTACCTGCCTCTCCTGCTCGTGCAGCCTCTATTGTCGCATTAAGTGCCAGGAGATTGACCTGATCGGAAATTGCGGTTATCGTCTCGGTAACCTTGTTGATATCTTCACCTGCCTGGCCAAGGACATTTACCTCAGCTTCAAGCTCGTCCATTTTTCCTTTTGTTTTCTCGGTATTTGTATGTGCTTTTGCCGATGTGGCGGAAATTTCATTGACGGTTGAAGTAAGTTCATCTATGGCAATGGAAACGACATTAATGTTCCCTGTAGATTCCTCCATAATGGAGGAGATTTCCGTCATATCTTTGCTCATATACCCGGCAGAACGGAAAACTGTTTGCGAAACGGTCTTGGTCGAAGCGGCTTTTTCTTCAATTATCTGCAGGGCACTATGAATTGAAATTGCTGCGTTATTCAATTGATCCGCATCCCCTTGAAGTTTTTTAATAATTTTCTGGAGATTCTCCAAGAAAGTGTTGAAAAACCGCGAAACTTTTCCGGTTTCATCATTGCCTGTCACAGGAAGTCTTTGGGTAAGATCCGCATCCCCAGAGCTTATATTCTCAAGTCCTGTGGCAACTCTTTGAACAGGTTTTGCGATAAGGCTGGAAATTATCATTGCGCCAATAGTTGCCATGACGATAACAGCAGCGACTATGGATATGAAAATGATACCGATGGTGTTCATTTTGTCATCAGCTTTTCCGGCAATGTTTTTTAAAAGCTCTTCGGTGTTTTTGCTGGTCGCGTCGGTTTTCTCCATTTTTTGGATATTGTGGATAACCGCAACAAAATCTTTTTGGGAGGAATTTTTATAATCATTAAGCAAAGATAACGCTAAAATTGTCATAACCACACCAAAGGCGATGGTAGAAGGGATAACAAAACCAGCAATTTTGGTTCTGATAGACATATCCTTTAAAAATTGCAACATGGTTCTCTCCTGGCTATTGATTATTCTTGACCTTCGGTCATATTTGCAATGATCGGTTAATAAATATGGAGTACTGCAGCATTAACTTTTTATAGTCCCTTAGGGGGGCTGAAAAGAGTACCCCAAAAGGGGTATCATAAAAAATCCCGTTTATCGAGCTTAGGATAGTATTGTCACCTGCAAGCCGGAGAAAGACAAGAAAAATCCATCTGCTGATTGTCAAAGATACTCAAAAACGCTACTGTTCAGTGAGTGACACTCATTCATTTTCTGAGAAATTCAAACAGCGGTAAAACAGTATAGAGGAGAACACATGGTTACATCGATAATTCTGATGAATGTGGAACGGACAAAAATCAATGAAGTGGCGGAACAGCTGAAGGCTCTTCCTGGAATCTCCGAAGTCTATTCAGTAAGCGGAAATTATGACCTTGTGGCCATTGTGCGCGTCGCCGCCAACGATGCACTGGCCGACCTCGTTACCAAAAAAATGCACGTTATTCAGGCTATCCTTAAAACAGAGACAATGTTGGCTTTCAAGGCCTATTCCCGGCACGATCTAGAAGCAATGTTTGCCGTGGGGATGTAAGCGTCACGCACTTCGAAGACCTGCCCAATCCTGCCTTGGCCAGTCAGTAGCTAAGACAGGAGTCTGCTACTTCTTGACGCAACCGGGGCAGGTATCGACAATAAACCGGGGGTCGGTGCCATTTTTGAGGATATCTCGCACCCCATACCACTGCCCGTCGTAGGGACTGAAAATCTTCTGACAGTCGAGGCAAACCTCTATGCTGTTCTCAAGCATCTCCACCTGATTCAATGCCTCCTTTAGTTCCGCCACCGATTCCGACAAGGAAGATTGGGTGCGCACCAACCGTTCTGCCACCCTTACCCTTGCCCGAAGCTCATTATCATTAAAGGGTTTGGTCATATAATCATCGGCACCGGCATCAAAGCCCTTCACTATATCGGTTTTACTGTCCCGGCCGGTCAGCAGCAAGATATAGGGCGGATTGATACTTTCCAACTCCTTCGCCCGCCGGCATACCTCGACCCCATCCATTTCCGGCATTTCCCAGTCAAGAATTGCTATATGTGGTGCATCCGGCTTCTGCAAAGCAGCCAAGGCATCATTGCCATTGGTCACGCTTTCAACGCGATAGCCCCAGTTTTCGAGACATACCTGAACCATCATCCGGGTTGTAAATTCATCTTCTGCTATAAGTACCTTCACGTATTTTCCCCCATTTTTTCCAGCTCTCAGCAAAGCACCCGCAACAGTCGCCTACCCTATAATTATCTGGAATCCGGAAAGGTTTTTCCATAAAAAAGAAGCCGGGGAACTAACTGCGGCAAATCACAGATATTTTCACTTGCACTTCTTGACTTTTTACCATCGGAATGGCAATACATCAACAGATAATCAGCAAGGAGATAAAATGGCGCATCCATGGAGCCTTTGCTTACTAGTCATGCAATCATGCCTTTTACGGCAACAACCCCGTACCTCTGTAAAATCCAGAGCAGTCTGATCATAACTTATCGGTTTTGGGTAGTCGCCTGTAGAGGTATCGCCTACTTGAAACAACAATTGTCACTTACACCTAAAAGACTTCATGAATTCCCCTTTCGCTCTCAGAACTCCTTTTGTATCAGGTGTCCACCCACATGAGTCGACAACTTGCAGCTGGTGGTTCATCTTTGAAAAATCCAGGCTTCTCGTCCAATCGCCAGAGAATGAATCGGTGGCAATCTGCACGAAAGATCCAGAGCAACTGGGTCTGCAGCCAATTTTCACTAGATATCTTGGCAAGTATGCTACCGCCAATTGTTTCGTTGCCGCTCTCGGGGACGATCATCCTGAACTGCCAGGCATGGAGTTTCGTGATTTGCGCAGTCTTTTCGGTACGCTTGACGACGACATTTTCTGTCTCGCCGGCCGGGCAATCCAGATTGTCCACTGGCACCGTGAACATCGATTCTGCGGAAAATGCGGCTCTATCATGGTCGATCGACGAACCGAGCTTGCCCGAAAATGCCCTAACTGCAATTTTATCAGTTACCCAAGACTCTCTCCTGCAGTGATCATGTCGGTCATCCGTGACGACTCTATTCTTCTCGCAAGAGCCCCCCGTTTCCCTGCCGGTATGTACAGCACCCTGGCGGGTTTCGTCGAGCCCGGTGAAACCCTCGAAGAGGCAGTCAGCCGTGAGGTTTTCGAGGAAGTAGCCATCAGTATCAGTAACGTTCAATATGTTGCCAGCCAACCCTGGCCCTTTCCCCACTCGCTAATGATCGGGTTCACTTCCACCTATGCCAGCGGAGACATCCGCATTGATAACCAGGAACTTGAAGACGCCGGGTGGTTTTCTGTGGCAGAGCTGCCGGTCCTGCCATCAAAAATTTCCATCTCTCGCCTGCTCATTGATAATTTTATCAAGCGCTTCGACACGTAGAAGGATATGAAACAAGCTTCGTCCGAACCCTTTTCCGCCTAGATGGGTACAGCCTTGCTGTTTTTTTTATTGAGGTGACACTAATGTTTTCACTGTTAAAAGCCCTTAACGCTCCAACAGGCCCGACCACCATCATTGGGACGGCCCTTGTGCAACAAGCAATCGAGGCATCCAGAATGAGCGCCCGCAAACGGATTATCCTTCCTTTCCACAAAGGGCCGGAAGCCCCTTTGCACCGGATGCTCAATGCCATCCAGCCCTTCAGCTATATTCGCCCCCACCGCCACCTTCATCCACCAAAACCTGAGTCGGTCATCGTTCTGCAAGGTGCGCTCTTGTGTATTGTCTTCACTTCATATGGCGCAGTGCAGGAGGCTATAACACTGGCGTCCGGTACTGACGAATTCGGTTTCGACTGTGAACCTGGAATATTCCACACCTTTCTTGCTTTACATGATGACACTGTCCTTTTCGAGGTAAAACCCGGGCCCTATCAAGCAAACGCCGACAAAGACTTCGCAACCTGGGCGCCCCCAGAAGACAGTGGCGAGGCAATGAATTTCTTGATGTCTCTCTACCTCCTTGAGAAAACGAAAAAATTCTCACCTAAACTATTTTGAAAAGAGACAAACTATTGGTAAGGAAAAAAACGGCAACGGCAAAAATAATTTTGACAATCGGGGGGGGAATCGAAAATGATGGAAAATAGTACTGAAGAAATTGAGGAGACGAAATAGGTGGGATATAGCAACTCTTGAAGCGTTAATATTATTCTAAAACGGATCGTTTCTTTGCAGTCGCTTCTCCAAAACAACATCAATGGAGAACCGAACCTAACTCTCTGCTTTCAGCAACAATCCGTTCGCTTAGGCTTGCCGACATTTTTCATCCCTGCCACAAACAGAGGCAAGGATGAAAATATTTTAACGCAATGTACTATTAGCGTTTGACGACATTGGCCGCAGCCGGACCTTTGGCACCTTCGACCACGTCGAAGCTTACCCGCTCTCCCTCTTGGAGAGACTTAAAGCCCTCTGCTTTGATAGCAGTGTGATGTACGAATACATCCTTGCCACCATCTTGCTCGATAAAACCAAAACCTTTTGAATCATTAAACCATTTTACTGTTCCTTCAGCCATTGTAACTACTCCTTGTGCATTATGCGATTTTATCGCACAGTTGTGTGGTTGGTTCCACTAAGGAACCATTGTGAACAAACTGAGTGCATCGCATCGACACACTCAGTAATTGTATTTTCGGGGATCATCATATCTATACTTGCAGGAGACTGGACTATCTACGCCGAGCACCTTTTTTGACTGGAGGTTTCGCCTCGTTGCAGACCAGTGTTCTATGCTTGTAATCTTTTCCGTTCAACCCTTCCATTACCTTGTGCCCTTCCGATCGGGTGGACATCTCAATAAAACCAAATCCTTTTGATTGACCGGAGAATTGGTCAATAACCAGCTTGGCACTCACAACATTGCCATATTGACCACAAAGTTCAGATAGCTCGGGTTCGGTAATATTGTAAGGTAGGCTACCTATAAAAAGTTTCATGCTGGTTTCCTTCTTTTTGAAATTTGCAGCAAAAACTTTTAAGGTATCGAAACTAATGGAGTTACAGCGTAAGATATCAAGAAAAGAGTGTGCTATTTTTATTTAACCTTTGCAATGTACTTAATAAATTCATCTTTTACAAGGTAATTCTTGGCAAGAAAGATTCAAGGCCGAAAATAACTTTACAAGCAAAAAGCATGAAAAAAGCGGCTACCGACCAACATTAGATCTTAGTAGTGGAGAGGCTGTAGTTATACAGCTCCCAGCCCATCCAACGACATCCTCGCCTAACATTGCAGTTGCTGGAAAAATGCTGATGCACCAGCCGCCAAACAATGGTATATAGTATATGAATGTTATTGGTCATAATCGAATTGTTACTTCTTCACTGCAGTCACTTTTGCCCCCCGCGTTTTCTTAAATTTACCATGGAAATACTGATATACGGGACTACTGAATTCAGCTATCTAGTGGCCGCACGACTGCACCAGCAACATAATATCACCATACTCCACGACAGCGGCGAACTGAGCGAAAAGTTCAACAACCTGGATGTCAGCCTTGTTGAAGGAAGTGGTGGAGATATAGCGGTTCTGGAAAAAATCGAGGCGAAAAAATCCGAGCTTTTTATTGCCTGTTCAGCAATTGATGAAGCAAACATTGTCGCCTGCTGGACAATGAAAAAAATTGCCGATACCGAAACCATCTGTTTCATTGGCAAGGCCTCACTCTACAAGAATTTCTCTTCCCTCACTCATAACCATTACCAAACACGCTACGACATTGATTCCATTATCTGGCCGGAACAACTCCTCACCCAGGATATCTTTCGAATAATTTCTGTACCGGAGGCGCTTGACGTGGAATTTCTTGCCGGTGGCAAGGCGAAACTTTTTGAGTATCGCATCAAGGAAAATTCGACAATCGTCGACAAGGTAATCAAGGATTGCAAATTCCCTAAAAATGTTCTCATTCCCGGCATCACCCGCGAGGGCAAACTTTTTATCCCCAATGGAGCGACGACCATCCGCCTGCATGACAAGGTGTTTTTCATCGGCACCGGTATGGCCCTCGACACCCTGGCGGCCGATTTTTTCAAGCATGACCGGAAGGTTAAAACCGTGTCGATCATCGGCGGTGGAAGTGTCGGTTTCATGCTCGCTGAAAAACTCGAAAAAACCGGCATAAAGGTCAAAATTATCGAGCAGAACCCTCAACGCTGCGCCTTCCTTGCCGACTCACTGAAAAAAACCCTGGTTCTACAAGGCAACGGAACCGATCTTGAATTGCTTGAAAGTGAAGCAATCGCTTCAGCCGACGCCTGTATCTGCACTACTGATAATGATGAAAAAAACCTCCTGTGTTCTCTTTTGATCAAACAGCTTGGTGCTAAGCGGATAGTCACCAGGGTCGGCAACACGCAAAACTACGAGCTTTTCGAACATGTCGGCATCGACGTGATAGTATCCCCCAAGGCCTCGGCACTTACCGAGGTGCTGAACCGCGTGCAGGCCCAAAATGTAGATGTCATCGCCCTTATAGAGGGAGGAAAAGGCGAGGTGTTGCGATTAACCCTGCCCGACACTTTCCAGGAAATTCACATTAAAGACATGAGACTCCCGGTTAATGCGATTATCGGCGTAATCATCCGCGGCCACAAGGTGATAATCCCCAACGGAGAAAGTTCTCTCTGCCCGCGCGATCGTCTAAAGATCTTCAGCATGCAGGAAGACTCGGACAAGATTATGGAATTCTTTTTCGCATGAACCCACGGCTTATCTCCAGTGCGTTTGGAATAATTCTCATCGCCTTCGGAGCTATTTTCCTTCTACCTATTATTGTTGCCTTTGTTGAAGAGGACGCCAGCTCGGCCCTGCCGTTTCTTGTCGCCTCCCTCTGCTCCTTAACCCTCGGCCTTTTTTGCCGCTGGCATGGGCGTACCAGTCGAAATTTTGATGCGTTGAAACGCACCGAGGGACTGCTTATCGTCACCCTTACCTGGATTGTCGTAGCGGCAATCGGTGCTATTCCTTTCGTGTTTTCAGGTCTTTCTCCTCTTGATGCCTACTTTGAATCGGTGTCCGGATTTACCACAACCGGGGCAACGATTCTCATTGATTTCACCCTGTATCCCAAGGCTTTTTTCTTCTGGCGCAGCCTTATCCAGTGGCTGGGCGGCATGGGGATCATTGTTTTATTCGTTGCCATTTTGCCCCAGTTTGGGGTCGCCGGCAGGAGAATCTTCTTCGCCGAGGCGCCCGGTCCAACCGAGGAAAAGTTTACCCCACGCGTTGCCCATACGGCTAAAGCACTCTGGCTTATCTACCTCCTGCTAACTTTGCTAGAAATTGTCTGCCTGGTTTTTGCGGGCATGCCGCTCTTCGACGCAATCTGCAATTCCTTTACGACCATGGCCGCCGGGGGGTTTTCGCCGAACCCGCAATCAATCATGGGCTACCAGAGTTCAGCCATCACCTGGATTGTCACTCTCTTCATGGTCCTCGCCGGCGCCAACTTCGCCCTGCAATACAAATGCTTTATCAAAGGTAAAGGCCGGGCTCTCTTCACCAATGACGAGTTCCTCTTCTATCTGGCTATAACGATTTTCTCTTCTCTTTTTCTTGCTGCCATTTTGTTCACCGTGCCTAACGCTGCCATCTCCGCCAGTCTTCGTGACAGCACCTTCCAAGTGGCCTCGATTCTTACCACCACCGGCTTTGCTTCAGCAGATTTTGCCCTGTGGGCGATTCCAGCCCAGACTGTTTTATTTGCGATGATGCTCATTGGCGGTTGTGCCGGTTCTGCGGGGGGCGGCGTCAAGGTAATCAGGGTGCTTTTTATCGGAAGGTTTTTAAAAAGGGAGATCGATCAGATAATCCATCCCAAAGCGGTCCTGCCCATCAAAATCGACCGGGTGACCGTCCCGGAGGATATACAGCGGCAGATGCTCAGCTTTGTCTTGTTCTATCTGGTATTGATGCTTTTTTCGGGACTTGTGGTGACCATGATCGAGCAGAACGCAATCATTGGCTTTATCGGAACAGCGGCGACTCTCGGCAACATCGGCCCTGGCTTCGGCGATATCGGACCGATGGCCAGTTTCGGCAATCTCCATTGGGTCAGCAAGAGTATTTTTATCCTCGACATGATAGTCGGCCGCCTTGAACTGATCCCTTTCCTTGCCATGCTTTGCCCCGAATTCTGGACTTTCAGCCGTACCTGACGTATAACAATTAATAATCCGTTTATTTCGTAAACGGGATTTAGGAGCGGTTAAGAAATGGCTAAACAAGCGGTGGTTATTTTTAAACCGCCCCAAAGTTCAGGATAAGTCGTGTCGTCAGAAATCATACCCGACACAATTCAGTTTTTTAATTTCAAACATTTCCTGCCGACAATCATATACGTCAACACGGTGAAGAGAATCAGGTAACCAAACATCTGCACGTTTTTCGTTTTCACAATAAAGGAAATAGCCAAAACCAGGGCCGCGCAGGCCAAAAAAAACAGCGGTTTGGGGACCTGTTTGAGAATTACCCTGCCAAAGTGGGCAAAACGCAAATGGCTGACCATGAGTGCAGTTGATGATATCGCCACAATCCACAAATAATCGACAGGTACCACCAAAGCGGCCCCCAGCACGACAAGCGCTCCGGCTGGACTCGGTAACCCGTTAAATATCCCGTAGGGCAGATCCGTACGCTTTTTATCAACTACGACAAAGCGGATCAATCGATAGGCCACTCCTGAAAGATAAATCAGACCGAAAATCCAGGCCCACGATCCGGCTTTTAAGGCAATAACATAGGCAGGAGAAAGACCGAAACTGACAAAATCGGCAATATCGTCCAAGTACGGACCATATTTCGTCCCCCCATGTTTTTCCGCCATTCTCCCATCAAATAAATCAAAGAGCTGGCCGACGATTATCGCAAAAATTGCCCAGGCGAAATAGCGGTTATGGGTTA